>NZ_CP099571.1:650326-975489 GCF_040409795.1 Polynucleobacter sp. MWH-UH19D | reverse complement strand
ATTTTGCTAAGAGTTGTCATGTTCCTTTTATCATAGCCTGATGCGAAAAATAATTCAGAGGCGATCTCTATTTAACTCTAAAAAGTCCTATGGGCTTAGCCTAACTTCATTTTTTTTGGCGCTCATTTGCCTCATAGTAATTCTGTATGGAGCTATTTTTGCATGGCCGGTAGTCCCAAGTCGCTCTAATATTCAGAATGATCAGGTATACCGAGTAAAAATCAAACCTCAATCCAGTCTAGCTAGCATCTCAGAGCAGTTGAAGGAGCAGGGGCTCTCTCTTTCTGTATTTCCGTTTCAAGTAGGTGCTCGCGCTCTCTTTGTAGGCTCAAAATTAAAGCCAGGGACATATTTATTACCCACTGGGGCGAGCCTAGGAAAGTTGTTGTTGCAGATAGCAAAAGGCGATCGAGTGCGAGAAAGTATTTCGATTATTCCTGGCATGACGATTTGGCAGGTTCGTAACTTAATAGACTCACACCCTGCGCTCACTCATCAAACAAGAGGTCTTGGTTCAAAAGCCTTGTTGGAAACTTTGAATCTAGACTTTCCTAGCGATGAAGGTATTTTTTTTCCCGATACCTACATTTTTGATCCTGATGAAACGGATATCAATATTTATCAACGAGCCTCGCAAGCAATGCAAAAACAGCTGAACCAAGCTTGGCAACAAAGAGCGCCTAATTTGCCTTTGAACAGTCCTTATGACCTATTGATCCTCTCATCAATCATTGAAAAAGAAACCGGTAAAAACGGCGATAGAGGTTTAATTGCAGCAGTCTTTGTAAATAGGCTTCATAAAGGGATGATGTTACAAACAGACCCAACTGTCATTTACGGAATTGGTCCTCAATTTGACGGCAACCTTCGCAAAACAGATTTACGCAAAGATAGTCCCTACAATACCTATATGCGCAAAGGTTTACCACCAACTCCTATAGCGATGCCAAGCAAAGAGTCGCTCCGAGCCGCTACGCACCCCGAACAAAGCAAGGCTTTATATTTTGTTGCTAAGGGCGATGGTAGTAGCCACTTCTCAGAAACCCTTAATGAGCATGAATCTGCTGTTGATCGCTATCAACGTAAATCAACACTTAAATCAAATTAGCACGACAGACCTATATGACAAATATGAATTTAGGATATTTCATTAGCTTTGAGGGCATAGATGGCGCCGGAAAAAGTACCCACATTGATCGATTTTGCAGCTTGATGAAGAGCAGATTCCCAAATCGTGAAGTCGTCGTAACACGAGAACCTGGTGGTACAGAATTAGGCGAACAATTACGTAGTCTGCTTCTAAATGCTCCGATGAATATTGAAACTGAAGCTCTCCTTATGTTTGCTGCTAGGCGCGAGCATATTGCGCAAGTCATTGAGCCAGCTCTGACAGCGGGAAAGATTGTCATATCCGATCGATTTACTGATGCCAGTTTTGCATATCAAGGCGGAGGGCGGGGCTTAAGTCTTGATAAGTTAAATGATTTGGAGCGCTGGGTGCAAGGTCAACCAGATGGCACTTTGCTCGAACCTAATCTCACCATACTCTTTGATTTGCCTGGAGAGGTGGCAGAAGAGCGTCGATCAAAGGCAAGAGCGCCTGATAAATTTGAAAAATTAGACCTCAATTTTTTTGAAAAAGTTCGACAAGAATATTTAAGACGGGCCAAAGAAAATCCAAACCGCTTTCATTTGGTTGATGCAACTCAAACACCTGAAACTATTTGGGATGGTTTGGAGCGCTTGGAATTGCGAATTTGATGACCGACTCAATGTTTCCTGATCCAGAGCAAGAGAGCACACTTGCGCCGTGGCTTAAACCGCTATGGGAAAGTCTTGATCTTGACAAGCTACCTAATGCCATTTTGGTCCATGGTCAGCCTGGGATAGGTAAATTTGCATTTGGCTTAGAGTTAGCAAAGGCCTTGTTATGCGAATCTACTCACTCAACCGCAAAGCCATGTAATCAATGCGATGGTTGCCATTGGTTTAATACAGGCAATCATCCAGACTTTACCGCCTTAGTGCCGGAAACACATCGAAAGCTGTTGCCCCAAGCCGAGTACGAGCAAGACGAGCCAACGAAAAAATCACGCAGCACAAAAGATGACGCTGATGCAGAATCTAGCGATAAAAAAGAAAAAAAGAATATCTCTATTGAGGATACTAGAAGTGTAATTGAAGGACTATCGATTGGATCTCATCGAGGAGGCAACCGCGTTATTCTGATTTATCCGTTGGAGATGTTGCGGTCAGATTCTGCCAATACCTTACTTAAATCTCTTGAGGAGCCGCCTGCTAACACCATCTTTATCTTGCTTGCTGATAGGCTTGATCGCGTATTACCAACAATACGCTCACGCTGTAGATTGTTGGCTGCACCTAGGCCTGACCGAGCCACAGGGCTAAATTGGCTGAAATCCCAATTAAGCGCCACACCAGAAATCAAGGCGCTTGAGGATGATATTCAGGCTATATTTGATGAGCAGGGCGGGGCACCTTATGCGGTTCTAGAGTCATTAGTTGCCAGACATCATAAAAATGAAAAGGATGAACTTACTCTATCGATCGCAGCTTCAAGAATATTGCTGCAATCTATGGCGCAAGCTGCTCGAATTAACTGGCTTGAAACAGCCGAAAAAATACATAAGGCTCAATATGCATTTTTGCTGGTAACAATGCAGCGTTGGATTTCCGATTTGCAGTTGGTGAGTGGTGGCGGGACCGCGCGGTATTACCCAAAACATGCCAATACGCTGAAGACGCTCTCACAATCTGCTCAAACCACCAAACTTCTTCAATTTTGGAAATCTCTTATCCAGGCACGAAGATCCGAGAATCACCCATTAGCAGCTCGCATTCAACTAGAGGCATTACTCTCACAATATCAACAGGTATTCGAGGCCTAAGATAGTCAGGACCGCTCTCGCAGTCTAAAATGACACCTATGTTTGTTGATTCCCATTGTCATCTCGACTTTCCAGAGTTTCGGGAGCGCCTCCCAGAGGTGCTGGCAAATATGAAATCCTCCCAGGTCAGTCATGCACTCTGCGTATCTGTAGATATCCCAGACTTTCCAAGAGTCCTACAATTGGCGCAAGAGAACGCCAATCTTTATGCCTCTGTTGGCGTCCACCCGGACTACGAGGACACCCCGGAGCCTACAGTAGAGTTTTTGGTTGATACCGCCTCCAAGCATGCAAAAATTATTGCCATTGGAGAAACTGGGCTTGATTACTATCGCATGGGTGATCGAAGTTATGAATCGATGGAATGGCAGCGAGATCGATTCAGGGTGCATATTCATGCAGCTATAGAGTCCAAAAAACCCTTAATTATTCATACACGTTCTGCCTCAGTCGACACCATCAAGATCATGAAAGAGGAGGGTGCAGATAGAGTAGGCGGGGTCATGCATTGCTTCACTGAAAGTTACGATGTTGCCAAGCAAGCGATGGATTTGGGTTTTTATATCTCTTTCTCAGGAATTGTGACTTTTAAAACCGCTACAGAATTACAAGAGACGTGCAAAAAAATACCCCTGGAGCGCATGCTCATTGAGACTGATTCCCCATATTTGGCGCCAATACCATTTCGTGGCAAAACCAACGAACCCGCTTGGGTATCCAAGGTGGGTGAATATATTGCTCAGCTCAAGAATCTACCCATTAACACTCTGGCTGATTGCACAACTAATAATTTTTTTCAATGTTTTCAGATAAATAGAGCTATTTCATAATGTATTTTCGTTACTGTAAATCTATCCTTTTTTGCGTAATTTTTACTTCTTTGAGCCCTTATTCTGTGGCCCAAACTGCAGCGCAAGCAGAAGATTTTGCTAAGGCAGCAAAATTTGATGATATTTCCGAGGTTAAATCCCTGATTGCCAAAGGTATTAGTCCAAATACAGTGGACTCAAAAGGCAATTCTATGCTGGTTTTGGCAATTAAGGACAAATCTACAGGCGTTACGGAGTTATTGCTGCAAAATCGGAATATAGACGTGGATTTATCTAATAAGTATGGTGAAACACCACTTATGATGGCTTCATTTGAAGGCAATTTACCACTAGTAAAGACGCTTGTACTTCAAAATAAAGCACGTATTGATCATATTGGCTGGACACCTTTACATTACGCCTGCACCAAGGGCAATCTTGATGTAGCCAAGTTTCTGGTCGCAAATGGCGCCATAGTTGACTCCAACGCATTAAATGGCACTACGCCGCTGATGATGGCCGTGCAATCAGGCAATGAAGAATTGGTTCGCTATCTATTGGATAACGGAGCGGATTTACGTATACGCAATACTCAAGGATTTTCTGCAATCGACATTGCCGAGATTTACGAGAAGCCTTGGATTGCAGATGGCTTGAAATCCCGCTGGCAAAAGCTATACAAGCAGCCATATCCAGGCCCCTTAAAACCACTTCCTGCAAAAAGCTCTTAAATAGTATTTGCGTATAATCATTATTATGTCAAATAAGATATTCAATCTAATCTGAACATGCTCGAATTACTTCAAGAAGCCAACCTTCCCAGCTTTATCTCGCTATTTAACGAAATTAATGATGATATTGGCAGCCCTCAAATTTGGTTTGTCTTAATTAATGCATGCCTGATGTTGGCGGTACATGCAGTTGTGGTTTTGGGGATAGCCAGCGCATTTCATTACATAGATAGCCTGATGTCTCGGCATAGTATTTTTGGCGCAAGCTTTTTGTCCTATTTCGTGGCCATCTTTTTGGTCATTGCAATTCATTTTGCCGAAATAATCATTTGGGCTTACCTTTGTGTTGCTCTAAGGGTGTTTCCTACAAATCCGCAGACATTTTTCTTTGCTGGTGAAATGTATACAACTGTTGGATACGGAAACTACAAATTAACAGAGCAATGGCGGATTTTGCCAATCATCATCTCTTTTACAGGAATTTTTGCTGTTTCCATGTCGGGTGCCGCACTCTACACCATGATGGGGGCCTTGATCAATAAGAACAAAACGGGCACTTAAGCAGGAAAATTAGTTAGGATTTGGAGTTGGGCTGGGATTGAGTGCAATTGGATTTTTCTGCTTAAAAACCAGCTCTAAGACTCGACCATTTGACTCTAAAGACCGAATACGCCCTGGAAGCCACTCAAGATCTTTTGCCAACCAGATATCCACTTGGCGCTTATATGGGTCGTTCTCTCGCTGCATTAATGCGTAATGCCGGTTAACTGCCGTACCCAGACTGGGAATATCATCGTTCAACGCTTCTCCATAGCTTTTGAAATGCCACTGATCCAAAGTGTTGTAATCAACCACAGGGATGGATCGAATTGCACCAGGCTCATCAATTTTGCTATCGCCATTGAGTAATGACGCTAATTGAAACATTAGACTAAATCGATCCTGAGTACCAGGAACAATAGTTGGGCTAAATTCAGGTTTTTCAGAGAAAAACATTCGCCCTCCTCCACTATCGTCTCTATCAAAGCGAGAGTAACGCGGGGCTCTAGCTCCCCGTTGTGACCAATAAATTGCAGGAGAAATACCGTAAGCATCAACTGATCCTCTTGACTCAAAAACAAACGGACCAACAAATGCATAAGGTATGTTGATATAAAGTCGATAAGAACTTCCGCTAACAATCCAATCAATTTCACCGGTCTGGAACTTCTGACCATCGACAAATGAATCGTAGTAAATAGTGCCGGATTCAGGTAACTTAAATGGAACGCCTGCCTGATTCTCTGAGCTACCTTGCGCGCTTGTATTTGATGCATCATCTACCATTTGATTGGCGGGAGTTTTCTGCGTTGGCTTTTGAGCCTTAGCCATTTGAATTTTTTTCGGAGGTTCAGATTTCAACTCTGATCGAATAATCAAATCATCGGAAACCTCAGGAAGACGAGAAAAAGAAATAAGAGGCATTCCAAAAAATAGAATGCAGTGCCCCAAAAGAGATAAAAGCAAGGCACCAAGAAAAATCCGCAATGACTGGCCGCGAAGAAGTTCACTCATATTTGAGTGCAATACTAGCAAAGTGTTGACTTTATTTCAGGCTCTTTAAAAGTCGACTATTTTTGGGAAGATTGGCCGCCAAGAAATCCATTTGATCAGCCAAGATGTTTCGCCCTTTTAAAATCATGTCCTCATAAAGACTGGGAAGATACGGCGTGTACAGAAGACTCATACCAGCCTGTTCGGGAGTGCGATTACCTTTACGCTGATTGCAGGGTCTGCAAGAAATTACAAGGTTCATCCAGGAATACTTTCCACCCCTACTATTTGGAATAATATGCTCGGCCTCTGCGCAACCCTCGTGAATAGCATCACCGCAGTAAGCACAGATGCCACGATCACGTTTAAAAAGTTTGTGCTTGGTGATAACTGGAACTACATCAAATAGATTAATTTTTGAACTGCCTTTAACGGCTATGATCGAATGGAGCTCGATGATGGATTGCGTCCCACTAACTCTAGAAATGCCGCCACGCATACGCATGATGGGATCACCAAGAGTCCAAATAACGCTATTTTCAGCATATTGCTTGGTAGCTTCTTCAGCGTTTACCCATCCCTGGGGAATTCCACCAGCGTCTAATTTCAAGATGCTCAGCACAATCTCTTCTTTCTAGGCCGCCCCTTTTTAGATTGGGCGATCATTTGCTTCATCTTACCGAAGAAGCAAAATGCAATCAACCAAGAATAATTAAGGGGAAACAAACTTTAGAACCTGCGGAAGAAAATTGGCATATTCTGAAATACCATGGTCACTACCTTCTAGTACAAGATGATTTGCTCCAGGATAAAAGTCAACCATCTCTCGCCAATCCAAAAGTTCGTCACCTTTAGCGGCGATCAAAAAATAGCGAGATGGATTGCTAATTTTTTCCACTTGTAAAGTTTTCAGTTCGTCAATATATTCAGGACGAAAATCAAAAGGTTCATCGCTATCATACGCGGTCATCATGCCAACATGGGGCGCCAACTCCCTAGCAGCTCTTACTGCTGGATTTAGAACAACGGCTTTACAGCTATATTTCTCAGCAAGATAATTCGCATAAAACCCGCCTAATGAAGAGCCGACAACAACAATTTGATCAGAATCAGACTGATGAATTCGATCCTCGACTATTGCCATACTTTCCCGCGGTGAGGCAAGCAATTGTGGGCAATACCATTCGAAAAAGTTTTCGGGTGTCGATATAGTCTTTATTCCTTCGCCAGTGATCACCGCCTTACTAGAGCGAGGTGACGATCTAAACCCGTGTAAATAAACCAATAAAGTTTTAGTCATACGTATATTGCTTACTTAGGATTTCTGCCCTACTTCAAAGTTAGCCATCATCTCAAGAGCTCTGACCATTGCAGAGTGATCCCAGCTTTTGCCACCATGCGCTGAACAAGAATTAAACAACTCCTGAGCAGTGGCAGTGTTTGGAAGGGCAACGCCAAGTGATCTAGCACTATTAAGGGCTAAATTGAGATCTTTTTGGTGCAGCTCAATACGAAAACCTGGGTCAAACGTACGCTTTACCATACGCTCACCATGAACCTCCAAAATTTTTGACCCAGCAAAGCCACCCATTAACGCTTGGCGAACTTTCGCTGGGTCAGCGCCAGCCTTGGAAGCAAAAAGCAAAGCTTCTGCAACCGCTTCAATATTAAGTGCAACAATAATTTGATTGGCAACTTTTGCAGTTTGTCCATCGCCGTTGCCACCAACTAAGTTAATGTTCTTCCCCATCAGATCAAATACTGGTTTGACCCGATTAAATACACTCTCGTCTCCTCCAACCATAATGGAAAGAGTTGCGTTCTTAGCGCCTACTTCACCGCCCGATACAGGTGCATCTAGATAATCGCAGTCGAGGGCATTAATTTTCTTGGCAAATTCTTTTGTTGCTATTGGGGATATGGAACTCATGTCCACCACAATTTTCCCTTTACTTAATCCTGCAGCGACGCCATTTTCGCCAAACAGCACCTTTTCTACATCGGGAGTATCTGGAACCATTGTAAAAATGATGTCAGCATTCAGCGCAACTTCTTTAGGGCTTGCACACTGCTGAGCTGTTGAAGTTGCCAGTAACTCCGGAACTTTGCTGCGCGTATGAATGAAAACGCAATGGCCAGCATTAACTAGGTGTCCAGCCATAGGCGCACCCATAATGCCAAGACCAATAAATCCCAAATTCAATTGTTTACTCATGATGTCTCCGACTGTAATGATTGAGATTAGATATCTAGGAAGTTAGCTCAGTCAACCAACCAAGACCTGCCTCAGTAGTACTAGCTGGTTTATATTCACAGCCAATCCAACCCTTGTATCCAATACGATCAAGGCATGTAAAGAGGTGGCGATAGTTAATCTCACCTGTGCCAGGCTCATTACGTCCTGGATTATCTGCTAACTGAATGTGTGCAATCCGTGATAGATGTTTTTGAATGGTATTGGCTAGCTCACCTTCCATTCGTTGAGCATGATAGATGTCGTATTGAAGATAGAGGTTTTCAGCATTCACCTCATTCATGATTTCAATAGCTTGAGATGTTCTTGATAAGTAAAATCCAGGAATATCGAAGGTATTAATTGGCTCTACTAATAAACGTAAATTTGCTTTCTTCAACTCAGAAGCGGCAAACCGCAGATTTTCAATGAAGGTTGTTCGAATCACAACAGGATTAACGCCTTCTAGGACTTTACCCGCTAGACAATTTAGTTGCCCAACACCAAGGACTTTGGCGTATTCAATCGCACTGAATACTCCTGCACGAAACTCATCAATTCGATCTGGATGACAGGCAATCCCCCGCTCTCCTGCATCCCAGTTTCCAGCAGGCAAATTATGGAGAACCAGTTGCAACTGGTTTGTATCTAAGTGTGCTTTTATCTCTTGCGCTGAATATGCATAAGGGAAGAGAAATTCAACTGCCTTGAATCCTGCCTTAGCAGCTAAGTTGAAGCGCTCCAAAAATGGGGCCTCATTAAATAGCATCGTTAAATTAGCGGCAAACTGTGGCATTGGGTTCCTTGGATGGATCTACTATCCAAGAATCTTAACAAAGTTAAGAATATTCATCTCAAGATCTAATAAGGCCTTCTCATGGCTGATTATGGACAAAATTGCGCTAATATGGAGTGCAAAATCATTTACCAAAAGGAACAAAATGAACAATCAACTTATTAATGCCTCTATTGGGTTGATAGCTGCAACCTTTTTTTCAACTGCAGCGCTTTCTCAACCAAGCGGAGCCCCTGCTTCAAGCAAACCTATCGTGATCGACGCTGCTGTTGTCGATAATAGTTACTCACTCTACGAGGGGGATGTTGTCAAAGTTGATAAAAAGACTCGCACTATTACCTTTAAAAATAAAGAAGGTGAGTCAAAGTTCGTTGCCGGCCCTGAAATCACTAACTTTAATCAGATCAAAAAGGGTGATCACCTTAATGTGACCTACCAACTTGCAGTGGCCATTGAATTAATTAAAACGAAGAGTGATGGTATCCGCAGCAAGGTAGAAACTAACACCGTCACCACATCAAAAGCAAATGAAAAACCAGCTGAAACTATCGCGAATAAAACCACGATAGTTGCCGATATTGTTGAAGTAAACCGCGAGAAGAAACTGGTATCTGTTAAAGGGCCAAGTGGAAAAGTGACTACTGTAACCGTCAAGAACCCAGCCCTTCTTGCTGACGTTAATGTTGGCGAACAAGTAAAGGTAATCTACTACGATGCAATGGCGGCATCCATTACCGCCCCAAAGAAATAAGTTGATGCAATTATTAGTTGTTTGCAGCAAATTAGTAGTTAGCCTTTCTCTAACCTCCCTGCTTCTGGCCTGCGCTAATACAACGAGGTCAGGAGCAGTTGGAATCAATCGATCACAATTTTTAGCGGTATCCGCATCTGAGGTTGATCGACTATCTGCCATTAGCTATAACGATCAGAATCAAAAGGCTAAAGAAAAAAATATCCTCATCACTTCGGGTCCAGCTTATGACAGGCTTAAAGCAATCTCTAATCGTTTGATTGCTCAAACAGCAATTTTTAGAGACGACACTCAGCAGTGGAATTGGCAGCTTGTACTAATTAACGCCCCAATACTCAATGCGACGTGTGCCCCCGGCGGAAAAATTACTTTTTATACAGGCCTAATAGAGCAACTAAATTTAAATGATGATGAGATTGCAGCGATCATGGGTCATGAAATTGCGCATGCATTAAGAGAGCATGGTCGAGAGCGTTTATCGCAAGCGATGGCGCAAAGTGCTGTTGCGAACATTGCCATGGCAGTTGCTGGACCTTATGGGTCAGCTGTTAGCGCTGCAAATCAGGCTGCTCAGTATGTCCTAGTTCTTCCTAATTCTCGTCAGAATGAATCTGAGGCTGATGCCATTGGATTAGAGCTTGCCGCTCGGGCTGGCTATAACCCTAGGGCTGCAATTAGCGTTTGGCAAAAAATGAATAGAGCCACCGATGGCAAGGGAACTTTTGAGTTTTTATCCACCCACCCTTCTGGAGATACTAGGATTGAACAACTTACAGAACTAATGCCTGCAGTTGAACCCCTCTACCAGGCTTCCCATAAAGCGAAAGTTAAATAGACGTTAATTCCTTAAGTTTGTGGGGGGGGGGGTGATTTTAATAATTCACGAATTTTGTTGTCGCCCTCAACCATGAGTTTAAATCGTGAATCACTTACCAAGACCGCCATTTTGGCGTTGTATTGCTCTCTTCGTAACCATTCAACCAAGAAGCATACTAAAGCTGTGTAGGTTGCATATACGATTAAAGTCGTAATATCTCGAGAGTCCACAACAGTGAACGACCCAAAAGGGGCCATAAAGAAATATGAAATCAGCGGAATACTCAATACAAGCGTGAGTAATGCTGGGCCTGTTCCAAAAAAGAACGCAATCAAAATTGTATTAATTTGGAAAAAGAACAGAGGCATTGCATCTTCAATATGTGGCTGGAGAGCAAGCCTTACACAAAAAGCGAAAAAAACACCAATGCATGCGTTTATATAGCCAACATGCTTATTTGAGCACCATCTTTTGGCATTAAGATTATGTTTCATTGGTTGTGAAGTGAGTGTATTCTCTTAGGATAGCATGAGAGACAATTTATAAGATGCCGCAAATAAATGCAACAGGAGATTCTGGCTCCACACTAACAATCTTGCTACCTGGACTTAATGGTGGAGGACTAGAGCTTGGTCAACTTCCTAATTTCTTGGGAGCTAATGGCTTTGACACCCTTGTCCCCCAAATTGACGGCTATCTTCATGGGTCAGAGCCCAGCGGCTTTGAAGAATGGATTGGTCAAATACACAACACAATTGATGATGCCAAAAATCGTTACAAAACCATCAACTTAGCTGGGATCAGTATGGGCTCTACCCTAGCTCTTGCTGTTGCAAGTCAAAGAACTGACATACCCTCCATTGCACTTCTATCCCCAGTATTGCGTTATGACGGTTGGTCGGTTCCAAGATATCGCTTCCTTTTGGATATTGCTTATAAACTTGGTATTCGTGATTGGAAGTATCTCGAACGAGAGCCATTTGGCATAAAGAATCAAGATCTGCGTAGACGTATTCGAGATAAATTTAAGGCCAATGAATTGTCTGAAGTTGGGGCCCCTTTTATCACAGCGAGACATTTACATGAAGCCAAAGGCTTGATGTCTTATGTCACCAACAATTTAGATGCTATAACTTCTAGGTTATTAGTCTTGCAATCAGTCGAGGACGATACATGCACTATATGGTCTGCAGAGAAAATTCTCTCTGATGCAAAGTCAGATTTACGCAGGGTAATCTGGCTAGGCAACAGTTATCACATTATTACCGTTGATAATGAACGCGAGATTGTTTTAAACGAGGTGCTGAGATTCTTTACAAGAGCTGCGGGGGGCAATCTAGGCATAGATAGTTACTACACCGACATGACTTCAAAACCTCTAAAATCCAGAATTCTTTGATTTACAGAGACAAGGTAATTTAAAAGCCTCCACTTGGGAGGCTTTTAAATTAAGAATTTGGCGGAACGGACGGGACTCGAACCCGCGACCCTCTGCGTGACAGGCAGATATTCTAACCAACTGAACTACCGCTCCAAATTACATCAAGTAAAACAACTGCAATGGCCAAAAATTTGGCGTCCCCAGGGGGATTCGAACCCCCGTACTCACCGTGAAAGGGTGATGTCCTAGGCCTCTAGACGATGGGGACCTAGACCACTTTGTACGTCATTTGCTTTGAAATCTTGGTGGAGATAAGCGGGATCGAACCGCTGACCTCTTGCATGCCATGCAAGCGCTCTCCCAGCTGAGCTATACCCCCGAAATCTCGCAATAAAACCACAAGACAATCAAAACAATCCAAGATTTTAGCCTATTTTTGTGCGACAGCGCAAATTACACTTATACAAGCTTAGAAAGCCTGTTTATCGCCTCTTCCTTACCGAGGACAACCAGCACTGCATCAATGGCTGGCGTTTGGGTTGTGGCAAACAAGCCGTAACGAACCGGCATAGCAAGTGCAGGCATCTTAATTTGGTGTTTTGCCAATACTTGTTTAAATGCGGCGCTATACGATTCTTTGTTTGGTTCAGCAAGCTTAATTGCTTCAATTAAATCTCTTAAAGCAGGAATTATTGCTTGGGGAATTTTCTCTGAAATTTGATCAGCTGTTAGTTGAGGTGCTGGTAGATAGAAGAGTTTTGCACCCTCAGCAATCTCAATCAAGGTATTTGCCCTATCTTTCAATAATCCAACCACTTGAACAAAATCTGGTCCGTGCTCAGTATCTATTCCTAATTGATGGGCAAATGGTTTTGTAGCTTCTGCCAACTTCATAACATCTGCATTTTGAATATATTGGTGATTTAACCAAAGCAATTTCTCTGGATTATGTTGGGCTGGCGACCTACCAAGGCTCTCAAGGTCAAACCAGTTTACAAATTGTTCCTTAGTAAATACTTCAGCATCTCCATGTGACCAGCCCAGTCTAGCCAGATAATTCAAGATAGCTTCTGGAAGATAACCTGCTTTTTGATAGTCTCGAATGCTCATTGCGCCATTGCGCTTACTCATCTTTTCACCAGCATCGTTCAAGACGGTTGGTAAATGTGCATAGATTGGGGGTGTGCCACCCAAAGCCCTCATGATGTTGATTTGTCTTGGGGTATTGTTTACGTGATCATCACCTCTAATCACATGTGTAATCTTCATGTCTAGATCATCAACCACGACGCAAAAGTTATAGGTAGGCGTACCATCAGGTCTCGCAATAACGAGATCATCTAATTCATCATTCGATATTTCAATCTGACCTTTTACTGCATCATTCCAAATGACTGAGCCACCAATCGGGTTTTTAAAACGGATAACTGGCTCAACACCATCGGGTATTGGCGGCAATGTTTTGCCTGGCTCTGGTCTCCACATGCCGTTATAACGTGGCTTTTCTTTGCTAGCCATTTGTTGATCGCGAAGCTGATTGAGCTCATCTTCGCTCATGTAGCATGGATAAGCTAAGCCAGCATCGACCATCTGCTTGATAACTTCGCGATATCGATCAATTCGTTGCATTTGATAGATAGGGCCTTCGTCAATATCCATACCCAGCCAAGCCATACCTTCGATAATCACATCCACCGCTTCTTGGGAGGATCGCTCTAAGTCAGTATCTTCTATACGCAGAATGAAGTCACCTTTATTATGGCGAGCAAATGCCCATGGATAAAGCGCACTACGTAAATTTCCCAAATGTATAAAGCCCGTGGGACTAGGGGCAAAGCGTGTACGAATATGCATAAACCCTATTATCTCAGGTCAGGCAAAGAGGCGGTAATTTCAAAAAAAGTGGATACTTTCACTCATGAATCAACTTCTGGTATTTATTTGTGATGGCGCCCCCGTTCGCGGGGAAATTGTATCTATTGGGTCTGCCTGGCAGGCTATCCAAGAACGTCGCAATGATCCGCCTGCGGTTCGTAAAATTTTGGGTGATTTTGTTGGCGCGGCAACCTTGCTAAGTGCTAGCCTTAAATTTGATGGAACTCTAATTATTCAAGCCCAAAGCAAAGGCCCAATTCAGCTTTTAGTGGTCGAGTGCAAATCTGATCTCAGCATGCGAGCTACTGTAAAACTCTCAGTTGAGCCCTCAGAGATTGACGATCAGGCTACTCTAGGCGAATTACTAGACGCCAGCAATTCCGGTAGATTAGCCATCACCCTTGATCCTGCTGATCGAGAGCCTGGGCAAGCGCCCTATCAAGGCATTGTTGCCCTTCAAGAATATTTTGGAGATGAACTCAGGCCCGTTACAAGCGCTTCTGAAGCAATTGCGCTGTACATGCAAAATTCTGAGCAGTTGGATACACGAATCTGGCTTAGCTCTAATGATAAAAATGTGGGCGGCTTATTATTGCAAAGACTGCCTGACTCTGGAGGTCATGCTCACCTAGACCCACAGATCGCCGCAGAAGGCTGGTCTCGCATTCAGACGCTTGGCGAGACCATTACCAATGAAGAGTTGTTATCCCTACCTCCTCAAACTATCTTAAGAAGGCTTTTCTTGGAAGAGTCAATTGAATACGGGGTAAGGAGTTTTCCAGTAAGACCCATACGATTTTCCTGCACGTGCTCACGCAACAAAGTGGCCGATGTACTCAGAATGCTGGGCGAGGAAGAAGTACAAGGAATTCTTGAAGAGCGCGGTTCAGTAGAAACAATTTGTGATTTTTGTGCAAAGCCTTATCGCTTTGATGCAGTAGATTGCCTTCAGGTATTTAAAACTGATTTGCTAAGCGACGCTACTCGACCTCCATCAAAAGGTCACTAAGTCAACCTACTGCTTTGTGGCTGGCGCCGTGCTTGATTTATCTGCTGGCAAGATTTGCACAAAGAACTCACCTTCTTTAATAAGCCCATGCTCAACACGCGCGCGCTCTTCAATCGCACGCGTGCCATCTTTTAAATCCTTTACATCACCAGCAAGCTTGGCATTACGAAGTGCCAAGAGGCTATTTTTAGCCTCTTGAAGCTCCACTTGCCTTTCCATCTCATACACCTTTAGCCACCCACCCTTACCCAACCAAAGTGGGAACTGGATCGCAATCAGCAATACCAGCATAGAGTAGATGACAATCCGCATAAGTAAAGCTTGTACTAGCGACTCAGGTTGTAGAACACAGATTTACCTGGATAGGTTGCAACATCTCCCAAATCCTCTTCAATACGGAGCAATTGATTGTATTTAGCAATGCGATCGGAACGCGAGAGAGAGCCTGTCTTAATTTGACCAGCATTTGTGCCGACGGCAATGTCAGCAATGGTGCTATCTTCAGTCTCACCTGAACGATGAGATATGACAGCCGTGTAATTTGCACGCTTTGCCATTTCAATAGCTGCAAAAGTTTCAGTTAATGTGCCAATCTGGTTGATTTTGATGAGGATCGAATTTGCAATACCCTTTTCGATACCTTCTCTCAAAATAAGTGTATTGGTCACAAAAAGGTCATCGCCAACTAATTGAATTTTCTTGCCAAGCTTTTTCGTAATATCAGCCCAGCCATCCCAATCGCTCTCGTGCATACCATCTTCAATGGATACGATTGGGAACTGGTCGGCTAAATTGCCAAGGTAGTCAGAAAACTCACTAGAGCTGAGTTGCAGGCCCTCTCCAGACAAATGGTACTTACCATCTTTGTAGAATTCACTTGCAGCACAATCAAGCGCCAATAGAACGTCTTCACCAGCTTGATAACCAGCACCTTCAATAGCTTTCATAATCGTTTGCAAGCACTCATGATTACTCTTGAAATTTGGCGCAAAGCCTCCTTCATCACCAACAGTTGTTGGCATACCTTGTGAGCCGATAATCTTTTTAAGCTCATGGAAAATTTCGGCACCACAGCGAAGGGCATCACGGAAGCTTTCTGCACCAACAGGCATCACCATGAATTCTTGTATATCTAAGCTATTGTTTGCATGTGCGCCACCATTCACAATATTCATCATTGGAACCGGTAATTGCATGCCACCAGAGCCGCCAAAATATCGATACAAAGGCAAACCAGCCTCTTCTGCCGCCGCCCTCGCCACAGCCATAGAAACAGCCAAGGTGGCATTTGCGCCAAGACGCGCCTTATTGTGGGTCCCGTCCAAGTCAATCAGGGTCTTATCCAAAAAAGCCTGTTCGCTTGCATCTAAACCAAGAATCGATTCAGCAATTTCAACATTAATGTTTTGTACCGCCTTAAGAACGCCTTTGCCTAAATAACGTGACTTATCCCCATCTCGAAGTTCAATTGCTTCACGTGAGCCAGTAGATGCACCTGATGGAACGGCAGCACGACCCATTACACCTGACTCAAGCAAAACATCACACTCTACCGTTGGGTTACCGCGTGAATCCAAAACTTCTCTACCGATGATGTCAACAATGGCGCTCATGCACCTTCTCCTTAAAACAATATGAAATTGGGTATCTTATGAAAATGATTACTTAAAACTATTCTCTAAAAAAGCCTTGCTTGATTTGATAACGTCATCAATTGCGACTAAAGACTCAAGCAACTCTTTCATGCGATTGAGTGGTACTGCATTCGGACCATCCGATAGAGCGTTTGCTGGATCAGGATGAGTTTCCATAAATAATCCACTAATACCAACCGCAACAGCCGCTCGTGCCAATACCGGGACAAATTCACGCTGACCACCACTTGAGCTACCTTGGCCACCAGGCAGCTGCACAGAATGAGTCGCATCAAACACCACAGGGGCTTTGGAATCTCTCAATATCGCAAGGCTCCGCATATCAGATACTAAGTTGTTATATCCGAATGAAGCACCTCGCTCACAAACCATAAATTGATCAGAAAGATTTTGCTCGACTGCTGCTGCCCTAGCCTTATCAATAACATTAAGCATTTCTTGCGGGGAAAGAAACTGGCCTTTCTTAAAGTTCACTGGCTTGCCACTTTGGGCACATGCGCGTATGAAGTCTGTCTGTCTGCAAAGAAATGCAGGTGTTTGTAAAACATCTACCACCTGAGATACCGGCGCAATCTCAGCAATATCATGCACGTCAGTTAAGACGGGCACACCAATCTGTTTTTTAACCTTGGCGAGAATCTCAAGACCCTTATCTATCCCAAGACCGCGGAACGAATTTCCTGACGAGCGATTTGCTTTATCAAAAGACGATTTATAAATGAATGGAATAGCAAGTGAAGAAGTAATTTCTTTTAGCTGTCCAGCAACGTCAATAGCAGACTGCTCTGACTCAATGACGCAAGTACCAGCAATTAGAAAAAAACGCTGATCTAAACCTACGTTGTAACCACAAAGTTTGAAATTACTCATCTTAGGCAACCTGCTTCATTGCTGCATCTTGATGTACCAGTGCAGCCTTGATAAATGCTGAGAACAGAGGGTGCCCATCACGTGGTGTAGAGGTGAACTCTGGGTGAAACTGAACGCCGAAAAACCAGGGGTGCATTGACTCAGGTAATTCCATCATCTCTGGCAAAGATTCATTAGGTGTTCTCGCTGAAATAATCAAACCAGATTGCTCTAGCTTTGGTACATACAGATTATTCACTTCATAACGATGACGATGGCGTTCATTCACCTCTGAACCGTATATTCGATGTGCCAGCGTATTCGGTTTAATTGGACAACGCTGGGATCCAAGACGCATAGTTCCACCTAAATCTGAATCATTTGTACGTTTTTCAACTCGTCCTTCACGGTCAAGCCATTCGGTAATGAGAGCGACTACTGGGCTATCTGTATCAACATCAAATTCAGTGCTATTTGCGTTGGTGATATTGGCTACATGACGGGCGAACTCAATTACTGCTAGCTGCATCCCGAGACAGATACCCAAATAAGGGACATCATTCTCACGCGCATATCGAATGGCAGAAATCTTGCCTTCAGTACCACGCTTGCCAAAACCTCCTGGAACTAAAATGGCATCTAATTCCTTAAGGCACTCCACACCATCCTTTTCAATCTGCTCAGAATCAATGTAGTTGATATTGACGCGGGTGTGCGTATGAATGCCAGCATGACGCAAGGCCTCAATAAGAGACTTATACGATTCTGTTAGTTCGACGTACTTGCCAACCATGCCAATGGTCACCTCATGCTTAGGATTGGCCAATTCGTAGACCAGGTTTGCCCAAACAGAAAGATCAGCAGGTTTTGCATTTAACTCCAACTCACGGCAGATAAGATCATCCATTCCCTGTGAATGCAACATTTCAGGAATCTTATAGATCGTATCTACATCCCAAACCGAGATAACAGCCTCTTCCCTTACATTGGAAAAGAGAGAAATTTTTGCACGCTCATCATCTGGTATTGGTCGATCTGCACGACAGAGGAGAACGGTAGGCATGATGCCAATTTCCCTCAATTTCTGAACCGAGTGCTGCGTCGGTTTTGTTTTCAGTTCACCAGCGCTATTGATATATGGCACTAAGGTTAAATGTACAAAGGCACAGCTATGTGCCGGCAGCCTCAAACTCATTTGCCTAGCTGCCTCTAAAAATGGAAGTGACTCAATATCACCTACAGTTCCGCCGATCTCACAGATAGCAATATCCGCTTTGCCATCGTGGCTTGCTTTTGCTCCTCGCTCTATGAATGCCTGAATTTCATTAGTAATATGAGGAATCACTTGAACTGTTTTTCCTAAATACTCACCACGACGCTCTTTACTGATGACAGACTCATAAATCTGCCCTGTGGTGAAGTTATTACTCTTGCGCATCTTGGCAGAAACAAAGCGCTCGTAGTGACCCAAATCGAGGTCAGTTTCTGCGCCGTCTTCCGTGACAAAAACCTCACCATGCTGCAAAGGGCTCATGGTGCCTGGATCAACGTTGATATAGGGGTCTAATTTTAGGAGGGTGACTTTCAGGCCGCGGGATTCGAGAATCGCGGCAAGCGAGGCAGCTGCGATCCCTTTCCCTAAAGAAGAAACCACACCACCAGTGACAAAAACGTATTTGGTCATCGCTTAAGCTCTGTTGGAAAAAGTAATTATAACGACAGCCGAGGGCATTTATAGGTATGTAATCAGGGTAATATCGCCTTTAATCATGAAAAAAATGTCCTTTTCCCTCATTTTTACCGCCCTCCTATGCGTCGGAGGCTACTCGTCAGCCCAAAGCATGGGTAGCATCGTCGGCACATGGAAAACGTTCGATGATGAAACAAACCAGCCAGCAGCCATGGTCCAAATTAGCGAAAACAATGGTATCTATTCAGGCGTTATTACAAAATTACTAGACGCCTCAGGACCAACAACCTGTGAAAAGTGCACGGATTTTCGAAAAGGAAAGCCTATTTTGGGGATGGAAATCCTCTCTGGGCTCAAAAGAACAGGGGATGGCTTCTCTGGGGGTCAAATTTTAGACCCCGATGATGGTGAAATATATCGAGCTGAGATGAAATTGAAGGATCAGGGAGTCAAATTAGATTTAAGAGCTTATATTGGCATTCCCTTGCTGGGAAGAACTCAAACCTGGATACGTGAAAAATAGCCCCAATGCGCCTCTTTGCCGCGATCCTGATAGCCACCCTATCGCTCTTTTATTTTCTCCCCTTTGCCATTGCTTTCAATCGTAGACGGGCAAATACCGGGGCTATTTTTGCTTTAAACCTCTTTCTAGGCTGGTCCCTCATAGGCTGGGTTGTGGCTCTGGTCTGGGCGCTCAAAGAAGAAAGCGTTATTTAAAGCACGCCCCCTATAAATCCTTAGGGTTTAAACTCTTATATAAGACTTAAATTAGTAACTATAATGAGTCTAATCGGGTAAAAATACCCTTTTGGCCTTTCTATTCATCACATTTACCGCATAGGAACCACCATGTTAGACGCCTATAACGCCCAAGTTGCTGAACGTGCCGCCCTTGGCATTCCCGCTCTTCCGCTTACCAAAGATCAGGTAGCTGAATTAGTGAAGTTACTCAAGAATCCACCAGCAGGCAAAGAGACTGAATTAGTAGAACTTATCACCAACAGGGTTCCCGCTGGCGTTGATGAAGCCGCTAAAGTAAAGGCTGAATTTCTGGATGCAGTAGCTAAGGGAGCAGAAAAATCTCCGTTGATCTCTCGCGTTAAGGCTACTGAATTACTGGGCACGATGCTTGGTGGTTACAACATCAAACCTTTGGTTGAACTCCTTTCTGATGCAGAGTGCGGCGCTGCGGCAGCAGCAGCCCTCAAGAAGACCTTGTTGATGTTTGACTATTTCCATGATGTTCAGGAATTAGCCGAAAAAGGTAACGCTAATGCAAAGGCTGTTCTACAGAGCTGGGCTGATGCTGAGTGGTTTACTAGCCGCCCCGCTGTTCCAGAAACAATGAAATTAACTGTGTTCAAGGTTACCGGCGAGACTAATACTGACGACCTCTCGCCAGCACCTGATGCCTGGAGCCGCCCCGACATTCCATTGCATGCAACTGTCATGCTCAAGAATCCACGTCCTGGTATTGAGCCAGATGAGCCAGGTGTCCGTGGACCAATGAAGCAAATCGAAGCCTTGCAAAAGAAAGGTAATTTGATTGCTTATGTAGGCGATGTTGTTGGAACAGGCTCATCACGTAAATCTGCAACAAACTCAGTATTGTGGTGGACTGGTGAAGATATTCCATTTGTTCCAAACAAGCGCTTCGGTGGTGTTTGCTTGGGCACAAAGATTGCCCCAATCTTCTTTAACACGATGGAAGATGCTGGCGCTTTACCAATTGAATTGGACGTATCTCAAATGAATATGGGTGACGTGATTGAATTACGTCCATATGAAGGCAAAGCCTTCAAAGACGGCAAAGAAATCGCTAGTTTTTCCCTAAAGTCTCCAGTGATCTTTGATGAAGTGCGTGCTGGTGGCCGAATTCCATTAATCGTTGGTCGCGGTTTAACCGCTAAGGCTCGTGCAGCTCTTGGCTTGCCCGCCTCTACAGAATTCCGTGTACCAGTAAGCCCTCCTGATAACAAGAAGGGTTTCAGCTTGGCGCAAAAGATGGTTGGACGAGCATGTGGTTTGCCGGAAGGTCAAGGCGTTAGACCAGGCACCTACTGTGAGCCACACATGACGACCGTTGGCTCACAAGATACAACTGGTCCAATGACTCGCGATGAGTTAAAAGATTTGGCTTGTCTTGGATTCTCAGCAGATTTGGTGATGCAGTCTTTCTGCCACACATCCGCATATCCAAAACCAGTCGATATTCGTACCCATCATGAGTTACCAGCTTTTATGACGAACCGTGGCGGCGTTGCATTGCGCCCAGGTGACGGCGTGATCCATAGCTGGCTCAATCGCTTATTACTTCCAGATACATGCGGAACCGGTGGTGATAGCCATACTCGCTTCCCAATTGGTATCTCCTTCCCAGCTGGATCTGGCTTAGTTGCGTTTGCTGCTGCCACTGGCGTAATGCCACTTGATATGCCTGAATCTGTATTGGTTCGCTTCAAAGGAAAAATGCAGCCTGGTATCACATTGCGTGACTTGGTAAATGCAATACCTCTGTATGCAATCAAGAAAGGCTTGCTAACTGTCGAAAAGCAAGGCAAGAAGAATATTTTCTCTGGCCGTATTTTGGAAATCGAAGGCTTACCTGATCTCAAAGTTGAACAAGCGTTTGAACTTTCTGACGCTTCAGCAGAGCGCTCTGCTGGTGGTTGCGCAGTTCAGCTTAATAAAGAGCCAATTATTGAATACATGCAATCCAATATCACTTTGATGAAGTGGATGATTGCTAATGGCTACCAAGATAAGCGTACTTTAGGTCGCCGCATTAAAGCAATGGAAGCATGGATTGCTAAGCCCGAATTGCTCAAGGCTGATGCTAATGCAGACTATGCTGAGATCATTGAAATCGATATGAACGAGATCAAAGAACCGATCTTGGCCTGCCCTAACGATCCAGATGATGTTAAATTCCTCTCTGAAGTTGCTGTCGAGAAAATCGATGAAGTCTTTATCGGTTCTTGCATGACAAATATTGGCCACTTCCGTGCTGCCGGTAAAGTGCTTGAAGGTAAATCAGATATCCCAACTCGCTTGTGGATTGCGCCTCCTACCAAGATGGATCAAATGGTTCTGACTGAAGAAGGCTACTACGGCATTTTGGGTCGTACCGGTGCTCGTATGGAAACGCCGGGTTGCTCGTTGTGCATGGGTAACCAAGCGCAAATCCGCAAGGGCTCTACTGCTGTTTCAACATCAACACGTAATTTCCCAAATCGTCTTGGTATTGATACACGCGTGTTCTTGGCATCTGCTGAGTTGGCATCTGTTGCGGCCCTCTTAGGACGTCTACCAACTCCAAAAGAGTATCTTGAGCAAGTTGAGTCTCTGAATGCGAAATCTGCAGAAGTGTATCGTTATATGAACTTTGACAAGATTAAGTCATTTAGCGAAGTAGCAGATACCGTTACCGTGTAATGGGCTACACCTGACAAATGTCAGGTATCCAATAAAAAGGCGATTACTAGATCGCCTTTTTATTTACACATGAATTACCAAAAACAAATCTATATGCTTAACTTATTTTCTTGGCGGGCATTTGCTTGACTAAGTCCCGACGCCCATGTATTTGTTGGCAGCCCAGTTTTATCCATAATCAACTTGGCACGTTTTGCAACGTCTTTCCATTCTGCTTCTAGCTTAGGGCCTTTGAACGCCATCGCCACAACGTTGCAGTCATGTGATTCTGGAAACAATAAAACGCGGTTATCGAAAGCCTCACAGATATTCTTAAGATTGATATCGAAGCTTTTATGACGTGAAAACAGATTCACTGTCATTACGCCTGGGCTTTTGAGAATATTGAAACAGCCCTTGTAGAAATCAAGCGAACTAGCAGCTGGCCCATCGCAAATAGCATCGTACAAATCTACTTGTACGGCATCAAACTGGTTCTTGTAGCGACTCGACTTAACAAAGGCCTTAGCATCGGTTTGTAGCGTTTCCAGCCTACGATCATCATCTGGTGTGAAAAACATGGAGCGTGCAGACACAATGACTGCGGGATTTAATTCCACTACAGTAGTTTTAACTGCTGGACAATGCCGATGCTGAAATTTAGTCAGGGCACCTGTGCCAAGTCCCAATTGCGCAACCTTCATTCCAGGCCTAGTTTCAAGAAACAGCAGCCAAGCCATCATCTGTTGGTTGTACTCAAGGTAAATTTCATCGGGGTCGCGTATACGCATTGCGCCTTGGATCAAGTCTGTTCCAAAGTGCAAATACCGAATGCCACCGCTTTCGGAAAACGTTACGGGCTCCATCGACAGCAAGCTTATTTAGCCCAAACTCGCGCGTTACGGAACAAACGTAACCAAGGGCTAGCACCATCAGGGGTATCAAGCCAGTCTGGAGGGCACCAGCTCATTTGCGCAGCGCGGAATACCCGCTCTGGATGAGGCATCATTACCGTAAAACGCCCATCAGGAGTAGTAACCCCTGTTAGTCCGCCAGGAGACCCATTTGGATTCATGGGATAGATCTCTGTTGGCTTGCCCGCATGATCTACAAAACGGAGTACGGATAATCCTTGGTTCTGAATCTGCTCTAAATTGCCCTGTTGACCGAAATTAGCATACCCCTCGCCATGTGCAATTGCAATTGGCAATTGACTTCCTTCCATGCTTTGAGTAAAGATGGATGGAGAGGCTAAAACCTCCGCCATGACTAGGCGCGCTTCATATTGCTCTGATTGATTGCGTGTAAATTTAGGCCAATCCTGTGCTCCCGGAATAATGCCAGCGAGATTGCTCATCATTTGGCAACCATTACATACACCCAAGGCAAAACTATCCTGGCGATTAAAAAATTTCTCGAATTGGTCTCGTAACTGCTGGTTAAACAGAATGGTTTTTGCCCAACCCTCACCTGCCCCTAGAACATCTCCGTAACTAAAGCCACCGCAAGCAATTAGGCCTCTAAAATCATCTAGTTTGGCTTTGCCGCTTAAGAGGTCCGACATATGTACGTCATAGCTATCAAAACCCGCCCAGTTAACGGCATAAGCCATTTCAACATGTGAGTTCACACCCTGTTCACGCAAAATGGCAACCTTAGGTCTAGCGTTTTTATTGATAAACGGCGCGGATATGTCATCAACAATATCAAACGTCAATTTAGGCGACATGCCAGGGTCAGCAAAGTTATCTAATAGCGCAAACTCTGAATCAGCACAGTCTGGGTTGTCACGCATACGAGCAATTTGATAACTCGTATTAGTCCACATCTTTTGCAATACTTCACGAGGTTCGGCGAAAATATTCTTCGCGTCACGCCAGATTTCAATGCGGCCATTTGTATTGGGTTTGCCAATAACATGGCTAAATGCGCTAAGACCAAGCTTACGTAACGTAGCAAATACCGCATCTCGATCATCTCTTCGAACCTGAATTACTGCACCAAGCTCTTCATTAAACAATGCGCGCATAGTTTGTTCATGACGTCGGCCAGAAACTTGTTGCGCCCAATTCTTAGCATCGCCATGATCAGGTTCTTGACCAGCATCAACCGCAATCATGTCGACATTAATCGAGATACCCATATGAGATGCAAAGGCCATCTCCGCCACGCAGGCTATTAAACCACCATCAGAACGATCATGATAGGCAAGCAATTGCTTGTCCTTGCGAAGTTCAATCATTGCAGCAGCAAGATTCTTGAGATCCTCTGGATGATCAAGGTCTGGAGTAGTCTTGCCTGACTGATTCAGCACTTGGGACAAAATGCTTCCTGCCATCCGATTTTTTCCGCGACCCAAATCAATCAAGATCAATTCTGTTTCTAGAGGCGAGCCATCTGAATTATTGAGCTTAAGTAATGGGGTTACAGTTTTTCGAACGTCGTGTACTGATGCGAATGCAGAAATAATTAGAGAAACTGGTGCTACTACCTTCTTGGCTTGGTCGCCCTCTTTCCATTCGGTTGCCATCGATAAAGAATCTTTACCTACTGGAATAGATATACCAAGAGCTGGACAAAGCTCCATGCCAACCGCTTTAACAGAGTCATACAGCTTTGCATCTTCTCCAGGAGCGCCACAAGCTGCCATCCAGTTTGCTGAAAGTTTTACATCTGCAAGACGGGCAATGTCAGCCGCTAATAAATTCGTGATTGCCTCTCCAACAGCCATGCGTGCCGCAGCGGGAGCATTAATTGCTGCAACTGGTGTTCGTTCACCCATAGACATTGCTTCACCGCGATACCCCTTGTAATCCATCATGGTGACGGCGCAGTCAGCTACAGGGACCTGCCAAGGACCAACAAACTGATCACGAGCATTTAAACCGCCAACTGTTCGATCGCCAATCGTAATCAGGAATGACTTGCTGGCGACTGTTGGTTGCTGAAGCACCCAAGCAATAGATTGAGACAAATCCACATCTGTTACATCTAATTCATCAAAGGAATGTTGCTCGCGTTTTACATCTCGATGCATGCGTGGTGGTTTGCCAAGCAAGACTTCCATAGGCATATCAATTGGCAAGGCATCATCTGATCCAGTAGGTTGATTGGCATCATGTAGTCGCAGTTGACGTTCTTGAGTTGCCTCACCTACGACCGCAAATGGACAACGCTCACGCTCACAGAAGGATTTAAATAATTCCAAATCTTTAGCATCAATAGCCAATACATATCGTTCTTGAGACTCGTTACACCAAATCTCCGCAGGACTCATGCCGCTCTCCTCAAGCGGAACGCTACGCAGCTTGAACTGGGCGCCCAATCCTGCGCCATCAGCTAATTCAGGAAAAGCATTAGACAAGCCACCAGCGCCAACGTCATGAATTGACACAATTGGATTGTGATTTCCCAGAGCGCGGCAGGCGTTAATAACCTCTTGAGCACGACGCTCCATTTCTGGGTTGCCACGCTGCACAGAATCAAAATCTAAATCCGCAGTATTGGTGCCGGTAGCTACTGAGCTACCAGTTGCACCGCCCATGCCAATGCGCATACCTGGGCCGCCAAGTTGAATCAATAAATGGCCAGGCTGAATTTCTTTCTTGTGGGTATGAATGGAATCGATGCTGCCAATTCCGCCCGCAATCATGATGGGTTTGTGGTATCCACGGCGTAAGCCGCTCAGTGTCTGTTCAAATACGCGGAAATAACCACCAAGGATTGGTCGCCCAAACTCATTATTAAATGCAGCACCACCAAGTGGTCCGTCAATCATGATTTGCAAAGGTGTTGCAATACGGTCAGGCTTTCCGTAATACTCTTTTTCCCATGGAAGATTGGTGCCAGGAATATTCAAATTGGATACAGAAAAACCAGTTAACCCAGCTTTAGGGCGTCCACCAATTCCGGTAGCACCCTCATCGCGAATCTCTCCACCTGCACCTGTAGATGCCCCGGGGAATGGTGCAATTGCGGTTGGATGATTATGCGTTTCCACCTTCATTAAGGTGTGAACCATGCGCGTATCTTTTACATAAAGATGCTCTTTACCCTGAGGTGCCCAGGTCTCCGCATCGCAGCCAGCCATAATCGCTGAATTATCTGAATAGGCAACAATCGTGCCTTCTGGCTGCAATTGATGCGTATTACGAATCATGGCAAATAGTGACTTATCTTGATCCTCGCCATCAATCGTCCAGCTAGAATTAAAAATCTTATGACGACAGTGTTCGCTATTAGCCTGGGCGAACATCATTAGCTCAACATCACTGGGATTGCGCTCAAGTCGCACAAAATTATCTGCAAGATAGCTTATTTCATCTTCAGACAATGCTAAACCAAGATCTTGGTTTGCTTTATCTAAAGCCGCCCTACCTTCACTAAGCACGGGAATTCGAGCTAAAGGACGATCATCCAGCGTTTGATAAAGCTGATTGGCTAATTCAACAGAATCAATTACCGCCTCAGTCATGCGATCATGAATCGCATTCAATACTTGTTGGTGCTGCTCTGGACTTAAAGGCTTTTTAGATTTCCAAGAATACTGAACGCCACGCTCAATTCTCAAAACATCTAATCCACATTGCCGAGCAATATCAGTCGCTTTACTGGCCCATGGTGAAACGGTCCCAAATCGAGGGATAACTATTGCACCCTGAATATCTCCCGAACCTTTGCCAAACCAAGTCTTTCCTACTGAAAGCTGAGATACAAATGGTTGCCCATAAGTGAGCAGATTATTGAGAACTTGTTCTTGTTCGTGGCTGATTTCAGCTTCGGACCAGATTAGGTGGAGAAATTGTGCCTCTATAGCTTCAATCTCAACTCCTTTGGACTGCAAAGAAGCTAGAAGACGATGTTGACGAAAGGCGGAAAGCGCTGCAGCGCCAGGCAAAAAGTGGAAAAAGGACATCCCTAGATTATAAGGTTTTGCCTACACCAAACGACCGCCTTGAAGGCGAATTTGGCGCTGGCACCTGCCAGCTAAGGCTGGGTCATGGGTAACTAATATCAAGGTGGATTGATTGGCCCGATTTAGGTCAAAAAGTAGATCAATTACCCTCTTACCACTGGCCTCATCAAGACTGCCAGTAGGTTCATCCGCAAAAAGAATTTTGGGCCTAGTAATAAAGGCTCTTGCCAAGGCTACACGTTGCTGTTCACCCCCAGAGAGAGTCTTGGGAAAATGATTCAGACGATCTTGGAGCCCTACATTCTCTAGACAAGCCTTTGCCTCAACTAGTGCATTTTGATGTTCTTGCATTTGGGCTGGTAATGCGACATTTTCGAGAGCGGTTAAGTGAGAAAGCAATTGAAATGACTGAAACACAAAACCTACGTGCTGACCCCGCAATCTTGCTCTACCGTCCTCATCCAGCTCATTTAAATTTTGCCCAACTAAGGAAACATATCCGGAGCTAGGGAGATCTAAACCGGCCATTAAGCCGAGTAAAGTGCTTTTCCCCGAACCAGATGCTCCGGTAATCGCAACACTTTCTCCGTATTCAATGGCGAAGTCAATCTCGTGCAAAATAGGCAATACACCATCGCTGGTCACAACTTCTTTATGAAGGTGATTTGCTATAAGCGCTTTTGTAGAAATAGTCATGTATGCATCAAAAACAAATAGCTAATACGATTAAAAAATATGCAGCAACAGGCCTATTTTGCCTGTTCTTTACATTTAACTCTTGGGCACATGCCAGCCCAACTATCCTAGTCTTAGGAGATAGCCTTTCAGCCGAATATGGCTTGCCCCGTGGAAGTGGCTGGGTTGGCCTACTAAATCAAGAAATACAAAAACAAGGAAGTGCTTGGGCTGTATTTAACGCTAGCATTAGCGGAGAAACTAGCTCTGGTGGTCTTACAAGACTCCCCACCCTCTTAAAGTCAAAAGAACCTAAGATTGTTTTTATAGAGCTTGGGGCAAATGACGCCTTACGTGGTTTAACAATTGAACAGACCAAAAATAATTTACAAAAAATGATTCGGCTATCTAAACAAGCTGGCGCAAAAGTACTACTCTTTGGCATGCAAATTCCCCCTAATTACGGCCAGCAATACACAAAGCAATTTAGGGAGCTATATCCAGCTTTAGCTTCCCAAGAGGACATACAGCTTCTTCCATTTTTTTTAGATGGTGTGGCACAGCATAAAGAATTATTTCAAGCAGACAACATTCACCCAAATGTTGCAGCCCAAGCAATACTCTTTAAAAACGTATGGGGCGCTATGGCCCCATATCAATCACTTGTTTTGCCTAAGAAATAAATCTAGGGTTTAGCTACCGGATCCGCTAGATGGAGGTTTCAGTGGATTGATAACCTTCACACTGGCAGCATCGCGCCAATAGGACATGAACCCAGCAAATTCAGACTGGGCAGCAAGTGCCTGTATTTGCTGTGCTTGAGCCTTGTGTACTTTGGCATCCACACTATTTGGTTGACGCACTTGGTCGACCCGATAGAGTGTTGCTCCCACTCCAGGATTGCTCACAGAAATGATGGCTGGGAATTTATCAGGGTTAATAGACATAACATCATCCAAGGCTAGACCGACTATATTGCTAGGCTTATTGCGAGATACCCATATCGGGGATGCAAACCCGGAAGTATTTTTGGGATCCTTCTCTAGAGACGCATATTTCTCAGCCGCAGCAGCTACCGCAAGTTTTTCAGCAGCTCGCTGACTAACTTGACGATTAACCTCATTGGCTACATCTTTAAATGGAAGAATTTGTGCTGGATGAAATTCCACCACACGAGCAGAAACGAAAACGCCAGGCGCGGTTTGCACGGCTTCAGTATTACGTTTATTTTTTAGAGCCTCATCACCAAAAAGAGCTTGAACTACCTTAGGATTAGCCAAAGGATGATCTCTCGATACATTTGCTGGGCCAGAACGCGTCATGCCTTTTTGATTCTGAATAGATAGCTTTAGCTTATCAGCGGCTGGCTTCAGGCTATCAGATTGATCATAAGTCATGTTTGCGAATTGATCCGCCTTTTCACTAAAAGCCTTAGCGTCCTCTTTTGGATCGGCCTTAAGAACGATGTATTCCACATCAAGGTACTCTGGGCTCTCAAATAATTTGCTATTGGCACTATAAAAAGCCTGAAGCTCTTCTTGAGTTGGATTTACCTTACTTAAAAAGTCCTTTGCATTAAAGGATAGTGATTGGACTTGACGCTCGGTTTCATAAAGCGTAGAAATAATTTCGGATAACTTTGGAGTGCCAATCTCAGTACGAGCAACCGAGTTAACCAATTGGTTAATCTTTAAATCAAAAGCCTGACCGGCGTAGAACTGCTCTTCATTTAAGCCATTGCTGGCCAATAGTTGTTTAAAACGAACATCATCAAAACTGCCATCCTGACGATATAAAGCACGAATTTGTGGAATGCTCTGCAAACTTTTAATCAAAGCTTCTTTGCCAACCTGCAATCGTAGATTTTGCACAGCAAATCCAAGAATGCGTTGTTGCAGTAACTCATTTAATATGGCTTCACGAAATTGCAAGCTTTGCGCGATTTGCAAATTGCCGCCAACTCTTTCTGCTTGGCGTTTAGCTGCGTTGTCTACTTCTTGAGCAGTAATTGGCTTACCGCTTACTTTTACCAAGTCCGTTTCCTTATCCATAAAGCTGGAATAGCTGGAAATCCCAAACATTACAAAGGATGGCACGATGAATAGCATCAAAACCAATTGAAGTATTTTTTGATGCTTACGAACGGTATCAAACATGAATAATTTCGCTAGTAAAGTTAAGCAATAAGTCTTGCAACTGTAAGAGTTTACTAGGCTATGGGGAATCAGTGAAGAAAGCCGATTGAGGCCTTTCTGCAATTTTTTGGTGGGCGCTGAGAGGCTCGAACTCCCGACATTCTGCGTGTAAGGCAGACGCTCTACCAACTGAGCTAAGCGCCCCAAAAATATTACAGATGAGATTGTAACCTATGCGCAAGCCATATGATTAAAACCCGCTAAATCTAGCATCTCCAATAGTTAGATTTAGCGGTTAAGCCTTCTCATTAATGCTTAGTGCTTTAGCACCTTGCTTGATGCGGCAGCCTCAGAGGCTTTGCTTGCTTCCGCCGCCTTTTTAGCGAGCTCTTCAGGTGTAGGCTCAGGTAGCGCCTCTGGCATGCGCTCCAAAGCCAGCTCCAGCACTTTATCGATCCAGCGCACAGGGACAATCTCAATCGCATTCTTGACGTTATCAGGAATATCAATCAAATCTTTAACGTTTTCTTCTGGGATCAAGGCTAATTTAATACCGCCACGATGCGCTGCCAATAACTTTTCCTTCAAACCGCCAATCGGCAATACCTCACCACGCAATGTGATCTCCCCAGTCATTGCAACGTCAGAACGAATTGGAATTCCTGTAAAAACAGAAACCAAAGCAGTCGTAATTGCAATACCAGCCGACGGACCATCTTTAGGAGTTGCTCCATCCGGAAAGTGAATGTGAATATCCTTTTTCTCAAATGATTCGTCTTCGATGCCCAAACGTCTAGCTCTTGAACGCACAACAGTTCGAGCCGCCTCAACAGACTCTTTCATGACATCACCAATTGAACCCGTTCTAGTGATAACACCTTTACCAGGCATCACGGCAGCTTCAATTGTTAATAGGTCACCGCCCACCTCAGTCCAAGCAAGGCCAGTAACTTGACCAACCTGATTTTCTTTTCCAGCCAAACCAAAATCAAACATTCGTACGGATAAGAATTTTTCGAGGTTATCAGCATTTACCACGACTGGCGCAGCCTCTCTCTTCAACAGTAGCAACTTCACTACCTTACGGCAGATCTTGCTAATTTCCCTTTCAAGGGATCGAACACCAGCTTCACGCGTGTAATAGCGAATGATGTTACGTACTGCGCTGTCTTCAATTTTCAATTCATCCTTCTTCAAACCATTGTTTTTGATTTGCTTAGGAATCAAATAATTAACTGCAATGCTTGTTTTTTCATCCTCTGTGTAACCTGCTAGACGAATAATCTCTAGTCGATCGAGTAAGGGACCTGGAATATTTAAAGAATTCGAGGTAGCCACAAACATCACATCAGACAAATCAAAATCTACTTCTACATAGTGATCTTGAAAAGTGTGGTTCTGCTCTGGATCCAAGACTTCGAGCAAGGCACTTGCAGGATCCCCTCGGAAATCCATACCCATCTTATCCACTTCATCCAATAGGAATAATGGATTGCGAACGCCAACCTTAGTCAAGCTAGTTAAAATTTTTCCAGGCATTGATCCGATATAAGTTCGGCGATGACCTCGAATCTCAGATTCGTCACGTACACCACCCAATGCCATACGCACAAACTTACGATTAGTTGCTCGTGCAATAGATTGCCCCAAGGAGGTCTTACCAACACCAGGAGGCCCCACTAGACAAAGAATTGGCGCCTTGACTCGGTCAACACGTTGTTGAACGGCGAGATATTCCAAGATACGTTCTTTAACCTTATCCAGGCCATAATGATCTTCATCCAATACTTTTTCAGCATTTGAGAGATCGTTATTGATCTTGGTCTTTTTCTTCCAAGGCAGATTAACAAGCGTATCAATAAAGTTACGAATGACGGTGGCTTCAGCCGACATCGGTGACATCAGCTTGAGCTTCTTCAACTCAGACTCAGCTTTTTTAAGTGCTTCCTTGGGCATACGCGCAGCCTTGATGCGCTTCTCTAGCTCTTCAAGATCAGCGCCCTCTTCACCCTCGCCAAGCTCTTTTTGAATTGCTTTGACTTGCTCGTTCAAATAGTACTCACGTTGACTCTTTTCCATCTGACGCTTCACGCGTCCACGAATGCGTTTCTCAACCTGAAGAATATCGATCTCACTCTCAAGATCAGCCAATAGACTTTCAAGACGTTGAACCACATCAGTCATCTCAAGTAAGCGTTGCTTTTGCTCAAGCTTGACTGGTAAATGCGCACAAATAGTGTCTGCTAGACGACTTGGGTCATCTATGCCACCTAAAGAAGATAGGATTTCTTGAGGAACCTTTTTATTCAGTTTCACGTATTGATCGAACTGCGCCATGATGGCGCGACGCAGCGCTTCGGTTTCGTGAGCGTCAATTGCATTAATTGCCGTAGGTGTAGCTTCACAATTGAAATAACCAAGGCTATCTTCAATTTGACTCACTTCAGCACGTTGCACACCCTCAACAAGAACTTTTACCGTTCCATCAGGAAGCTTTAACATCTGCAAAATGTTTGCAATACAACCCACTTCATAGAGGTCTTCAATTCCAGGCTCATCCTTGGCGGCTGTTTTTTGCGCCACTAGCAGGACATTTTTTCCCGTTTCCATCGCTGCCTCTAGGGCTTTGATCGATTTTGGGCGTCCAACAAAGAGTGGAATCACCATATGAGGAAACACCACAACATCCCTTAAGGGAAGAAGTGGCAATTGAATCGGTTCAGAGGGTAGTAATAAGTGGCCAGGCATAAAGGCAATTCCTCCAAGTAATTAATCCTCAAGAATCATTTTTAGTAGTTTTTAGGTTTGCAAACCACTAAATAGAGACTTTATTTATAAATAGGATACTACCTATATGGGTAGCACTTAGGGAAATTCAAGTAGGAAAAGTGCAAAAAGTGAGCAAAAATGCCCGAAAAACAGCAAAAACCCTATGAATTTAGGCTTTTTTGCTCAAATCTGCTTGGTCTGGATCCTGTTTATAGACTAAGAGGGGCTTACCACCCTCTGCTATAGAAGATTCATCAATTACCACCTTTTGAACGTTCTTCAAGGAAGGCAAGTCATACATCACATCCATCAAAGAGCCCTCGAGTATCGAGCGCAGGCCACGAGCCCCTGTTTTGCGTGCAATAGCCTTCTTGGCAATTGCAGAGAGAGCCTCACGACGAACCTCAAGCTCTGAACCTTCCATGGTGAGGAGGGCTTGATACTGCTTAACCAAGGCATTTTTAGGTTCAATCAAAATTGCAATCAAGGCAGCCTCATCCAGCTGAGCAAGAGTAGCCACCACTGGTAAACGACCAATGAGCTCAGGAATTAAGCCAAACTTAATCAAATCCTCCGGCTCGACTTCAAGTAATAGATCGCTAACGCCGCGATCATCTTTGCCAGGAACAGTTGCATTAAAACCAATACCTGTTTTGGCAGTGCGTTGCTGAATGACTTTTTCAAGTCCATCAAATGCACCACCGCATATGAAAAGAATGTTCGTGGTGTCAACTTGTAGAAAATCTTGATTGGGATGTTTACGACCGCCCTGTGGCGGTACTGATGCCATCGTACCTTCAACTAACTTAAGCAATGCTTGCTGAACACCCTCACCTGATACATCACGGGTGATTGATGGGTTGTCAGATTTACGTGAAATCTTATCAATCTCATCAATGTAGACAATGCCACGTTGAGCTTTCTCAACGTTGTAGTCACAAGCTTGTAGTAACTTTTGAATAATGTTTTCTACGTCCTCGCCAACATAACCTGCTTCGGTTAAGGTGGTGGCATCAGCCATTACAAATGGCACATCCAACATACGAGCCAATGTTTGGGCTAGCAAAGTCTTACCGGAGCCCGTAGGTCCGATTAGCAAAATATTGCTTTTTGCTAATTCAACACCGTCAACAATCGCTTTTGCAGGGGCTTTAGACTCTTTTTTATCTGTTGACTCTACAACCTTGCCGTCTTTATCCAACTTTTCTTTTTTTGGCTTTGGCAAATGCTGTAGGCGTTTGTAATGGTTATATACAGCAACGGCTAAGGTCTTTTTTGCCTGATCCTGACCAATGACGTATTGGTCTAAATTCTCGCGAATTTGATGTGGCGTAGGTAATGAATTATCGCCCTCTTCCTTGGGAAGCTTGGAGATCTCTTCTTGAATGATGTCAGTACAAAGATCAATACATTCATCACAAATAAAAACAGAGGGGCCAGCAATTAACTTTTTGACCTCATGCTGGCTCTTGCCGCAGAAAGAGCAATACAAAACTTTATCGCCAGAGTTTGTAGTTGTATCGGTCAATGTCTTTACCTGAAGAGTATTTAGTAAAAAAGTCTTAAGGACGCTTTTCGATAACCGTATCGATCAAGCCATACTCGCGGGCTTGTTCCGCAGACATAAAGTTATCACGATCTGTATCTTTAGCAATCGTTTCAATGGATTGACCAGTGCGATCAGCCAAAATCTTATTCAAACGTTCACGCAAATACAGAATCTCACGAGCTTGAATTTCGATATCTGAAGCTTGACCGCGAGCACCACCGAGAGGCTGATGAATCATTACGCGAGAATTGGGTAAGGCAAAACGTTTACCTTTTTCACCTGCGCAAAGCAAAAATGCACCCATGCTAGCAGCCATGCCCATACACAAAGTACTAACGTGTGGCTTGATAAATTGCATGGTGTCATAAATTGCCAGGCCAGCAGATACAGAACCGCCTGGAGAATTAATATACAAAGAGATATCCTTGTCCGGATTTTCACTCTCCAGGAACAATAACTGCGCAATCACAAGATTGGCGGTTTGATCATTAACTTCACCAACCAAGAATACGACACGCTCACGCAGAAGACGTGAGTAAATGTCATAAGCTCGCTCACCTCGACCAGAGGTCTCAATCACCATCGGAACCAAGCCCAAACCTTTTGGCTCTAGATTTTCAGCTTGCAAATGGCTCTGATTCATTTAAGACCCCTTATCAATAATTGAATTAGTTTAGCTTGCTTAACTCTTCAAAGCTAATTGCTTTTTCATTTACCTTAGCTAGAGATGTGAAATGCTTAATAACGTTATCTTCTAGCACCAAGTTTTCAATATCTTTTAAGCGACCTGGGTTGCTGTAGAACCAGCGGACCACTTCCTTTGGATCTTCATAGGTTGCAGCTTGCTCATCAATTTCAGCCTTAATTTGATCGGCTGTAGCAGCTAATTTATTTAGCTTCACTAAATCACCCAAGATTAATCCTAGGCGAACACGTTTTAGCGCTTGCTCAGCAAAAATCTCCGGAGGAATTGGAGCATCTTTTGCATTTGGGACGCCACGTTGAATAAGATCTTGACGGGCGCCTTCAACCAAACGATCTTGCTCAGAAGAAACCAATGACTTTGGCACGTCTAATTCACATAGTTCGTTTAACTTATCCATCACTTCATTTTTTAACAAAGAAGTGATGCGGCGTTTGACTTCACGATCAAGATTTTGTTTTACTTCTTCGCGCATCTTAGCAACACCACCTTCGGTAACGCCTAATGAAAGTGCAAATGCATCGTCAACTGCTGGTAAATGTGCCCAGTTAACAGATTTGACGGTAATCGTGAACTCGGCTGTTTTGCCCGCAACATCTTTGCCGTGATAGTCGGCAGGGAAGCTGAGTGGGAATGACTTACTCTCTCCGGCCTTTAAGCCCAAAGTAGCCGCCTCAAATTCAGGGAGCATGCGCCCTTCGCCTAATACATATTCAAAATTTTCCGCCTTACCGCCAGCAAACTCGACGCCATCAATTTTGCCAACAAAATCAATTACAACTTGGTCGCGATTCTGTGCGGTAGTATTTGCGCCACCATCGCCATGAGGTCCAGCCTCGCCACGCGGATGATAATGAACTTGCTGTTTGCGCAATACATCAAGTGCGCGGTCAATCTCAGCATCGCCAATTTCTGTTGTGTACTTTGTGACTTCGGCTTTGCTGAAGTCACCAATCTTTACCTCAGGTAATACCTCGAAATAAGCATCGAACACAATCGTGTCTGCATCTAATTCGCTTTTCGGTTCAAGACGTGGCTGGCCAGCAAGAGCAATGCCCTCATTTTTGCTGTGCTCAAAAAAGAGTTCAGATGCCTTATCAAATTGCAACTCAAAATCGACTTGCATGCCGTACTGCTTTTCCACCATGTTCTTAGGAACTTTTCCTGGACGAAAGCCCGCCATTTTCATGGTCTTACCTACTTTTGCCAGACGCGCTTCGCGTGCTTTTGCTAAATCAGCACGAGCAAACTCTAAAGTCATCTTGCGGTCTAAAGAACCTAAATTTTCTATCTGCACAGCCATTCTCGTCTCTTAATTGAAGATCAGGAAATATGAAGTCCAAGCCAAGTAGTAATCTTGTGGTGCGAGGAGGGGGACTCGAACCCCCACACCATTTCTGGCGTCAGGACCTAAACCTGGTGCGTCTACCAATTTCGCCATCCTCGCGAATTCCGCAAACACTGCCAAGCTCAAACTTCACTCTAAAGACCACAATTCTACAATGTTTAGGTTTTTAAAGGCTGTTTTAGGCCTTAAAGAGCAAAGCAACTGCATGAACTGCTATGCCCTCACCCCGCCCTAAATGACCTAGGGATTCATTGGTTTTAGCCTTTAGGTTGATATGACTGGGGGTAACAGCTAAATCAGCGGCAATATTTCGAACCATTTCAGGCAAATATCCAGCCAATTTAGGTTTCTGACAAATGATGGTGGCATCCACGTTACCCACCTGGAAGCCAACTGCCTGGACCTTTTGCAAAGCTGCTCTTAGGAGAATTCGGCTATCCATATCCTTAAATTGAGGGTCATTGTCTGGAAACATTTGACCAATGTCGTTAAGACCCGCTGCACCCAACAAAGCGTCCGTCAAGGCATGCAACAAAACATCTGCATCAGAATGGCCAAGTAAACCCTTTTCATAAGGAATATGAACGCCACCCAAAATGAACTTACGATCGGAGACCAAGGCATGAATGTCATAGCCCTGGCCAATTCGGAATTGGGGAATGTGAATATTTGATTGAGTCATATGAATTAGCTTAGCCCAATAAGAGTTGCATGAGTTCCCAATCTGCAGGATGAGTCACTTTAAGGTTTCGAGTTGCGCCCTCAACCAATAAGGGCTTCTCTCCAGCCAATTCCATAGCACTTGCCTCATCCGTAACATCAAACTCCTGACGAATGGCCTCCTCTAATGCAGCGTGAAGTTTTTTCAAGCCAAACATCTGCGGAGTTTGAGCCTGCCAAAGATGATCGCGTGGAATGGTTTTCATTGAGTGAGGCGGATTTCCAGCAATCGTCGAATTCAAATCAGCCTGCTTGAGTGTGTCAGCTAAAGGCATAGCTAGTAGACCACCCGAACTGGAACCATGAACAGTTCGAATCAATTTTTCTATTAGTGCTGAAGTGATGCCTGGCCTAGCAGCGTCATGTACCAGTACCCAATCTTCCTCGCCTACGCCCGCAGTCATTAAAGCTGCCAAGGTATTTCGTACAGTTTCTTGTCTAGTGGGTCCGCCAGTTGGTAGAAAGTGAATAGGTTTACCCAAATTGGAAAAGTCTTTCAAGATGGGATGATCAATAAAACTTGATGAAACGCCAACCCAAATAGATTCAATCTGAGGCACTTGAGCAAAAGCACTTAATGCATATGCCAGCATTGGCTTGCCGGCCAACTGCTGAAATTGCTTAGGCAACTCCCCGCCTAATCGAGAGCCAGTACCCGCAGTTGGCAATACCGCATGACAGCGATTAATGGGGTTAGGCGGTTGGTTTGCGAGGCTCATACCTGATTCTATAATGAGCTCAGATGTCTGATGCATTAAATCTAGCACCCCCCGTACCCGCTCCGCGGGCTGGGCAGCGCTTTACCTTTTCAGGGCTCGTAGGCTCTGCTGATGCCGCTCTGATTGCCCATTCAGCGATACGCTATCGAAATGATTACTCTGTCATGGTCGTTTTTTGTGCCCAAGCACAAGAGGCGCAAAGGCTGGTCGAAGAAATTCCCGAATTCGCCCCGCAACTTAAAGTCCGCCTTTTACCAGACTGGGAAATTCTTCCTTACGATCATTTTTCACCCCATCAAGATCTAATATCCGAACGTCTAGCCACCTTATATGAACTTCTCAATGGAAGCTGTGACATAGTCTTGGTGCCTGTAAGCACAGCTCTACAACGATTAGGCCCACCTCAGTTTCTCTCTGGGCATACGTTCTTTTTTAGACAAAAGGACAAACTCAATGAAGCCGCATTAAAACTCCAGCTGCAGCAAGCTGGTTACGACCCAGTTAGCGCAGTGATGCGTCCTGGTGAATACAGTATTCGCGGCGGATTAATTGATTTATTTCCAATGGGCTCTAGTCTTCCATACAGACTAGATTTGTTTGATGATGAAATCGAACAAATTCGGGCATTCGATCCAGATACACAACGTAGCCTCTACCCCGTTAAAGAAGTCCGCATTCTTCCTGGACATGAATTTCCCTTTGATGATGAAGCGCGCACCGCTTTTAGAGGTCGATGGAGAGAAGTATTTGAAGGCGATCCTAGCCGATGCGCAATATACAAGGATGCAAATCTTGGGATTCCTAGTGCTGGTATTGAATCCTATTTGCCCCTTTTCTTCGCTGAACAATCCACTCTCTTTGACTACTTCCCAAGATCCGGTGACCCCGTATGGCTTGTGAATATTGGCGATCTTGAACAATCAATACGTAGCTTTTGGAAAGACACTCAATCACGGTATGACTTTCTAAAGCACGACCTTGATCGACCGATTCTTCAGCCTAATCAATTATTTTTAGATGTTGATGAATTCTTTTCCAATGCAAAGCCCTATGCGCGCTTGGTATTGGAAAGTGATTTAGATAGCAAAAATGATTCTAAAAGTTTTCATGCTGCACCAGATGTTGCCGTGCATCGACGTGACCATGACCCGATTTCCCGTTTACGCAATATCGTCTCCCAAAAGAGACTTCGAGTTTTAATTTGCAGCGATAGTGCTGGGCGTAAGGAATCGATTCGACAACTATTAGATGAGAGCAATGGTGTTGCGGGACAGGATGGCACACCACTATATCCACTGCAGCCTGAAAATTTTGATGGCATTGCTGACTTTGTTAAGAGTGATTCTCTCTTTGGCCTAGTAACTGCCCCTCTTTTCAATGGTTTTCTATGGACTTCAGAGAATTTATTAGTTTTAACTGAAGCCGAGCTCTTTACTTCCACCGCAAGACAGAGGCGCAAGGGTAAAGCCGGGGAGAATGCCGATCCAGATATGCTCTTCAAGGACTTATCTGAGCTCAAAATTGGAGATCCAGTTGTTCATTCTGAGCATGGCATAGGACGATACCAAGGATTGGTCTTACTAAATCTTGCAAGCTCCAAAGAAGCTCCAATATTTGAGGAGTTTTTACATCTGCAATATGCGGGTGATGCAACTTTGTATGTTCCGGTTCAACAACTGCAAATGGTAACTCGCTATGCGGGATCGGACCCCGATTCTGCGCCGTTACATCAACTGGGTTCTGGGCAATGGGATAAAGCAAAGCGCAAGGCTGCACAACAAATTCGCGATACCGCTGCAGAGCTACTTGGGCTTTATGCAGCGCGAGCAATCCGCAAGGGTCATGCATTTGAATTTTCTGCACACGACTATGCAGCTTTTGCAGAAAGTTTTGGCTTTGAGGAAACCCCAGACCAAGCCAATGCTATAGCTGCGGTGATAGGTGACATGACAAGTGGTACACCCATGGATCGCCTAGTGTGTGGTGATGTCGGATTCGGTAAGACTGAAGTTGCATTACGTGCCAGTTTCGTAGCGGTGATGGGTGGCAAGCAGGTAGCTATTCTTGCTCCCACCACTTTGCTTGCCGAACAGCATGTCACAACCTGGAAAGACCGCTTTGCAGACTGGCCCGTCAAAATTGTTGAACTGTCTCGCTTTAAAACCGCTAAAGAAATTAACGCTGCATTAGAAGCCATTGCTAAAGGGGAAGCAGATATCATTATTGGCACCCACAAATTGCTCTCCAAAGAAACGCAATTTGCCAATCTAGGATTAGTAATCGTCGATGAAGAGCATCGGTTTGGAGTAAGGCAAAAGGACGCATTAAAAGCATTACGTGCCGAAGTTGATATTCTCACTCTAACCGCTACCCCCATTCCAAGAACTCTGGGCATGGCAATGGAAGGTCTACGCGAATTTTCTATCATTGCCACAGCTCCACAAAAGCGACTTGCCATTAAGACCTTTGTGCGGCGAGAAGGTGACGGCGTTATACGCGAGGCAGTACTGCGTGAAATTAAACGTGGCGGCCAAGTTTATTTTTTGCATAACGAAGTTGAGACAATTGAAAATCGTAAACACGCTTTGCAAGAACTCATTCCAGAGGCTCGAATTAGCGTGGCTCATGGGCAAATGCATGAACGCGAATTAGAAGCTGTCATGCGTGAATTTGTTACGCAACGCACCAATATATTGTTATGCACGACAATTATTGAAACTGGCATTGATGTGCCTACTGCCAACACCATCATCATGCATCGTGCCGATAAATTTGGTTTGGCACAGCTTCATCAATTACGTGGCCGTGTTGGACGATCCCATCACCAGGCCTACGCATACTTGCTGGTCCCAGATCCTGAGGCCTTAAGCAAACAGGCCCAATTACGCTTAAATGCGATTCAAGCAATGGAAGAATTGGGCTCTGGCTTCTATTTGGCCATGCATGATCTAGAAATTCGGGGGGCTGGTGAAGTGCTGGGCGATAAACAGTCGGGAGAAATTCATGAAATTGGATTTCAGCTTTATACAGAAATGCTTAATCGTGCGGTCAAATCATTAAGAAGCGGCAAAGAGCCTGATTTGCTTTCGCCTCTGCAAGCCACAACTGATGTTAATTTAGGTGTGCCAGCTCTACTTCCCGAGGACTACTGTCCCGATGTACATGAACGACTCTCTTTGTATAAGCGTTTTGCTAATTGCAATGATTTTTCTGATTTAATGGGATTGCGTGAGGAACTTGTTGACCGCTTTGGAGATTTACCTGACCAAGCTAAATCTTTTTATGAGACCCATCGCTTAAGACTAGAAATGCAAGGATTTGGCATTAAGAAAATTGATGCTAGTCCGCTCACCATTCAGATTCAATTCATCCCCAACCCACCAATTGACTCAATGAAAATCATTCAGCTGATTCAGTCGTCCAAACACATCCAATTAAATGGTCAGGATAAGCTGAAGGTTACCCCTCAGAAAGAGCGTGATTTTGAGAAACTTGAACAGCGCCTTGAGGCAATACGACAAGTTCTTCGGCGTTTAAATGATTCAGCCGTATTAAGCGCAGCCAAAGTGAGCTAGCAAGTTTCCTTCTCATCTATTATTGAGTCATGGCAGAACACCAAATCCTAGTCGCAATTTCTCGCAATCCTATTCCCGAAAAGCTCGCCTTCCAATTAAAGGATCGAGCCAGTGGATTTGGTGCCGCCCTTCATACACTTGGCGGACAAATTACGAATGGCACCTATCACTCTCAACGCTGGACTTGTAGCCTTCATTTAGATGTGAGACAGCGCGAAGAGTTACGTTTAATTTGCTCTCAAGACAAAACTGATCTTTGCTTTTTAGATGCCAATTTGATACCCGGGAATATTCAAGTTTTGGCAATGGATATGGATTCCACACTCATTAATATTGAGTGCATAGATGAAATTGCGGACTTCACTGGCAAGAAAGCAGCAGTTGCAGAAATTACCGAAGCTACGATGCGAGGCGAGATCAAAGACTTCAAAGAAAGTCTGAGAAGGCGTGTTGCACTACTAGAGGGAATTCATGCAGATGCGCTTGAAGCCGTCTATCGCGAGCGCTTAAGACCCAATCCTGGCGCAGTTGAATTGCTTGCTGGCGCTCAGCAACGTGGCCTTTATACACTTCTTGTATCTGGCGGCTTTACCTTCTTCACAGAAAAACTGCGTGAAAGACTTGGATTTAAACAAACCCAAGCCAATACTCTAGAAATTATTGACGGAAAACTTACCGGTAGAGTTCTGGGCGACATTGTTGATGGCCTTGCGAAGTCTGCTCACCTTGATGATGCCTGCCAAAAATTAGGCTGCACTAGATCAAACGCCATCACAATGGGCGATGGTGCAAATGATCTCATCATGATGAATGGCTCTGGCATCAGTGTTGCCTATCAAGCCAAGCCAGTAGTTAAAGAAAAAGCCGACGCGGCTTTTGACCACGTCGGCTTGGATGCTGCTCTTCTGTTGATCAGCTAATTAAATAGCTATCTCATTACATGCGCTCAAAAATAGTTGCAATACCCTGACCGCCACCAATACACATTGTTACCAAAGCGTATTTACCTTGAACGCGTTGCAGTTCATGTATTGCCTTAGTAGCAATTGCAGCGCCAGAGCAACCAATTGGGTGACCTAAAGCGATCGCCCCACCATTAACGTTAGTCTTAGCAGGATCTAATCCGAGCCCTTTGGTAACTGCTAAGGCTTGCGCAGCAAATGCTTCATTAGACTCAATCACATCCATTTGATCGAGCTTCAAACCAGCGCGCTCGAGCGCAAGCTTAGTAGCAGGAATTGGGCCTTCGCCCATGATGTGGTTTGGAACGCCAGCTACTGCATAAGAAACTAAGCGTGCGATTGGCTTGTGACCCGCCTTCTTAGCGGTCTCAGCGTCGGCCAGCACAAAGAAAGCTGCGCCATCATTAATGCCTGATGCATTACCAGCAGTAACAGAACCGCCCTCTTTCTTAAACACGGCTTTCATTTTGCCCAGTGTTTCCATTGTGGTATCAGGTTTGCAATGCTCATCCGTATCAAATACGACATCCCCCTTGCGAGTTTTAATCGTAATAGGAACGATCTGAGACTTAAAGCGACCCTCTTTAATAGCGTTTGCAGCACGGCGATGAGATTCCACCGCCAAAGCATCCTGCTCTTCACGGGTCAATTTCCATTTCTCAACTAGATTCTCTGCAGTAACGCCCATATGACCAACACCAAATGGGTCTGTCAAAACAGCCACCATCAAATCAAGCATCTTTGTGTCACCCATACGAGCACCGCTACGCATCGCTGGAGAACCATACATACCGCGAGACATGACTTCTACACCACCACCAACACCATAATCACAATCACCCAACATAATCTGTTGAGCGGTTGTCACAATCGCTTGCAAGCCTGAGCTACACAAACGATTCAAGGCCATTGCAACGGATTCCATTGGCAAGCCGGCTTGGATGGCAGCTACACGAGCTACATAGGCATAGCGACTATCTGTTGGAATAGTGTTGCCAACAGTCACATAATTAATTTTTGTGGGGTCTACACCGGAGCGGGCTACCGCTTCTTTCATGACAATTCCACCAAGCTCGGAAGGCTCAAAACCACTCAAAGAACCATTAAAGCTGCCAATTGCGGAACGAACTGCACTTAAGACAACGACATCACGACTCATAAAAATCCCCTTACGGTGAAAAAGCCCTTTCATTGGGCCAAATTTGTACTAAAACAGCCAAAACAATAGTTTTATTCCATTCGTCAAGTTTCGGCTATTAGGTCATGCCCTTGGGAGCTAATCACCGTAGCACGAATGATTTCACCAGCTCGATAGCGCTTTGAGGGCTTACTAGCAGGCAAAACCCTCACTAAACCATCAATTTCAGGGGCATCTCCTATGCTGCGACCTATACCGCCTGATTCATCCACTCGATCTATTAATACCTGGATACGCTTACCGACCTTTTTGGACAGGCGTTGAATGGATATTTGCTCAGCTTTAGCCATGAATCGAGCTCTTCGCTCTTCCCGAATAGCGTCTGGAACTGGGTTTTCCAGTTGATTAGCCAAGGCACCATCGACTGGAGAATAAGCAAAACACCCTGCCCGATCGATTTGCGCTTCATCTAAGAAATCAAGCAAATACTGAAACTCTTCATCTGTTTCACCAGGAAAGCCTGTAATAAAGGTGCTGCGTATGACTAAATCAGGACAAGCTTTACGCCATGACAAAATTCGCTCAAGATTCTTCTCGCCACTTGCAGGTCGCTTCATGCGCTTTAGAACATCAGGATGCGCATGTTGCAACGGAATATCCAAATACGGCAATACACCATATCCATGTCCTGAAAATTGCGCCATCAAGGGCAAAACATCATCCACATGAGGATATGGGTAGACATAATGCAACCTCACCCATGCCTGATGTTCACGTGCGATTTGGTTTAACGCATCAACTAGATCAAACATCCTAGTTTTAACTGGTTTGCCATCCCAAAAACCCGTGCGGTATTGAATATCTACGCCATAAGCACTGGTATCTTGCGATACAACCAGCAACTCCTTGACGCCAGATTCAAATAAGCGCTTTGCCTCTAGAAGAACCTCACCAATTGGGCGAGATACCAAGTCACCACGCAAATTGGGAATAATACAAAAGGTACAACGATGGTTGCATCCTTCAGAAATTTTGAGGTAAGCGTAGTGCTTGGGGGTGAGCTTAACTCCTGCCGGAGGAACTAAGTCTGTAAATGGATCATGCGGCTTAGGCAAGTGCAAATGAATTGCTTGCATCACTTCATCGGTAGCATGCGGTCCGGTGACTGCTAAAACCTTAGGATGAATACTCTGTATCAGGTCGGTACCATCCGCATTCTTCCTGGCACCAAGACAACCCGTGACAATTACTTTGCCGTTTTCTGCCAAAGCCTCGCCAATTGCAGAGAGGCTCTCCTCGACCGCAGAGTCAATAAAGCCACATGTATTTACTACCACGAGATCTGCGCCAGAGTAGTCTTTAGCGGTTTGATAGCCTTCTGCGCTTAATTGCGTCAGAATCAGTTCGGAATCAACTAATGCCTTGGGGCAACCCAAGGATACAAAACCAATTTTTCCAGCCACAACTATTCTTTTTCGGTTTTATTAGGCTGTTGTGCGAATGGAAAGCTGCCAAACATATTATGAGAGCCCTGCATTTGCTCTTGCATTTTGACAAACAAATCCTTGCTCTGCTCCATGTAACTACCCATAAGATTTTGCATCAATGGATTTTGCAAGTTCAGCATCTGCGCCCAAGCCTCTGGCGTACTACCTGCGCCAAGACACTTGGTCTGGTCACCTAACTTATTGTGAATATCCACAAAAGATTGCATGGTCTTTTCTAGATAATTTCCCATCAGACCCTGCATAGAATTGCCATAAAAGCGGATGATTTGCGAAAGCATTTGAGTGGAGAAAACAGGCGCACCGCCAGCCTCTTCTTCCAAAATAATTTGCAACAAGATATTGCGAGTTAAATCTTCATCAGTTTTGGCGTCTACAACTTTAAAACTCTCATTAGTCATCACCAAACCCTTAATGTCGGTTAAGGTGACATAAGTACTGGTCTGGGTGTCATAAAGACGACGATTGGGGTATTTCTTGATTAGCCGATCATCACCAGCTTTTTTGGAACGGGTAGCCATTATTTTCCTTACTGATTACTGCAACGCAACATCGGCATAGTTTAGCCTTAGTTTGAGCAAAAGGTAAACAAGCCGGGTTGCGCCCCTTCAATACTGCTATTTTGGATAAATTAGCCTGTATGGATTCCACCGTTTAGAGAGAAGTCAGCTCCAGTTGCATAGCCACCATCATCTGATGCGATCCAGCAGCAAATAGAAGCAATTTCCTCTGGTGTACCCAAACGCTTCACAGGAATTCCAGCAACGATCTTCTCCAATACATCCTCACGAATCGCTTTCACCATATCAGTACCAATGTAGCCAGGAGAAACCGTATTCACAGTCACGCCTTTAGTTGCTACCTCTTGCGCTAAGGCCATAGTGAAGCCATGTAAACCTGCTTTAGCAGTGGAATAGTTACATTGACCAAATTGGCCTTTTTGACCATTTACCGATGAAATATTGATAATACGGCCCCAATTGTTATCAACCATGCCATCAATGACTTGCTTGGTAACGTTGAATAAAGAATTGAGGTTGGTATCAATTACTGCCTTCCATGCATCTGGAGTCATCTTACGGAATACGCTATCACGAGTAATACCGGCGTTATTCACCAATACATCGACACGACCCACTTCCGCTTTTACTTTATCGAAAGCTGCTACCGTACTATCCCAATCAGAGACATTGCCTTCAGAGGCAATGAAATCAAAACCAAGAGCTTTCTGCTCAGCAAGCCACCGATCTTTACGTGGAGAATTTGGTCCGCATCCTGCGATAACCTTAAAACCATCTTTTGCCAAACGTTGGCAAATAGCGGTACCAATACCACCCATACCACCAGTTACATATGCGACTTTTTGAGACATCACTTTCCCCCTGTAAAAAACTTTCGTTAAATTTGTATATGTATTGCTCGTCTAAGAAATTTTTTCTTTGACGTAAACGCCAGGTGCAGCTTCTTTTTTCTTATGCTTTTCATTGCCAAATTTTTTGCTTGCAGGTTTGCGCTCACCAGCATATTGTTCAAGCCATTTGGTGTAATTTGGCCACCAACTTCCAGGAATCTGTTTTGCTTTCTCAAACCACTCTTGGGCTGTTGGAGCAATTGAGTTGTTCTCAAAGTAAAAACGCTTGTTCTTTGCAGGTGGATTAATCACTCCAGCAATGTGCCCTGATGCACCCAAGACGAAGCGGTTTTTACCTTTAAGAATATGCGTAGATTCATAAGCTGATTGCCAGGGCACAATGTGATCTTCCTGCGAGGCATATAAATATGCGGGGCATTTAATTTTGCCTAGATCGATTTTTTCACCGCAGATAGTGACCTTGCCTGGCTTAACCAAATCATTTTGCAAATAGGTATGGCGTAGATACCAGCAATACATATTGCCTGGTAGGTTTGTAGAGTCACCATTCCAATAGAGCAAGTCAAATGGTGGGGGCGAATTTCCTTTGAGGTAATTCTCTACAACATAGTTCCACACTAAATCATTGGGGCGCAGGAATGAAAAGGTATTGCCTAAATCCAAGCCTGACATCATGCCGTAATTGCCAGCTTTACCACCAATGGTGTTTTCACGTAATTCGACCATAGCCTCATCGATGAAGACATCCAAAATACCCGTGTTGGTGAAATCAAGCAATGTCGTAAACAAAGTTAAGCTTGCTGCGGGGTGTTGATTCTTAGCAGCTAAAACAGCCAAAGCAGAAGTGGTTAATGTTCCGCCAACGCAGAAACCCAGAATATTAATCTGCTTGGATTCACTAATTTCTTGAACAACCTCGATCGCTTTGATAACACCCTTGCCTACATAGTCGTCCCAACTCACTTCGGCCATCGAAGCATCAGGGTTCTTCCATGACACCAAGAAAACGGTATGTCCCTGTGCAACCATATGACGAACCACAGAATTGTCTGGTTGTAAGTCTAGGATGTAGTACTTATTGATACATGGTGGAACCATTAAATAAGGACGTTCAAATACTGTTTCGGTTAATGGGCTGTATTGAATTAGCTCAAATAGTTCATTTCGAAATACAACATAGCCTTCTGTAGTGGCAATATTTTTGCCAACCTCAAAAGCACTTTCATCCGTTATTGATACCTTTCCTTTTTTCATATCGCCAAGCAAATTGACGATACCTTTTTGAATAGATTGGCCTTGTGTACTAATAATGCTCTCAAGCACTTCAGGATTGGTGGCAATGAAATTCGATGGCGATAAAGCGTCAATCATTTGCTCAGTTGTGAATAAGATTTTTTGACGAGTTTTCTCATCTGTATCTACTGCATTAGCCAGAGACATTAAATGCTTTGAATTCAGTAGATAGGTAGCGGCAATCACCTTGCTCCAAGATGAATGCCACGCTTTACCAGCAAAGCGACGATCCTTAACTTCAATTGCTTCAGGGTTGGTGGCAATGTGTGCTAACTCTGCAAAATATTCCTTTTGAATTTCTGCCAAGCGATCTTGGGGAATTAATGCCATATGGTGCGGTGCCAAAGATGGCGTCGCACCTGTATTCATGCTTGAAAACATAATCTTCTCTTCTATTAACTATGAACATTCTCCACTTGTAAATGCAATAGAGTTATACGCAATAACCCTAGAAGAAGGATTAATCTGCCAGTTGCTCGTAATTACTAGTAATTACCCTCATTGGCGTGAAGGCGACAAAGGACGACTTACTGATGAGATCATTTGATCCAAATCAAACTTGCGAATCTACCAGTGACACCATCGCGACGATAGGAAAAAAATTTCTCCGCTTGCTTCACAGTGCAATAATCTCCGCCGTAAATGCGTTGCAGACCAATGGATTTGAGGCGGCTACGAGCCAATGCATATAAATTCGCTAAATATTTACCAGGGTTATTTGGAATTTCCACAAATGAATCTGCTGGAAACGGCACCCCTGAATCCCGAAAAGCATCAAGGACATCTAGTCCCACTTCAAAAGCCTGCGGTCCAATAGCGGGTCCCAGCCAAGCCAATATATCTTTAGCAGAATTTGTCCCAGCCAATACCTGCATTTCTTTTACGGTACTTTCTATTACACCATTACACAATCCACGCCATCCTGCATGAGCGGCCCCAATTACATCGCCCGCATCGTTAGCAAACAATATAGGTAAGCAGTCGGCAGTCATAATTGCCAGCACTTCATTTGACTGGTTGGTCACAATCGCATCAGCCTCATTTAGCCGAAAACTTGGGGTGCTCACCTTTGTTCCGTGGACTTGCGTTAACCAAAGAGCTTCATTGGGCAAATATTGATTCAGTAATTCTCGATTCGCTAACACGCACTTTGGGTCATCGCCAACATGGTCGCCCAAATTCAGGGAATGATATGGGTCCTGACTAAAACCGCCCTCTCTGCAGGTAATCATTGCTTTGATCTGAGAGGGCGCAGGCCACTCAGGACTTAAAAACTGAATCTCTGGTGTTGGTCGTTTCATTCAGCACTATGTCCTTGATGAATGGCTGCCAATACTGCCTGCTCTTGTGGCAAATCCTCATTAGACATACCCAGTTCGGGAAGTAGATCCAATAAATCGACAGGAGGACTCCTATACCAACTCACAAGTTCTTGGGTAACCGGATGTTGCAAGCTCAGCACAAAAGCATGTAGAGCCTGTCTTGGCAAAGTCAAAGATTGCGCCACGCTAGGGCTCTTCTTGCGATAAACAGGGTCACCCAGCAAAGGGAATCCCAAGGATTCAAGATGTACACGAATTTGATGTGTGCGCCCTGTTTCAAGACGACATTCCACCAAAGAAACCGGATGGTTTTGAAATTTGCCTTTTGTAAGCCTGCGATATGCGGTTGCTGCCGGCTTCCCCTGGAGGCTTCCTGCTGACATCTTTAAGCGATCACGCTGATCTCGTCCTACTGAAGCTAGAACTTTTCCTTGGGCAGGAGTATCACCCCAAACCCATGCTAAATATCGACGACCTACTGTTCGATCTTGTAGTTGTCGCACAAGAGATGTCTGTGCCTGCGAAGTTCTCGCCACTACCATCAATCCAGAAGTATCCTTGTCTAAACGATGAACAATACCTGCTCGTGGCAATACATTTAATTCAGGGTACTTAAACAGCAACCCATTTAATAATGTCCCCGACCAATTACCTGCTGCTGGATGCACCACTAATCCAGGTGGCTTATTAATCACAATCAAAGAATCGTCTTCATAAACCACATCCAAGGGAATGTCTTGTGGACTAAAGGCGTGTTGCTCAGGCATTTCCTGTGGGAATACCTTGATGCTCTCGCCACCACGTAATATATAGCGGGCTTTGGTAACTTTGCCATCGACCATGACAGCGCCAGCCTCAACCCAGGTTTTGAGACGATTTCGGGAATAATCGGGCAAAGACATCGCCAACGCCTTATCTAGGCGTTCGCCTGCCATCTCTAATGGAATTTCCAGGGAGATGAAATCCTCATCATCGATATAATCAATGGGATTCGAATCAGGAGTTTGCGGCAATGCCACGCTTAAAGAGCCTTTCAGTTATGTCCGGAGCAATATCAGACGCCAGTTTAAGGCTTGCTGGATCCTTTTCATCGCAAATAGTAAGCGCTCGAATCAATCTCAGTTCTATTGCACTGCTTATTTTAATTGTTTGCAGTCCATTCATTCTCGGAGGTTGTGCTGGTAGTGATGGCCAAAAGGACGATACAGATATCTGGTCAGAGTCCAAGCTGTATTCAGAAGCAACAGATAAGCTCAATGATGGCGACTTTGCTAAATGCGGCAAATACTTTGACAAACTCGAAGCACGCTTTCCGTTTGGGCCCTATTCTCAACAAGCACAAATTAACGCAGCCTACTGCTATTGGAAAGCTCAAGAGCAAACCCAGGCTTTGGTTGCGATTGATCGCTTTATCAAATTACACCAAGGCAGTCCAACCCTTGACTATGCCTATTACCTTAAAGGCTTAATTACTTTTAATGATGACTTAGGCTGGTTGGGGAAATTTACTGGACAAGATTTAAGCGAGCGTGACCCTAAGGCTGCAAAAGAAGCTTTTGAATCTTTTAAAACCGTGGTCGAACGATTCCCCAATAGTAAATATGCTCCCGACTCTTTAGATCGCATGCGTTACATCGTGAACTCACTTGCCGAAGCAGATGTGATTGTGGCTCGCTTTTACTATCAACGAGGGGCTTATCTAGCAGCTGCAAATAGAGCTCAGTTAGTGATTAAAGATTACGATCGCGCTCCCGCAGTGGAGGAAGCCCTTTATATATTGATTAAGTCCTATGAAAAATTGGGCTTAACCCAGTTAAGTAACGACTCATTGCGAGTATTCAAATTGAACTTCCCAGACAGTCAAATGCTGGAAACAGGTCAACGAGCTCAAAAAGAACGCCGCTGGTGGCAGATCTGGAATAAATAAATGCTGCTTGCAGTGTGAATTGTTAACGCAGGCAGTTTATTTACTTAGATAATTGCTACCGGCACCCTCGGGGCTACAGCGCATAGCAGCTCGTAACCGATTGTGTCACTCATTCTTGCCACTTCATCTACGGGCACTTTACTGCCCCATAATTCAACAACACTTCCAATCTTGGCATTGGGAGCATTGCGCAGATCAATCGTTAACATATCCATAGAGACGCGTCCAACAAGTGGGCAACTCACGCCGTCGCTAGACTGAGCTGAACTACTAACCCAAACTGGCGTTCCATCTTTTGCATGGCGCGGATAACCATCGGCATAGCCACAGGCAATAATTCCTATACGCATATCCTCAGGTGCAGTAAATCGTCCACCATAACCAACTCGATCTCCAGCCCGAAGATCTTGAATATCAATAATCTCACTACGAAGTTGCATAACAGGCTTTAAGTGAGCATGCTCAATATCTGTATACAAACCGGTTGGGGATGCACCATACAACATAATCCCAGGGCGGACCCAGTCCCCGAGCGCATTCCGATGCCAAAGAATTGCAGCCGAATTTGCTAAGGAGGTTGAACCCTCTAGACCTTGCGTGGTTTGATTAAATATTTCCAGCTGACTACCCACAGTCGGGTCTTGATTGACTTGATCAGCGTTGGCGAAATGCGTCATGTGATGCATGCGATAACCAGCGGCATGCAGTCGATGAAATACCGTTCTGTAATTTTCTGGTTTAAATCCCAGGCGATTCATACCAGTATTCATCTTCAAAAAGACATTAATAGGCTTATGGACTTTATCGGCATAACGCTCCAACCAATCTACCTGCGCATCGCAGTGAGCCACTAAATCACAATGTAGCTCTTGAGCAAGATCTAATTCATTCTCATGAAAAAGACCCTCTAGTAGCAAAATGCGGCCTTGCCAGCCACGTTCCCTGAGCCACACAGCATCTTGAATATCTAAAAGCGCAAAGCCATCCGTCGCCCCAAGCCCATTGAGTACCGCCTCAAAAGAGTGACCATAGGCACGAGCCTTAATCACCGCCCAAATCTTAGACTCTGGAGCTAGCTGGCGGACACGGCTTAAATTATGCGCAAAGGCCTGGGTGTCAATTGATGCCAAAATTGGTCTATTAATCAAGCCATTAGCTGATGAGCCCATATCCACCCTCCTTTCATGTTTTAATTGTATTAATGACTAGATTGTACGAATGAACCGTAGTTTTTACATCATTATGGCGGCGCAATTTTTTTCGTCGCTAGCTGATAACGCCCTGCTCATTGCAGCAATTGCCCTTCTGGCCCAGCTTAGTGCTCCGGCCTGGATGACTCCTTTACTTAAATTATTCTTCGTCTTGTCTTACGTCTTGCTTGCAGCCTTTGTTGGCGCCTTTGCAGACTCCCGCCCAAAGGGCAATGTGATGTTCATAACCAATACGATCAAATTTGTTGGTTGCGTTGCCATGCTTTTTGGCGGACACCCACTGCTCTCTTACGCAGTAGTTGGCCTAGGAGCCGCCGCCTACTCTCCTGCCAAATATGGAATTCTGACTGAGCTCCTGCCGCCAGAAAAATTGGTTGCAGCAAACGGCTGGATAGAGGGATTAACTGTTGGATCAATTATTTTAGGCACCGTATTAGGTGGCATCTTGATCAGCAGCACGGTTTCGCAAAGCTTACTTGCCTTAGATATGCCAAGTATGGAAACAGGTATCGACACCCCTGCTGAATCGGCCATCCTCATCATCATGATGATTTATGTCATTGCGGCATTGATTAACCTGAAAATTCCAGATACTGGGGCCCGCTATGTCTCCCAAAAAACAAACCCAATAGATCTGATCAAAGATTTTTCCATCTGCTTTAAAACGCTTTGGAATGATCGACTTGGACAAATTTCACTTGCTGTAACAACCCTATTTTGGGGTGCTGGTGCAACGCTTCAGTTCATTGTTATTAAATGGGCTCAAGTTGCCCTGCATATGAATCTCTCGCAAGGTGCAATTTTGCAGGCAATCTCTGCTGTCGGTGTTGCGGGCGGCGCTGTATGGGCCGCTTGGCGAGTACCGCTCCGCAATTCACTGAATGTATTGCCTTATGGCATTGTGATGGGTTTAGTTGTTTGTGTCATGGCAATCTACAACTCTGACTTATTACCAAACACCACCCTATTCACTATTGGTAAATTACAGATCACACTAAACTTGTTGCCCGCCTACGCATTGCTGATTCTGGTTGGATGGCTTGCAGGTTACTTTGTTGTTCCGATGAATGCTCTATTACAGCATCGCGGCCACGTTTTGATGTCGGCAGGTCACTCCATCGCCGTGCAAAACTTCAATGAAAATATTTCTGTACTAGCAATGCTGGCTATGTACTCTTTATTGATCTGGCTGGACATACCAGTGCAAGCTGTCATTATTGGTTTCGGTCTTGCCGTGAGTGGAATCATGTGGCTAGTCATCAAACGTCATGAGCGCAATCAAGCAGAATATGACTCGATGCATTTAATTGGCGAGCATAAGCACTAGCTGAAATTGAGTCTTAACCGTTTTGCAAAACAGATTTAGCCAACAACAAATCTTGCCACAGCAAAGCTTTCTCTTTAGGCTTACCAACAACTTGGGCTAAATCCTGAGTGGCTATGACCGGAATCTCATCATCATTTCCAGTATTCAAGGCCAAAATCGTTTCACGCAACTGAGACAGGGGATCACGTTCTCCCGTCACTTTCTGGACTGCAGAGGAACCAAAAGCAAGTGCTACTACCGGGGTACCATCCTCCGGCAATCGAAGCTTAGATAAGTCTTCTCCTGGAATTTTCCAAGACCACTCGCGAGAAGACAGGCCTAAAACTCGAATCAGATTTTGAAACAATAATTGCGCCTGACCCTGAGGCTTTGATCCAAAGAACCACCAATAAGCACGCGGAGAAAATTCCTCAGGCTGCGACTCTGAGTTTTGCTGGGTTGATTCAGGCGTAGTAGTTCGCGCTTCATTCGAAACAGGGTCTCGCGTCACCCACTCAGTGATGCCCATCTCTTTAAGATAGCTTGCGTGCAAATTGCTCATGACTCTAGCTTAATGGATTTCGCCATCACTATTGCATCTTCACGAGTACCTGTCTCGGGGTTGGCTGGATAATAGCCTTTTCGTGTGCCTATTTGCTCGTAGCCTAATTTTTTATATAAGGCATAAGCTGGCTCATTCGTAGCCCGAACTTCCAAAATAATTCTGGGCATTTTTTGCTGAGCCGCGACACCCTCAATTGCCTCCATGATGCGCGCACCCAATCCTAACTTGCGCAATTTTGGCGCGACGGTGATATTGAGAAGATGAAGTTCGTCCACTGCGGGGTAGAGAATGCAGTAAGCCCACAATGCATGAGAATCTAAAAATGTACCGGGAGTCTCTTTGCCTTGATCCAAGTTTGGTCGAATGCAGTAAGCCCAATGTGCCGCAGCCAGAGAATCAGAGAAATTTCCTCTAGTCCATGGATGTATATGAGATTCAGACTCAATAGCCAATACAGCATCAAGATCTGCCAGCTGCATAGACATGAAACAAAGCTCAGTTACCTCATTTAGACTTCTCATTACTGACTATTCTGATTAAACATGAGATCGCGCTCTTGAGTAGTTAAGGCAACCTTATTGCGTACATAGAGCGGCTGAAGCTCTTGTACAGAGATATGTTCACCCTTAGATATAGAAGAGACTGCACAGCTCAAAATACCTAAAGCAGAGACACCAATATCCGCATCAAGCCGTTCGACAGGGAGATGGTGATGGGCAAATAATCGATTGCCATAGGCATGAATTGCGCTACCAGCTAAATACTGTGCACCCTCCAAGTCAATCGCTTCAGGACTACTCAAATGGATTTCGCCAAGTCTCTGGGGCTCATTATCTGATGATGCATATTGATATTTAGCCCAATAAACTTCATCCATCCGCGCATCAATAGCTACTACAAAATGAGAAGGCTGTACTTCTTGAAAGCGTGGAGTTGCTATTAATTGCATTGCAATAGCATCCAAGCTCACTACGGGAATAACTGGGAGATTGGCAGCAATCGCAAAACCCTGAGCAGCAGCAACTCCTAGGCGCACCCCAGTAAATGCACCCGGTCCAATACCAATCGCAATAGCATCTAAATCGGTCATAGCAAGATTTGAAACATGGAGTATCTCTTCAATCCATGGCAAAAGTAGCTGACTAGCACCAGCCGCGACTGGCTGATGTCTAAATGCAGGCTCTACCTCACCTAAAGATAAAGCCACCGAACACCAAGCCGATGAGGTGTCGATGGCCAAGATGCGTTTCAAATTGAACTCTTTTTGGGTTGATCAAAACCCTGATTATGAACGCAATCCTGCAATAACTTCGGGAGGCGCCTGAACCAGTTCAATCAACACCCCTTCACCGCCAATCGGAAATTCATCATTACCTTTAGGATGAACGAAGGTAATGTCATAACCCGCTGCGCCCTTTCGAATACCGCCAGGAGCAAAGCGAAGGCCATTTGCAGAAAGCCACTCTACTGCCTTTGGCAAGTCATCAACCCACAGGCCAATATGGTTAAGTGGGGTCTGGTGCACGGCGGGCTTCTTGTTGATATCAAACGGCTGCATCAGATCAACTTCTATCTCATGAGCACCGGAGCCGATTGCGCAGATATCTTCATCGACGTTTTCACGCTCAGATACAAAAGTACTTTTGTATTCAAAGCCGAATAAATCGACCCAAAGTTTCTTGAGGCGATCCTTGTTTTCGCCACCAATTGCAATTTGCTGAATACCAAGGATCTTGAAGGGCTTCGCTGTCATTTGATTATCCTCCTTTTATTCAAAACGAATAATCAATTGGTCAACTGCCAAACTCTCGCCTTCTTTAGCGCAGATTTCAGCTACAACCCCATCTTGCATCGCTGAAATCGTGTTCTCCATCTTCATGGCTTCAATAGAGGCTAATTTCTGACCAGCTGTTACTGCATCGCCAACCTTAACCGCGACTTTAGTTAGCAAGCCAGGCATAGGCGACATCACAAGTTTTGAAGTATCTGGAGGCAGCTTCACCGGCATACGACGTTGCAATTCTGCGCCAAGCGGACTCAGAACCATGCACTCATAATGAGCGCCATCCAGAATCAGATAGAACTTCACCCCTTTACGCTCTACTTGAGCAGTAATTTTCTGAGTACCGTTAATCGTTGCATTGAGGCAAATTTGTCCTGGACGCCAATTGCTTACGATGTCGTAACGGCTGACACCTTCCTTTTCTTCAATATAAACAGAATAAACACCATCTTTTAATTCCACGCGAATAGGAACTTCATATGGGTCATTCATTGATCCAGTCTTTTTGCCAGTCACAACAACAAACTTCTTGGCTATGACCATTTCATGTCCAGCTAACTGGCCATCAATCATCTTGATGTGCTCAAGATATCGATAGCGCATGAAGGCCGCTAAAGCAGCTAAGCGCTTCGGATCAGCAGGCTGAACTGAATCCTTCTTAAAGCCCTCTGGGTACTCTTCAGCAATAAAGCCCGTTGTGAAATCGCCATTCACAAAACGTGGGTGTTGTAACAAGGCTGCTTGAAAAGGGATATTTGAATGAATTCCACGAATAACGAAATCATTTAAGGCTGAGCGCATCTTTTCAATGGCTTCAGTACGATCCTTGCCATGAACAATTAACTTGGCAATCATCGAGTCGTAATACATTGGGATCTCGCCGCCTTCGTACACACCAGTATCCACACGAACACCATTTACAGACTCTGGCGGACGATATTTCACAAGACGTCCAGTGGAAGGCAGGAAGTTGCGGAATGGATCATCCGCATTAATGCGGCACTCCATTGACCAGCCATCTAGCTTCACGTCCTCTTGTTTAAATGCCAACTTCTCGCCAGCAGCAACTCGAATCATCTGCTCAACGAGATCAAGGCCGGTAATACTCTCTGTTACTGGATGTTCTACCTGTAAACGAGTATTCATTTCCAAGAAATAGAAAGACTTGTCTTTGCCAACCACAAATTCGACTGTTCCAGCAGATTGGTAATTAACCGCTTTCGCTAACGCAACAGCTTGCTCACCCATTGCTTTACGAGTGGCGGGGTCAATAAATGGAGATGGTGCCTCCTCAATTACTTTCTGGTGACGACGCTGAATAGAGCAATCACGTTCATTGAGGTAGACCACATTGCCATGGGAATCACCCAAAATCTGGATCTCAATGTGTCTTGGACCCTCTACAAATTTCTCAATAAAGATACGATCATCGCCAAAGCTATTCATAGCCTCGGTTTTACAAGCCGCAAAGCCTTCAGCTGCCTCTTTATCATTAAACGCAACCCGCAAGCCCTTGCCACCACCACCTGCGGATGCTTTAATCATCACGGGATAGCCAATGCCTTTTGCTATCTTCACAGCTTCTTCATTGGTGTCGATGGCATCGTTATAACCAGGGATCGTATTGACCTTGGCTTCTTGAGCAAGCTTTTTGGAAGCGATCTTATCGCCCATCGCCGCGATAGACTGGTACTTAGGACCTATGAAGACAATGCCTTCATCTTCACAGCGCTTTGCAAACTGTTCGTTTTCAGAAAGAAAACCATAGCCCGGATGAACTGCTTCTGCACCTGTATCTTTACAGGCCTGAATAATCCGATCCATCACTAAATAAGATTCTCTTGATGGAGCTGGTCCAATGCAGACAGCTTCATCTGCGAGCTGAACGTGACGGGCTTCTCTGTCTGCCTCTGAGTACACGGCAACCGTTTTAATGCCCATCTTTTTGGCGGTTTTCATTACACGGCAAGCAATCTCACCGCGGTTAGCAATCAAAATTTTCTTAAACATTTTCGTAGTCATTTTTATCAGCGCCTTTACAGAGGAATGTTGCCGTGTTTACGCGCAGGATTTTTTAAATCTTTGTCTTTAAGCATCGCCAAAGAACGCGCGATACGTTTGCGAGTTTCGTGCGGAAGGATGACGTCATCAATGTATCCACGACGACCAGCTACAAAGGGGTTTGCAAACTTAGACTTATATTCTGCTTCGCGGGCAGCAATCTTTTCTGGATCAGATTTTTCTTCGCGGAAAATGATTTCCACGGCGCCTTTAGGTCCCATTACCGCAATCTCAGCGGAAGGCCAAGCAAAGTTCACATCACCACGTAAGTGTTTGGATGCCATCACATCATAGGCGCCACCGTATGCCTTGCGAGTAATCAAGGTCACTTTTGGTACGGTGCAATCTGCATATGCATAGAGCAATTTCGCACCATGTTTAATAATGCCGCCGTACTCTTGCGCTGTTCCTGGCATAAATCCAGGTACGTCTACCAATGTCACCACAGGGATGTTAAAGGCATCACAAAAACGAACAAAACGTGCAGCCTTAATTGACGCTTTAATATCCAAACAACCCGCCAATACCAGCGGCTGATTAGCCACAATACCAATTGAGCGCCCTTCCATACGGGCAAAACCAATCACAATATTTTTTGCGTAGTCTGGTTGTAACTCAAAGAACTCACCATCATCAACAATCTTCTCAATCAATTCCTTCATGTCATAAGGTTGATTTGGATTGGATGGCACCAATGTATCTAAGGAGAAATCTGGCTCTTCAGTACGATTAGCACCTTTAATAAGTGGTGGCTTCTCGCGATTTGATAATGGCAGATAGTTAAAGAAACGACGTAGCATCATGATGGCATCTACATCGTTATCAAAAGCCAAATCACAAACACCCGACACTGTTGAATGGGTTACGGCGCCACCTAATTCTTCAGCAGTCACATCTTCGTGCGTAACTGTTTTAACTACTTCTGGTCCAGTAACGAACATATAAGAACTATCTTTGACCATGAAAATAAAGTCGGTCAGTGCAGGGGAATACACGGCACCGCCTGCAGATGGCCCCATGATTAAGGAAATCTGAGGAATCACGCCTGAGGCAGTGACGTTACGCTGAAAAATTTCCGCGTAACCACCCAATGAAGCAACACCCTCTTGAATACGGGCACCACCAGAATCGTTCAAACCAATCACGGGCGCACCAACTTTCATCGCCTGATCCATGATTTTGCAAATTTTCTCTGCGTGCGCTTCGGATAATGAACCACCCAAAACCGTGAAGTCTTGTGAAAACACAAAGACGAGGCGACCGTTAATCATTCCATAACCAGTGACCACGCCATCGCCTGGCACAGTTTGATCGCCCATTCCAAAATCATGGCAACGGTGCTCAACAAACATATCCCATTCTTCAAAAGTGCCAGCATCAAGCAAAAGCTCAATACGCTCGCGGGCTGTTAACTTACCTTTTGAGTGCTGAGCTTGAATACGCTTTTGCCCGCCACCTAGGCGTGCTAGCTCTCGCTTGGCCTCTAGTTGTTGAATGATTTCCTTCATTACCTACTCCTTAGAAAAATTCATGACCCATGGACTCCAATAAGCGTCTAGCTGCTACTGAAGGCGCCATGGTTCCTTGATTAACTTCTGCAACTAAATTTGGTAGAAGCATCTGCACTGCTTCATTGCTACGAAATGCATTTTTTAATCCCGCATCAATGCGATCCCACATCCATGCACCCGCTTGCTGCTTACGACGTGCTTCAAACTTGCCGTTTGACTTCTGCAACTTCTCAAAATGAGAAACCTTTTCCCATAACTCAGGAACGCCTCTTCCCTCAAGAGCACTCAAAGTCATAACGGTAGGATGCCAATAATTAGCATCATGCGAAGCGTGCTCAGGGTTTCCCTGAAAACCCAACAAACGCAATGAACTAGTGATAAATAATTGAGCGCGCATTGCGGCATCTGGGTCAAGATCAACCTTATTAATGACGATCAAATCGGCAATTTCCATGACACCTTTTTTGATCGCCTGCAAATCATCACCAGCATTAGGCAATTGCAACAGCAAAAACATATCTGTCATACCGGCAACTGCTATTTCGCTTTGACCGACGCCCACAGTCTCAACAATCACCACATCAAAACCAGCAGCCTCTGCGACTAGCATGGCTTCACGGGTTTTCTCTGCAACGCCACCCAACGTTAAGGAAGACGGGCTGGGACGAATAAACGCATTCTCTAAAACAGAGAGGCGCTCCATTCGAGTTTTATCACCAAGAATAGAGCCTCCTGATAAGCTAGATGAGGGATCTATCGCCAATACAGCAACCCGATGCCCTTTCTCAATGAGATACAGCCCAAGTGATTCAATTAAGGTGGACTTACCAACACCAGGAACACCAGATATGCCCAATCGAAATGACTTACCAGTTTTAGGCAACAGGGCATTGAGTACTTCATCAGCACGCTTGCGATGATCTAAACGGGTTGACTCAAGCAAAGTAATAACCTTCGCTAACGCCCTGCGCTGCTTTAGCGAAGGAGCGCTAGTGAGATCATTCACCAAAGCCTGATCAACCGCTTCGAGCATCTTCCCTATCTCGCCCAGATCGGATTAAGCAGGTTTTACCGATTTACGAATCTGCTCGAGCACATCTTTGGCTGAAGCTGGAATTGGTGTGCCCGGACCATAAATGCCTTTCACGCCTGCCTCGTACAAGAATTCATAATCCTGTCTTGGAATAACACCACCCACGAACACGATGATGTCGTCAGCGCCTTGTTTTTTCAATTCTGCAATGATTGCTGGCACTAATGTTTTATGACCAGCCGCAAGCGTTGAAACGCCCAAAGCATGAACGTCATTCTCAATCGCTTGACGTGCACATTCCTCTGGGGTTTGGAACAGGGGCCCAATATCCACATCAAAACCAAGATCAGCATAGGCGGTTGCTACAACCTTTGCGCCACGATCATGACCATCTTGACCAAGCTTAGCAATCATCACTCGTGGACGACGCCCAAAGTCTTTTGCGAAATCGGCAATTTCAGTTTGTAATTTTGCCCAGCCCTCGGCTGAGTCATAAGCAGCAGCATACACTCCGGTCACCTTTTGAGTATCGGCGCGATGGCGCCCGTAAACTTTTTCCAATGCATCAGAGACTTCACCAACTGTTGCACGCAAACGAATTGCATTCACAGAAAGCTCCAGTAAATTGCCTGAGCCATCTTCAGCTGCCTTAGTTAAAGCCTGCAATGCAGCCTCTACCTTTTTGCTATCGCGCTTAGATTTGATGTCTTTTAAACGTGCAACCTGACCATCGCGAACTTTGTCGTTATCGATCATCAATACATCAACCAAATCTTCTTTAGCTAGCTTGTATTTATTGACGCCAACAATCACGTCAGAGCCCGAGTCAATCTTTGCTTGTTTTTCGGCAGCTGCTGCTTCAATTTTGAGCTTGGCCCAACCACTCTCAACAGCTTTAGTCATGCCGCCCATAGCATCCACTTCTTGAATGATCTCCCAAGCTTTATCAGCCATTTCCTGAGTCAAACTTTCCATCATGTAGGAACCAGCCCATGGATCAATCACACTAGTGATATGCGTCTCTTCTTGCAAAATGAGCTGAGTATTACGTGCAATTCGGCTAGAGAATTCAGATGGTAATGCAATCGCCTCATCTAATGAATTGGTATGCAGAGACTGTGTACCGCCAAATACAGCAGCCATGGCCTCAACCGTGGTTCTCACAACGTTGTTATAGGGGTCTTGCTCAGTTAAAGACCAGCCGGATGTCTGGCAGTGTGTACGCAGCATCAATGATTTTGGATTCTTTGGCTCAAAAGACTTCATGATGCGCCACCACAATAAGCGTGCTGCTCGCAACTTAGCGACCTCAAGATAGAAGTTCATGCCGATGGCAAAGAAGAAAGAAAGGCGTCCAGCGAAGCCGTCTACATCGAGCCCTTTTGCCAAGGCAGTTTTGACATACTCTTTGCCATCTGCCAAAGTAAACGCTAATTCCAATACTTGATTGGCACCCGCTTCTTGCATGTGATAACCCGATATGGAGATCGAGTTGAACTTAGGCATATGCTTTGCGGTGTACTCAATAATGTCGCCGATGATGCGCATTGAAGGCTCTGGCGGGTAAATATAGGTGTTACGAACCATGAACTCTTTGAGAATGTCGTTCTGAATCGTTCCAGACAATTGCTCTTGCTTAACACCTTGCTCTTCACCAGCTACGATATAACCAGCCAATACTGGCAACACTGCGCCGTTCATGGTCATTGATACTGAGACTTTGTCCAATGGAATGCCATCAAACAAAATTTTCATATCCTCAACTGAGTCAATGGCTACACCAGCCTTACCAACGTCACCTGTTACACGAGGATGATCTGAGTCATAGCCACGATGGGTTGCCAAGTCAAATGCAACGGATACACCTTGACCACCTGCTTCTAATGCTTTGCGATAGAAAGCATTTGACTCTTCAGCAGTAGAGAAACCCGCATATTGACGAATTGTCCAAGGACGAACTGAATACATCGTCGCTTGCGGGCCACGTATAAATGGCTCGAATCCAGGCAATGTATCCGTGTAGTTCAGATCCTTAGCATCAGATGATGTGTAAAGCGCTTTGAGATGAATGCCATCGGGAGTTTTCCAGCCAAGCTGCTCAACATCACCATTCGGTGCAGATATTTGGGCTGCTTTTTTCCAAGAATCTAAATTGACATCTGGAAATGATGGCCATTCCTTGCTTGATGCATTTTTCTTTTCTGAACTCACAAAATACTCCCTAGTTTTTGTTGCATTGCATATAAGATTTCATCATTCTGCTTGACTATTTGTCATTTGTCTAGATATCATGTATTCATAATTATGAATACAAAATTGAATAATAGACCCCTATACGAAGACGTCGCAGATCGCCTTCGAGAGCAGATTTTTGCCAAAGAGTTGGCTCCTGGAAGTTGGCTGGACGAACAAAGTCTGGCGGAACAATTTGGAATCAGTCGCACACCGATGAGAGAAGCTATTAAGGTGCTTGCTTCTGAAGGTCTAGTGACCATCAAAATGCGTCGTGGGGCCTATGTCACTGAAATTGCCAGAAATGACTTAGAGCAAATTTTCACTATCCTCTCGCTTCTCGAGGGTGAAGCAGCCAAGCAAACAGCTATGAAGGCTACTGAGGAAGAGCTTAATCAACTGGATTACTGGCATCACCGCCTAGAAAAAGCCGCGGCAGATCGGGATATCGAACAATTTTTTGAAATCAATGGCAAGTTTCATGAACTTATACAAGATATTGCCGGCAATCGATGGATGAATGGAGTTATCGCAGACTTAAGAAAGGTTCTCAAACTTCATCGTCGCGATTCACTTACCAGTACTGGAAGGCTCCAGAACTCCCTCATTGAGCATCGAGAAATTCTCAAAGCCATACTAAAGCGCGACCTAACCGGCGCTGAAACTGCAATGAGAAAACATATGGAACGGGGCCTCGAGGCCCTCAGATAAGCCCAGGAGAGTTAATAAAAAGGCTTAGAGTTTCTTCTAAGCCTTTGTTTTAACTGCTTTTAGCCTCAATTACTTCTTGATAACAAAGTTTCCTGGCAAGGAAGCAATGTAAGCTGCGATATCGCGCAAATCGTTATCAGAGAAAGACTGAACCTGAGAGCCCATCACCGCATTATTGCGTCCGTATTGGGCATTACTATTGCCCACTTTATAGGCTTTCAATGCGTAGTAAATATAGTCAGGATATTGGCCAGCCAATTTAGGATATGCAGGCAAAATTGGAGCGTTTAAGCCAGCACCATGGCAAGAAGCACAATTTGCCTTCTCTACCAAAGCCTGACCTTTATCAACGCTCGCAGCATTGGATACATTTACCAAACCAATGCTAGATAGCAAAACTGCTGTAACTAGTGCAAATTTCATAAACGCGCCTTTATTACTTCAATGGGTTATTCGGTGAGCTGGCAGTTTGCGCAGCATAGTATTCGCCAATATCAGCCATGTCTTGGTCAGACAAGCTAGCCGCAATCGAGCGCATCGTTGGATGCTTTCTTTCGCCCTTTTTATATGCAGCCAAGGCTGTAGCAATATAGGCGGCATTTTGACCGCCCAACATGGGGACCCTATATACCAAGGGATAGTCAGCTCGGTAGTCAGGAATAGAGTGGCAACCTACACATAACCATACTTTGGCATTGCCAGCACTGGCGTTGCCCTTAATCTCATCGGCCTGAGCAGAAAATCCAGCAAGCCCTAAACCAGCACAGACAAGCAATTTAGAAAGAATTGAAAGTTTTTTCATAGAAATCAGTATTTATGAGTTTGATTTAAATCAACTGGTGAGAGTATAGCGGAGAGTGAGTTCTTTAACGTCCGTTTAGATCGCTCTGGGGATCGTTCTGAGCTAAAAATCAGTAGAAATACTGAAAATTAGACTCCATTTACCTATACTGGAACTCCCCATAGAACAGATTTTGATTGACCGTAATGAGCCCAGAAAATAAGACCAGCAACCCAATTTCCTCAAAGCGCTTTGATGGAAGTCAGCAATATGTCGCAACCGATGACCTAAAGTTGGCGGTAAATGCAGCAATAGCACTCCAACGCCCTCTTCTCATTAAAGGCGAACCAGGCACGGGCAAAACGATGTTGGCTGAAGAGATAGCATCCGCCCTAAACATGCCACTTTTGCAATGGCATATCAAATCCACCACCAAAGCACAACAAGGACTCTATGAATACGATGCCGTGAGTCGTTTGCGCGACTCCCAACTGGGTGATGAAAAGGTTAAAGATATTCGCAACTATATTGTGAAGGGTGTCTTGTGGCAGGCTTTTGAGGCCGATCAACCGACGGTTTTGTTGATAGATGAAATCGATAAAGCGGATATCGAATTTCCAAATGATTTATTGCGGGAAATTGATCGAATGGAATTCTACGTATACGAGACCCGCGAACTCATCAAAGCAAAGCACCGCCCTTTGGTCATCATTACCTCGAATAATGAAAAAGAATTGCCAGATGCTTTTTTACGACGTTGCTTCTTTCATTACATCAGTTTTCCAGATGCCAGTACGATGCAAAGCATCGTGGATGTCCACCATCCCAACATTAAGCAAGACCTACTTGAGGCCGCTCTTAAAGCCTTCTACCAGATTCGTGCCTTACCTGGGCTAAAGAAGAAACCATCAACATCCGAATTAATCGACTGGTTAAAACTCTTGCTCGCAGAAGATATTCCTGCAGAGGCTCTCTACGCTCATGATGAAAAAATTGTGGTGCCGCCACTGCATGGCGCCCTACTGAAGAACGAACAAGATATTCATCTTTTTGAACGCTTAGTCATGATGAATCGCAATCACCGCTAATTACTTTTTTTTATTCTCAAGACAAGGCAATGCTGATTCAATTCTTTCTCAATTTGAAAGAGGCCAAGGTGCCTGTTTCTGTGAGGGAGTTTTTAACTTTACTAGAGGCGCTCAAGTCAGGCGTCATTGACCCATCCATCGATGAGTTTTATCAGCTCTCACGGATGACACTAGTCAAAGATGAGCAATACTTTGATCGCTTTGATCAAGTGTTTGGCAGTTACTTTAAAGGTGTTGAGCAAATCATCGCCCTCTCTCCCGATATTCCAGTCGATTGGCTGGAGAAAAAATTGCAACGTGTTTTATCTGAAGAGGAAAAAGCCGCGCTGCAAAAGCTAGGCGGCCCTGAGGCTCTCAGAAAACGATTAGAAGAATTGCTCAAGGAACAAAAGGAATGGCACGGCGGTGGCAATAAATGGATTGGCGCTGGCGGTTCATCTCCTTTTGGTCATAGCGGCTACCACCCAGAAGGCATTCGCATCGGTGGTGAAAGCGCTGGCAATCGCACCGCCATCAAAGTTTGGGAAACTCGTGCATTTAAAGATTACGACAGCAATCTAGCGCTGGGCACCAGAAATATCAAAGTAGCTTTGAGACGTTTGCGTCGTTTTGCACGTCAAGGATCAGCGCTTGAACTTGATCTAGATAAAACCATACACTCGACAGCGGCCAATGCAGGAATGCTGGACATTCAGATGCGTCCTGAGCGCCATAACCAGGTCAAGGTTTTGTTGCTCATGGATGTAGGTGGCTCAATGGATGACCATATTCAGCGAATTGCTGAATTGTTTTCTGCGGCCAAAGCAGAATTTAAACACTTGGAGCACTACTATTTTCATAATTGCGTCTATGAGCATCTTTGGCAAAGTAATCGCCGCCGTAGAGACCAAGTAACGGCTACACAAGACATCATTAATAAATATAGCCCAGACTACAAACTGATTTTTGTTGGGGACGCCACGATGTCCCCTTATGAAATTCTAAGCCCCAATGGATCGGTTGAGTACAACAATAAAGAAGCGGGCGCCGCGTGGATTAATCGACTCATTGATCACTTTCCACACTTTGCCTGGCTCAACCCAGAACCCGAATCTATTTGGGAGTACCGCCAATCTATCGACATCATGAAAAATCTCATGAAAGATCGTATGTACCCAGTCACTCTAAATGGCTTAGAGTCCGCCATGCGTCAACTATCTAAATAAATACTAGTAAGATTTAATTACATTTCATTCAATTAACACCAAACGAGAAAATTATGAGCGCTATCAATGATCGATTAAAAACACTGGGGATTGATTTGCCTCCGCCTGGACCACCAGCAGCAACCTATGTGATGGCATCTACTTCAGGCAACACAGTGTTTTTGTCGGGTCATATTGCCAAACGTGGTGGCAAGCCGTGGGTAGGCAAGCTAGGCAAAGACATGGACACCGAAACAGGCAAAGCAGCTGCAAGATCCATTGCAATTGACCTCATCTCTACACTACAAAATCATCTTGGCTCGCTTGATAAGGTCAAGCGCATTGTGAAAGTAATGGGTTTGGTAAATTCCACTAACGAATACACAGAACAACATTTAGTTATAAACGGTTGCTCAGAATTACTCTTCGATGTCTTTGGTGAAGCTGGCAAACATGCTCGTAGCGCATTTGGAGTTGCACAAATTCCACTTGGCGCTTGTGTCGAGATTGAGCTAATAGCCGAGATCTAAAGCAAGTTGCTGAGTACAGGGCTAGGTGCGGGTGATCCCTAGCTTTTGGATATCTGCGTCTGTATCGACATCCAAAATGTAGGCCTCATTATTAGTCTCAAATACTTTGATTCTCTCAGGATGTTGATCCATAAAAGATCTACACACCATTCCTGGATTAGAAAGCATTTCATTCACTGCTTTTTTAGAAAATAGTACTGGGTTACCGCGCTGACCAGCCACCCTAGGCATAACTACATCTTCATGTGGTGCACGCAAGATAAATTGATTTAGCAAATTAGATAGCTCTTGCTCGCTTATATTGGGCTGGTCACTCAAGCACATTGCTACGGCATCGTATGCGCTTCCTAAAGATTCAAGCGCAAGCCGCACGGATGAAGCCTGACCAGCTGATGCATGAGTGTTATGAACGATAACAATCGGCAGATTCATCAGTTTTGCCAAACGATTTAACTCTTGCTCAATTGCTTGCGCATGAAATCCCGTGATCACGACGATTTCAACTGGATTAAGTGCTTTGATTGAGATACAAAATTTCTCAAGAATACTTTTGCCATCCCTTTTCAAAAGCGCCTTTGGAAAAGAGCCCATGCGACTGCCCTCGCCAGCCGCCAATAAGACGATCGCTAGACGAAGATCAGAAGATTTACGCAATAAAGTCATTAGAGTGATAATAAATAAGAAATTAAATACAAAGATACCGCATGAATAGCACCGATCTAAGCGTACTCAAATCTGCTGTCAGCTGGCTTCAAGCAGGCCACTCCGTCGCGATAGCCACCGTTGTTCAAACTTGGGGCTCGGCCCCTCGCCCTGTTGGATCATGGCTTGCCATTCGTGATGATGGCCAAGTTGCAGGCTCAGTCTCCGGCGGTTGCGTGGAGGACGACCTCATTAACCGTGTGCAAACAGAGATTTTGACTCGAATAAGCCCTGAAATGGTGGTGTATGGAGTTAGCCAAGAAGAAGCGGCACGTTTTGGTTTGCCTTGTGGCGGCACGCTTCGTCTATTGGTAGAACCCAAGCCTGAACTTGAGATACTGGAGCAGCTATTAGCAAAGATTAGCTCCCATCAAATTACCAAAAGAATCGTCAATATTGCGACGGGCATATCGACCTTGGAACTTGGAACACGTCATGATGAATTTGCCTGCAACGATCAAGAGATGCGCACCACTTACGGCCCACGTTGGCGCATGGTAATCATTGGTGCTGGGCAACTCTCTCAATATACGGCAGACTTTGCGATTGCCTCAGACTTTGAGGTGATTGTGATTGACCCACGAGAGGAATATGCCGAGGGATTAAGCCGCTCCGATGTCATTTTTATTCAGGGCATGCCTGATGATGTCTTGCTTGAGATTGGCGTTGATCCTCATACCGCTGTTGTTGCCTTAACTCATGATCCGAAGCTTGATGACATGGCACTTATGGAAGCTCTCAAATCGTCGGCCTTCTATGTAGGCGCTCTAGGTAGTAAGAAGAACACACAAAAACGCAAAGAGCGACTGCTTGAGTTTGATCTGAGCCCAGAAGAGGTCGAGCGGCTCCATGGACCTGTTGGGCTTTATATTGGCGCACTCACCCCACCAGAAATTGCTGTTTCTATTCTGGCGGAAGTGATTGCCGTTAAATACGGCGTGAGCATACCTAAAAAGTCGTAGCTTTTTGAGGTTCTCGCTTTAGCTTGCCCTTAACTTGCCATCTTTCAAGCGTGGCTCAACAAAGTGACCCTTACGAGCACGATTGCCAGCAAACGACTTAAGGGTCTTCGCATCCAAACTCAATTCGGTTGGCTTGCCTGCACGACCTGCACCAGAGTAGCTCGCTCCATTGGGCCCTACAGCGATTGCAGATGACATAAATTCTTTGTCATCAAGCCCCATTAGGATCACACCCTTACCGCCTGTAGGTAAGCGCTTTAATTCATCCAGCGGAAATACTAGTAACTTCGAGGCCGCCGATAAGCAAGCAACTTGCTTCATACCCTCTTCTACCTTAGCGGCACCAAGTGGTGCATCGCCAGCTACTTTTGCATCAATGCTAATGAAAGATTTGCCCGCCTTATTACGGGTAGTCATGTCAGATACATTGGCCAAGAATCCATAACCGGCCTTGGTGGATAACAGCACTAAATCATCTGGCTGTCCTGCATAGTAAGCAACCATCTGAGAGCCAGCAGCTAGATTCACGAAGCTAGTAAGCGGCGATCCATCTCCTCGTGCGCCAGGTAATTCGCTGACCGGTACCGTATATACACGGCCATCACTACCAAACCCTTGGACAACATCAACAGTACGCACTTCAAAGGTTGCATAGAGCGCATCACCGGCTTTAAAGCTGAACTGGGTTGGATCATGCTCATGACCCTGACGTACACGCACCCAACCTTTTTGAGAGACAATGACAGTCACAGGCTCATCAATTACTTTGGTCTCTGCGACCGCACGTTTATCTTCCTGAATCAAAGTGCGACGATCATCGCCATAATCTTTAATATCCGCTTCAATCTCTTTGATGATCCGTTTGCGCAAAACGCTATCGCTCTGTAGCAATCCTTCCAAGTCATCACGCTGAGATTTGAGTTCTTTGAGCTCTTGTTCAATCTTGATACCCTCAAGGCGAGCCAATTGACGCAAGCGGATATCCAAAATATCTTCAGCCTGACGATCAGTTAACTTGAACTCTTTCATCAAATCAGCTTTGGGTTCATCGCTATTGCGAATGATCTTAATAACCTTATCAATATTAAGAAGAACAGTTAGTCGTCCCTCCAATATATGCATGCGATCTTTAACTTTACCGAGGCGGAATTGAGTTCGACGGGTTACTGTCACAACTCTGAATTCAATCCACTCAGAAATAATTTCTTTTAAGCCCTTTTGACGTGGACGACCATCATTACCAATCATCACCAAATTCATTGGCGCATTGGATTCAAGCGAGGTGTGGGCTAGCAATAGATTGATGAACTCATTGACATCAATGTTTTTGCTCTTTGGTTCAAATACCAAGCGAACAGGCGCATCTTTACTAGATTCATCGCGCACACCATCTAAGACATTCAAGATAGTGGACTTCAGATTATTCTGTTCAGGGGTTAAAGTCTTTTTACCAACCTTCACCTTTGGATTAGTAATCTCTTCAATTTCTTGCAAGACTCGTTGCGAAGATGTGGATGGCGGCAACTCATTGACGACAATTTGCCATTGACCGCGTGCTAACTCTTCGATAGACCAACGGGCACGCACCTTCAGACTGCCTCGTCCAGTCTCATAAATTTGGGCAATCTCTGCAGCTGAAGAAATAATTTGACCGCCGCCTGGATAGTCTGGCCCAGGCATGATTTCCAGCAAATCAGCAGTAGATAGCTTGGGAGACTTCATCAAGGCAATTGCGGCTGAAGCAACTTCGCGCAAATTATGCGATGGAATCTCGGTCGCCATACCCACAGCAATACCAGAGGCGCCATTAAGCAGTACGAATGGTAAACGTGCTGGCAATAACTTAGGCTCTTGGAATGAACCGTCATAGTTCGGCGCAAAATCAACCGTTCCTTCGTCAATTTCACTTAACAGCAAGCCAGCTATTTTTGTTAATCGTGCCTCGGTGTAACGCATCGCTGCAGCACCATCGCCATCGCGAGAGCCAAAATTACCCTGCCCATCGATTAATGGGTAACGCAAAGAAAAACTTTGCGCCAAACGCACTAATGCATCGTAGGCAGACTGATCGCCATGAGGGTGAAACTTACCTAAAACATCGCCGACTACTCGAGCACTCTTAACAGGCTTCGCATCTGCACGAAGGCCCATCTCGTTCATTGAGAACAAAATGCGTCGCTGTACTGGTTTTTGGCCATCGGCAACTTCAGGCAAGGCGCGCCCTTTTACAACGCTGATTGCATAGTCCAGATAAGCGCGCTCGGCATAAACCGCTAGCGTCAAACTATCCTTATTGTCTTCATCCAAATCAATTGTCTTGGGGTCATGAGGATCTCTAGGCCCATGGGAGTCGCTAGAGGATACTGCTTTTGATTTAGCTGCTTTAGGAGACTCATCTACCTCAACAATATCCATTTCTTCGATAGCGTTAGAAAATAAATCCGCTTGCTCGGCAACTTTATTTTTGCCTGGTGTCTTCTTAGTAGCCATTAAATATCCGCCTCAACTTCATTACCACGCTCTTCAAGCCAATCGCGGCGCGCACCAGATTCTGATTTACCCATCAACATATCCATGGTTTTAAAGGTTTCGTCTTCTGTCCAGGATCCAAGCGTTACAGGTAGCAAGCGACGTGTATCAGGATTCAAGGTGGTATCCCATAACTGCTCAGCACTCATCTCACCCAAACCTTTAAAGCGGGAGATTTGCCAAGCTGTTTCTTTAACCCCTTCTTTACGCAATTTATCTTCAATTGCCTGAAGTTCACTAGCGTCTAAGGCATATATTTTTTGCGCTGGTTTCTTGCCTCTCGCAGGCGCATCAACCCTAAATAATGGCGGCCGAGAAATATGCACATGGCCTAAATCGATCAATTTAGGGAAATGCTTGTAAAACAGGGTCAGTAGCAATACCTGAATATGCGCACCATCCACATCCGCATCAGACAAAATACAAATCTTGCCGTAGCGTAAATTGGATAGATCAGGATCATCATTCGGTCCATGTGGATCCACGCCAATCGCAACGGCAATATCGTGCACCTCGTTATTAGCAAACAAACGATCGCGTTCAGCCTCCCAAGTATTTAATACTTTTCCGCGTAAAGGTAATATCGCCTGGTACTCCTTATTGCGCCCCATCTTGGCAGAACCACCAGCTGAGTCACCTTCTACCAGGAATATTTCATTTTGAGCAATGTCTTCGCTCTCACAATCCGTCAATTTACCGGGCAATACTGCAACTCCGGACGATTTTTTCTTCTCTACTTTTTGTCCAGCTCGAGTGCGGGCTTGTGCCTGCTTGATAACTAAGTCAGCAAGTTTGCGACCATAATCAACATGCTGATTAAGCCAAAGCTCTAAAGCTGATTTGGCGTAACCTGAAACCAAGCGCACAGCATCGCGAGAATTTAAGCGCTCTTTTATCTGCCCCTGAAATTGAGGGTCTAATACTTTGGCGGACAAAATAAATGAGGCGCGTGCAAATACATCTTCGGGCATCAGCTTTACACCCTTTGGTTGTAATGCATGCATCTCAATAAAACCTTTTACTGCATTAAACAATCCTTCGCGTAGACCACTCTCATGGGTGCCCCCTGCAGGGGTAGGGATGAGATTCACATAACTCTCACGTACTGGTGCACCATCTTCAGTCCAAGAAACTACCCAAGCTGCACCCTCACCCTCGGCAAATGAGTCATCATCACCAGTACCGGTTGCATATTGCTCGCCTTCAAATGGCGGAATGACTTCAGGACCATGTCCTGCTTGTGCAATCGCCTCATTTAAATAGCCACGCAAGCCTTGAGCGTATTGCCATGACTGACTTTCACCAGACTTTTCTTGTATGAGGGTGACCTTAACGCCAGGCAATAGAACTGCTTTGGATCTGAGGAGGCGGACCAACTCTGCCATGGGTATAGCAGCACTATCAAAGTATTTACCATCCGGCCATGCACGCACACGCGTACCATGCGATTTATCGTCTTTTGATGCAGGCCTAGATTTCAGTTTCTCAATCACTTTGCCATCAGCAAAGATTAGTGTTGAGATTTGGCCATCACGCCATACGGTTACCTCAAGACGTTTAGATAAAGCATTCGTTACCGAAACACCTACACCATGCAAGCCACCAGAGAATGCATATGCACCGCCAGTTCCTTTTTCAAATTTACCGCCAGCATGCAATTGGGTAAATACGATTTCTACAACAGGTAACTTTTCAGTGGGATGCATACCCACCGGAATTCCACGCCCATCATCTTCGACGCTCACGCTGCCATCGGTATGCATGGTCACAATAATTTGTTTGCCATATCCACCTAAAGCTTCGTCTGAAGCATTATCCAAGACCTCTTGAATAATATGAAGGGGATTATCTGTGCGCGTGTACATTCCAGGCCGCTGACGGACTGGCTCAAGCCCTTTTAGGACCTGAATCGACGATTCGCTGTATTCGGAAATTTTACGGGTAGCCATGCGCCAAAATTGTAGTCATGTCTGAGAAGAGGTCGGACTTTTCCAATAATCCCCTGCTATCCATGCCAAAATTAGGTATGGGAGCCTTAAGTCATATTCGTGTTTTAGACCTCAGCCGCGTGCTTGCTGGTCCTTGGTGCGCTCAGAATCTTGCTGATCTGGGGGCGGATGTCATCAAAGTGGAACGTCCTGGAGCTGGTGACGATACCCGGCACTGGGGCCCTCCCTTTGCTAAAGATCCAAATGGTCTCGACACTGAAGAATCTGCCTATTTTATTTGCATCAATCGCAATAAGCGCTCGATAACCGTTGATATCAGTAAACCCGAAGGCCAACACATCATTCGCCAACTGGCCAAAGAATCAGATGTAGTTATTGAAAACTATAAGGTCGGCGATCTTGCTAAATATGGTCTTGATTACGAAAGTCTCAAGCAGATTAAGCCAGATTTGATCTATTGCTCTATTACCGGTTTTGGGCAAACTGGTCCTTATGCACATCGTCCTGGATATGACTTCATCATCCAGGGTATGGGTGGCTTTATGAGTGTGACTGGCGAAGCTGAAGATGTTGAAGGCGCAAGCCCCCAGAAATCCGGTGTTGCTATTGCCGATATTTTTACTGGTATGTATGCCTCTACGGCAATATTGGCGGCTGTAGTGCACCGCGATCATACAGGTGAAGGTCAATACATTGATATGTCTTTGTTAGATACGCAAGTTGCGGTGATGGCTAATGTCTCTAGTGCGTACCTGACTTCTGGTGAGATACCCCGTCGCTGGGGAAACGCCTCCCCCATCATCGTGCCATACCAAACCTTTCCGACATCAGATGGCTGGATGATTGTTGGTGCGGGTAATGACGGTCAGTTTCGTCACTTTGTGACCGCAGGCGGAGAAGCGCATCTTGCTGACGACCCCTTATACCGCACCAATCCTGATCGCGTACTGCATCGTAAGCAACTGGTTCCATTGCTTGAAGCAATGACTCGTAAAAAAACTAAGGGAGAGTGGATTGCACTTCTAGAGGAAGCCAATGTACCTTGTGGCCCTATTAATAATTTCAAAGAAGTATTTGAGAATGAGCAGGTGATTGCTAGAGAGGTGCAGATTAATGTGCCACACCCGACAGTTGGCACAATGAAACTCGTAGCAAGCCCTATGAAGTTATCCAAAACACCAACGGAAGTTCGGATGGCGCCGCCCACTCTAGGACAACACACTAATGAGGTCTTGCATGAGCGCCTTCATTTGGATGATGTTGCCATTACTCAACTTCGAGAAAAAGGAATCATTTAATGAGCGCGAGCCCTAAAACCTCCTTGACTATGACCCAGGTCTTGATCTTTGGAGGGTTCATGGTGACGATGTCTATGGGAATTCGTCATGGCTTTGGATTATTTAACTTACCGATCACAATGGCCAACGGTTGGGGACGTGAAACCTTTGCACTGACTATTGCATTACAAAATCTGATTTGGGGCGCTGTGCAGCCGGTCACGGGCGCCCTAGCCGATCGTTTTGGTGCATTTAAGATCATGATTGCAGGTGGTGCACTTTACGCACTTGGCTTGATTGGCATGGCGATTTCTACAGACGCTCTCAACTTCACCATTGCGGGTGGCTTACTAATCGGTCTTGCTCAAACCGCAACTACCTACAGCGTGGTCTACGGTATTTTGGGTCGTAACGTTCCTGCAGATAAACGCGTTTGGGCAATGGGCATTGCTGCAGCCGCTGGATCATTTGGCCAATTCTTAATGATTCCTGCTGAGCAAGGATTATTGAGCACATTTGGCGCTCAAGATGCCCTAGTGATTTTGGCCTTAATGGCCAGCTTAATGATCCCGACAGCTTTTTTCTTACGTGAGAAAAATTTTGCTCATCAACATCAATTGGGTGAACAAACGATCAAAGAGGCACTGAAAGAGGCAATTGGCAATCCTAGCTTTCGCTTGCTCACACTTGGCTATTTTGTATGCGGGTTTCAGGTAGTCTTTATTGCTGTCCATCTAGCCCCTTACCTGAAAGACCTATCTTCGATCTACCCTGCTGTTGGCGCGCCTGCGGTTGCCACCACTGCTCTTGCATTGATTGGCTTATTTAATATCTTTGGCACCTATAGTGCTGGAATTTTGGGGCAACGCTTTCCAAAGCGTTATTTGCTATCAAGTATTTATCTGGGTCGTGCCATCGCTATCGCTGGCTTCTTAATCTTACCACTGAGCCCTATTACGACCTATGTGTTCGCAGCCATTATGGGATTTCTTTGGCTTTCTACCATCCCTCTGACCAATGGCATCGTAGCTCAGATTTTTGGTGTTAAGTACCTCACCATGCTCTCAGGCTTAGTATTTTTCTCGCATCAGCTCGGTAGTTTCTGTGGTGCTTTCCTAGGCGGTTATTTATTTGACCGCACCGGCTCTTACCTCATTGTTTGGCAGCTTGCTATTGCGTTGGGTGTATTTGCTTTTTTGGTCAACTTACCAGTTAAAGAGCGTGCTATTCATCGGGTTGCAAATGCCTAGAACACGAAATGCCTCACTCTGGAAAATGATTGCGTATGGTTTCGCTCTACTAATTTTGTTATTCGTGTTTTCCGCCTACTACGCTCCCGAAATGATGATATCGATCACGAATCAAGTGTGGGCTCTGTGTGGTTGGTAACGAATGATTAAGATCACCTATCTCGGTTAGTATTTGAACTTTATTTCCTAGCATACTTTTCTCAATGTATGCATCTCGCCGTAGCACAATGGATAGTGCACATGCCTCCTAAGCGTGGGATACAGGTTCGATTCCTGTCGGCGGGACCATTTCTGTGTGAGAACTTATCCACAGACCATGTGGATAAATCCTTAAAAGTTTTCGTAAGTCGAGGATTTGTATAGAGAGACCTAGCGTGCTTAATTTGTGTGCAGAAGATTCTTGTCAGAAAATTGAATATCGTTCTAAAAAATATTTATAGCTTTTGATTTCATTTATGGTATGAGTGATTGAAAATTTTTGATCTTTTTAAAGCTCGCTTACACTAAGTCCCATGCCAGCCTTATCAACTAGCACCATCGCAGCACTTGAAGAAATGTTGCAAAACACCGCAAGGCCTGCCCCCGCGGATTTCATGCCCATTTATTTTTCTCGTGGCAATCACGAGGATCAACCCATCGGTTATCTCAGTCCTGATTTCATTCCGCACTTACACAGTTTGTTTGAAAAACAATCCGTAGATTTAGCAAGAATGACGCATGATCGGTTATCGATACTGCTGGGGCGTCCAAAAGAGCTGTCGGCAACCCTAAAGCTCTTAGCAAACCATATGCGCCAAGGCGGTTTTATTCCTGGATGGCGTAATGAGGAATTTGCATGGGTTGATCAAAACGGTCACAAATACTTTCGCCTAGAACGTGCTGCATTTAGAACATTTGGTTTTAGGAGCATGGCTTCACACATCAATGGCTACACAAAAGCCAATACCATTTGGCTGGGAAGAAGAAGTGAAAATAAGCCAACTGATCCGGGTAAATTAGATAATCTTGCTGCTGGCGGCATTAACGCTGATGAAACTCCGTGGGTTAATGCGCGTCGCGAACTATGGGAGGAAGCTGGAGTCCCCGAGCATATTTCGGATGACATCGAACCCATCGGACGAATTCATATGCGTCGTATTGCAAATGAGCGTGGGTTTCATGACGAGCAGCTCTTTATTTACGATTTAGAACTCCCCAAGCAATTTGTTCCAACCAACCATGATGGAGAGGTCAGCGGGTTCATTGAGGTCTCCTATGCCGAAGCCGCTGCGCGCATCTTGGCCGATGAATTCACTAGCGATGCCGCCTTTGTCACTGCTGACTTCATTTTGCGTCGCAATAAGTAAATCGAGCAACCGCAGCAACGGCTATTGACGAGGGTCATGCGCCCCGCCCTCTTTTCGTGGTTAAATCTAGGTTAAGGATGAAACAGGGGTGCCCTTATAAGCAGGTTTTGCTTAGAGGCGCTGAGAGAGACCCTAAAACCCGATCCAGATAATGCTGGCGTGGGGAGTTACATCAGACCGACACCCGGTTTCGTCCATCTAAAACAGTAAGGAGATGGACATGAGCTCAGGCAATCAAAAATCAAGCAAACACGAAATCCCAAGCCTCAAAAGCTTGGAGCGCGACTTTGGACAAAAGTTTGCATATCCCGCATCTACCAAAACCTATTTGCAGGGATCCCGCGCAGATATCAAAGCGCCGATACGGATGATTGAGCAATTGCCTACACGAGCTGGCGAGCAACTGATTCCTAATCCCCCTGTACCCGTTTATGACACCTCTGGTCCCTACAGCGATCCTGAAATTGTCATCAATTTGGAAAAAGGCTTACCGAGATTGCGTGATAACTGGATTGCTGAGCGCAATGACACCGAACAATTATCTGGGCCTAGTTCTGAGTATGGCGTTGCTCGTGCCAATGATGCTGCAACCCAAAACTTACGATTTGCACATATCAGCGCTCCGCGCGTAGCCAAGTCTGGACATAACGTCAGTCAGATGCATTACGCACGCAAGGGAATTGTGACTCCGGAAATGGAATACGTTGCACTACGCGAATCAATGGGTCTAGAACAGTTACGCAAAGACCCAGCCTATAAGCAGTTACTCAAACAGCATCCTGGAAAATCCTATGGAGCCAATCTTCCCGATGTCATTACTGGTGAATTTGTGCGCTCTGAAATAGCGGCAGGTCGCGCGATTATTCCAGCAAACATCAATCACCCTGAATTAGAGCCCATGATTATCGGCAGAAACTTCCGCGTGAAGATTAATGGTAACTTGGGTAACTCTGCGGTAACTTCTTCAATAAACGAGGAAGTTGAAAAAATGGTTTGGTCTATTCGCTGGGGCGCAGACACCATCATGGACCTCTCTACAGGTAAACATATCCATGAAACACGTGAATGGATCATTCGTAACTCACCAGTACCTATCGGTACCGTACCAATTTATCAAGCACTAGATAAAACAGGTGGAATAGCTGAGGACCTCACCTGGGAAATGTTCCGCGATACCCTCATTGAGCAAGCTGAACAAGGCGTGGACTATTTCACAATCCATGCGGGTGTATTGCTACGTTATGTGCCTTTAACTGCAGATCGCATTACTGGCATCGTTTCAAGAGGTGGCTCCATCATGGCTAAATGGTGCTTAGCTCACCATAAAGAGAACTTCCTCTATACCAAGTTCGATGAGATTTGCGAGATCATGAAGGCTTACGATGTTTCCTTTAGCTTGGGCGATGGATTACGCCCAGGTTGTATTGCCGATTCCAATGATGCTGCGCAGTTTGGGGAACTCCATACCCTTGGTGAATTGACTGCAAAAGCCTGGAAGCATGATGTCCAAGTCATGATTGAAGGCCCAGGACACGTTCCGATGCAGCGCATTGAAGAGAATATGACAGAAGAGCTGAAGCATTGCTTAGAAGCCCCCTTCTACACTCTTGGACCCTTGATTACTGATATTGCTCCTGGTTATGACCACATCACCAGCGGTATTGGTGCAGCACAAATTGGCTGGTACGGCACTGCAATGCTTTGCTATGTCACCCCAAAAGAACATTTAGGACTTCCAGATAAGGAAGATGTGCGTGAAGGCATCATCACCTACAAGATTGCAGCACATGGTGCAGACCTTGCAAAAGGTTTACCAGGGGCTCAAGTACGTGATAACGCTCTTTCTAAAGCGCGCTTTGAGTTCCGCTGGGAAGATCAATTTAATTTGGGCTTAGACCCTGAGCGCGCTCGTGAATATCATGATGCAACCCTACCTGCTGAAGGTGCAAAAATTGCGCACTTCTGCTCTATGTGTGGGCCAAAGTTCTGCTCAATGAAAATCACTCAAGAAGTTCGTGATTACGCTGCGACCCTTAATACCGATGCCAAGGTGATTCCGATTGCGCAATCCACCGATCCAGACAAAGGCATGGAAGAAATGTCTGCTGAGTTCCGTAAACGTGGCAGTGAAATTTATCAGTAAGCGTTGTCAATAACAATATGACCTTTGCTAACAAACGCTTTGCCATTGTTGGCGCCGGCCTGATGGGCCGGCTGCTATCACTTTCTCTGGCAAAACGCGGCGCTAAGGTTGAATTATTTGACAAAGGCGATGCGAGAGGTAACGAATCCGCAGCTCGGGTGGCAGCAGCAATGCTAGCCCCTCTTGCTGAATCTGCTATTACAGAAGATTCAGTAGTGCGAATGGGGGTCTACAGCCTTCCTCGCTGGAAAGCCCTTATTGAAGAATTATCTTCACCCGTTTTTTTTCAACAAGACGGCACATTAATACTTTGGCATCGGCAAGATGCGGCAGAGGCAGAACGCTTTACCAGCCACTTAGATAAAAATAGTTTGCACAATAGTCAGCTCAGCCCACCGCGCAGATTAAATGCTCAAGAATTATTAGACTTTGAACCAAGCGTTGCCGAACGATTTACTCAAGGCCTCTATCTTCCCAATGAGGGTCAATTAGATAATCGACAACTGCTAGATGCACTGCTATCTGAGCTCGACACCCTGGGAGTTTCATGTCATTGGAATACAGAGCTAGATCCAGAAGCTTTGCGAAACGATTCTGGATACCATTGCATTCTTGATTGCCGGGGCAATGGCGCAAAAGATGCCTGGTCATCTCATACAAATAACATAAGATCATTACGGGGTGTGCGTGGCGAGGTGATCCGTTTATATGCCCCCGAGGTCAAATTACGAAGACCTACTCGCTTAATACATCCTCGCTATCCAATATATATTGCACCCAAAGAGAATGATGTGTACGTGGTTGGTGCTACTGAAATTGAATCGGAAGACTTATCGCCAATGAGCGTCCGCTCTGCCATGGAATTACTCAGCGCTGTTTACACAGTACACAGTGGATTTGCAGAATCGAGAATTTTAGAAATGGCAACGCAATGTCGTCCAACGCTAAAAAATAATCTCCCTGAAGTACTCATCAAAAAAGAAAAAGGGTTAACGGATTTGATCTTGATCAATGGCCTGTATCGTCATGGTTTTATGATTTCTCCTGCGGTGCTAGATGCAACCATTGAGCTATTGGAGAGTGGTCAAAGTAATACCGCCCTTGAGCTAGGTTTAAGCGTTACTAATTTGATTCATGAGGCAGGCGTATGCGCATAATCGTTAATCAAATCGAATATGAATTACCCTCACAGAGCATGATTGCAGATGTACTCAACTTAATTAATGCGAAGCCGCCTTTTGCGGTCGCAGTGAATTTAAACTTTATTCCGAAGTCACAATATGCTCTGCATGCTCTAAATGAAAACGATCAAATTGAAGTGATTGCCCCAGTTACAGGCGGCTAGGTCCATTTACTAACGTACCAAATCTCAAAGTTATGACAGCGCCACTACCCAGCCAAATGAATCATGCTGATCCACTAGTTTTGTACGGTGAGAGCTTTGCTAGTCGCTTGCTCTTAGGCACTTCTCGCTATCCTTCACCGCAGATTTTGGAAAATGCTGTGCTTGCCGCCAATCCTGCGATGATTACGGTAAGCCTACGTCGCCAAGGTTCCAGCACCGCTGAAGCACACAGTGGCTTTTGGGATTTGCTAAAAAAAATGGCTGTTCCAGTATTACCAAACACGGCAGGCTGTCATAGTCCACAAGAAGTCATCACAACCGCTCAGATGGCACGTGAAGTATTCGAAACGAATTGGATTAAGTTAGAGCTCATTGGCGATGACTACACCTTGCAACCAGATACCCTGCGTTTAGTTCAAACAGCTGAAACATTAATTAAAGATGGCTTCAAGGTATTGCCCTACTGTACTGAAGACTTAATTTTGTGCCAACGTTTGGTAGATGCTGGTTGTCAGGCTATCATGCCATGGGCTGCCCCAATTGGCACTGGACAGGGGCCGCTCAATCCTTATGCAATGAAACTGTTGCGTGATCGTATCCAGGTCGCTCTGATTGTTGATGCTGGTCTTGGCTTGCCATCTCATGCCTGTAGCGTGATGGAATGGGGATTTGATGGCGTCTTACTCAATACTGCAGTAGCTCTTTCAGAAGACCCTGTTGCGATGGCAAAGGCGTTTACCATGGCCACCCATGCCGGGCGAAGCGCCTTCCTATCTGGCGCCATGAAACCTCAAACATCTGCGCAAGCTAGCACCCCGCTCGTTGGTACCCCCTTTTGGCACCAAAGCTAAGGAATTAAAGGTAATTAGATGAGCTTAATACGAGATTTAGCAGACCAAATTATTGCGGCGCATCGCCATGATGAGTTGTGTTTGCCAATCCCAAGCTATTCCATTAGCTCTCCACCGCCTCGCATAGACAATGAACTCGCTACAGATCATTACGAACTCGCAGGTGCTCTAGCTGCAATTGAGATGGGTTTTATAGAACCCGATGCGAAAACGCTGGGCAAAGCTTGGTCACGGATGACCATTCAGGATGGCGGCTTTAATCCGTTTAAGTGGCCAAGCAGACCAGAGCACTTTGATTTGTTGCCATGGACTCGGAACATGAACCCGAAGGCATTTAAGGAGTGCCCCAAGCGTTTAGGTCTTTATGGTGTCATGCCAGATGCAGATTGGGTAAAGCGCATGGTGGAAGCTGAGTTACCCACTGTTCAATTGCGCTTTAAGTCTGAAGATCGATACAAGATCAGAAAACAAATTAAAGAAGCTGTTAAGGCTACTGAAGGTAGTAAAACTTTGTTATTCATTAATGATTACTGGGAAGAAGCGATTGATGCGCAAGCATACGGCGTTCATCTCGGCCAAGAAGATTTGGAGCATGCTGATCTTGAGCAAATCCGATCCGCTGGACTTAGATTGGGTATAAGCACCCATGGCTATGCAGAAATGGTGATTGCAGATCGCTTTTGTCCCAGTTATATCGCTATGGGAGCAGTCTTTCCAACCAATCTAAAGCAAATGCCTACTGCACCCCAAGGCTTAGGTAGGCTATATCAATACGCCAAACTCATGAGTCATTACCCATTGGTAGCCATCGGGGGTATTGATCAAGAAAGTATTCATGCAGTGGCTAAAAGTGGTGTTGGCTCTATTGCGGTTGTGCGTGCCATCACTCAAGCCAATGACCCCAAGGCGGCTGTAAAACATTTACAAGAGTTGATGCGCGCCTAATTCATCCGCGTCGCAATCACAATAGGCTAGCTTTTTTTCTCATCCAATAAAGCAGTTGGGTAAAAATCGTGCATATGCCATAAGGGTCCTGGGCCCTCACCTATACTCAAAAAACGACCTGCTTCAAGTCCGGCTTCCACATATGCAATTCCTTTAGCAACTGCATGAGATAAGTCATGACCAGCTGCGAGGTAAGTCGCTATTGCAGATGCCAATGAGCAACCCGTACCATGGGTGTTTGCAGTATTGACGCGATAATGCTTGAACTCTTTAGACTGCACAACCTCAAGATCATCTTCATTAGTCCGCCACATTAAGTAATCGGTAATTTGTGTATGGGCACGATCAAGATGCCCTCCCTTAATGAGAACAGACTGTGAGCCCAGATCTAATAGTTCTTGCGCGGCTGATTTAAATTCATCAGGACTCGCAATATCACGGCCCAACAATAAGGATGCTTCATCCATGTTTGGAGTGACCAAGAAAGCCAGTGGAAACAGCTCTTTAATAATTGCTTGCGCAGTGTCATCGCCACCTAGACTAGCGCCAGAGGTAGCACGTAATACGGGATCTAAAACTACTTTTTTAGACCCATATTTACGTAAAGTTTTTGCTACTGTTTGCACGATTTCAGGGCTAGCCAGCATCCCAATCTTAACGATATCAACACCAATATCCGATATAACCGCATCGATCTGAGACTCAACTACATCTAGATCCACATCCTGAATCCGTGTAACTCCCAGCGTATTCTGTGCCGTAATGGCGGTAATCACAGACATCCCGTAGCCGCCTAAGGCAGTAATTACCTTGAGGTCCGCCTGAAGGCCTGCTCCACCGCCGCTATCAGAACCAGCAATGGTTAGCACCTTGGGAATCTGTACAGAAGTGGGGAGAAGTGTTTCCATCTTGCTATAATATCGGCTTATTCCTCGATAGCTCAGTCGGTAGAGCGCCGGACTGTTAATCCGTAGGTCCCTGGTTCGAGCCCAGGTCGAGGAGCCAAATACCAAAACCCTCAGAGAAATCTGGGGGTTTTCGTTTTTATACCTCTCCTTTTAAGATGAACTGAGCGCAGATTCTTGATGGGTGTCTGTTATGCTTTATCAAGCTATTACAAATCATCATCAGAATGAAGTTAATAATAGGAGACAACCATGTTACAAAGCAGCTTATCTAAAGCTCTCGGCCTAACAAGCAAAGTACTCACCATTCTCACAGCGTCCTTACTTGTTAATACTGGACCCACTTTTGCGCAATCCGATTATCCAAATAAGCCCATTCGTTTTATTGTGCCGTTTCCAGCTGGCGGTGCCACTGACAATATTGCAAGACCGCTGCAAAACGAACTATTAAACACCGCCAAATGGAACGTAGTAATTGATAACAAGCCTGGAGCTGGCGGGAATATCGGCGCAGAAATTGTTTCTAAAGCTGCGCCCGATGGTTACACATGGCTCATGGCTTCAGTGGGTACCCATGGAATCAATTTACCGCTCTATACACAAGGCGGTGGAAAGCTTCCATTTGATCCAATCAAGGATTTCACACCTATTTCTTTAGTGGCTGAATTGCCAAATGTTCTCGTATTAAATCCAGAATTCGCCGCCAAGAACAATATCAACACTGTTAACGACTTAATTGCCTATGCAAAAGCCAATCCCGGCAAAGTAAATATGGCATCGAGTGGTAACGGTACCTCCATACACATGGCAGGCGAGCTCTTTAAATCCATGACGAAAACATACATGGTGCATTTACCGTATAAGGGAAGCCCCCCTGCTGTAACAGATCTTATGGCAGGTAACGTCGATATCATGTTTGATAACCTGCCATCTTCAATTAACTATATTCGCGCAGGACGCTTGAAGGCATTAGCGGTAACTAGCGCAAAACGTTCGCCAGCATTTCCTGATTTGCCAACGATTGCCGAGGCAGCCAATCTACCTGGTTATGAGGCAACCTCGTGGTTTGGCGTTGTTGGGCCAGCGAATATGCCAGCGGATATTCTCAACAAAGATAGTGTCACACTCATGGCGGCAATCAATAGTCCATCTGTAAGAGAAAAATATTTAGCAATGGGTGCGCAACCGGTTGGCAATACTCCTACCCAGTTCTCTGCTTTTATTAAAAATGAAATCGCTAAATGGACTAAGGTTGTAAAAGACTCTGGCGCAAAGGTTGACTAGCAATCTTCTTGCGCATCTGACCATTAACTGTCAAATCATAAGAGGGCTCACTGCCCTCTTTTTTATTTACCCAATTGAGAGAGTAACTTGCTAGGGGATATTACCTCTTGATCTAAGATCAACTCAATGAGGGCACCCTTTTTGCTTTCAAGTGCTTTGGTAAATGCAGCTGCAAATTCTTCTGTTTTAGTAACCCTGAAACCTGGAATACCAAAGCTATCCGAGAATTTCACAAAATCAGGATTTGTTAATCCAGTAGCTATGACGCGAGACTTAAATTCTCGTTCCTGATGCATCCGAATAGTTCCTAGCATGTTGTTATTCACAACAAAGATAATTGGAAACGCATCGTATCGAGCTGCCGTTGCTAACTCTTGGCAGTTCATCATAAAGTCACCATCACCACAAACTGCGATCACCGCCTTATCTGGATGAACAATTTTTGCCGCTATAGCAGCTGGCAAGCCATAACCCATCGATCCGTTTGCGGGAGCTAACTGCGTTTTAAATGGCCCATAGGGATAAAAACGATGCACCCATGTTGCAAAGTTTCCTGCGCCATTGGTCACTATCGAATCACGAGGAATGGAATCTTGTAGAGAGCTCATGATTTGCGCTAATTGCAGATCTCCAGGCACAGTAACTGGACTAGCAAAGGCAAGGTATTCAGCATGAGATGCTTTTCCTGCATTAGAGTCATAATTGCCATGCATCTTGATTGCACTCAAAGCAGAGCAAAAATTTTCTGGACTGCAATTGAGTGCGAAGTCAGGTCGATAAACGCGACCTAATTCTTCTGAGCCTGAATGAACGTGTATCAAAGTATTGTTTACTTTTGGAACCTTGAATACGCTATAGCCTGCAGTTGTCATTTCGCCGAGGCGCTCTCCAATAACCAGCAACACATCAGCACTCTGCACACGTTTCACTAATGCCGGATTGGCACCAATACCCAAGTCACCAGCAAAGATGGCATCAAGGTTATCAACGAGATCTTGTGAGCGAAAACTGGTAGCAACAGGCACACCTTCTTGATTTGCCCAAGCAGAAAGCTTATCGCAGGCTGCGCGATTCCAATTTCCACCACCAGCAATAATCATTGGGCGTTTGGCGTTGGCAAAAACTTGCATGGCTTGATTAAATGCGTTTACATCCAAGCCTGGCTGAACAATATGTGCTGGGGCAACTGGATGTTCCTCTCCAGTCATATAAAGCACATCTTCTGGTAAGGCCAGAACTACCGGCCCCTTTCTACCCGCTTGTGCCACATGAAACGCATGGGAAACAAATTCGTCAATGCGATCCACGCGATCGATGCTTCCCACCCATTTTGCGCATTCAGAATACATACGACGGTAGTCAATTTCCTGAAACGCCTCACGCTCCACCATATCCGTACCAACTTGGCCAACCAATAAAACCATTGGGGTAGAGTCTTGATATGCGGTATGAACCCCAACCATCGCATTGGATGCCCCAGGTCCACGTGTAACCATGATGACGCCTGGCTTACCCGTCAATTTCCCATAGGCTTCTGCCATGTATGCAGCACCGCCCTCTTGACGACAGGTAATAAATTGGAATTGGGGATGATCAACCAAGCCGTTTAACAATGGCAAAAAACTTTCACCAGGAACGCCAAAGGCTAAATCCACACCCTGCCTTACCAGAGCATTTGCCAAAATTTGGCCGCCATTTAGCGGCTTACCTGATGTCTCCATACTTTTGCCTTCTTTTGTCTTCTTTTAGAAGTCTGCTGACTTTATGGCAAATTATCACACTTTGCCTTTTGGGCATTTATTTACGCTTTGCCTGGCATATACTTTTAAAGATCAAAAAATAAATTAATCCAATTGGGGACAATCACATGAGGTTATTTGCTTATCGGAATTCAGATGGCACTGAAAGCGTTGGGGCAATGATTAAAGGAAGCGCTAATGAATTCGTAAACCTATGCGCTACCGATAGCCAGATTCCAAATAACCTGCAATCCATCATCGCCGATGAAGAGCTGTTGAGTCGGGTTAAAACCGCTCTTGATAACTCCGGTGCCATACGTGGCAATACTAGCTCCATTTCCTTTAAGCCTCCTATTGAAAAACCTGGAAAAATTGTATGCATGGGTCTCAATTACGCCGACCACGCCAAAGAAGGTGGCAATGCAAGGCCTGAATATCCTAGTTTTTTTATGCGCGGCCCAAGCTCGCTAACATCGCATTTAGGTCCGATTATCAAACCACGCGTTTCAGACAAATTAGATTACGAAGCGGAGCTTGCATTTGTTGTTGGCAAAAAAGTACGGCATCTCACCCTAGACACTGCATTGGATTGTGTAGCTGGGTATAGTATTTTTAACGATGGCAGCATCCGCGACTACCAACGCAAAACGACTCAATGGACTATCGGCAAGAACTTTGATCAGACTGGCGCATTTGGCCCTTGGTTGGTCACGCCAGATGAACTGCCTACTGGTTGCCATGGTCTTAATATTCAATCACGCTTAAATGGTCAAGTAATGCAGAATGCAAATACCAAGGATTTTCTCTGGGGTATTGCAGAGACCATTATGTTAATTACTGAATGCATGACTTTAGAGCCTGGCGATGTGGTGATCACTGGAACGCCCGCAGGGGTTGGGTACGCCAGAAATCCTCCAGTTTTTATGAAGGCTGGAGATATTTGCGAAATCGAGATTGAATCTATTGGCGTATTAAAGAACACGATTGTTGACGAGTAGCCTCGCTAGAAAACCTTGGGTATGCGAAAACCCTCTGCATTGATGCCTAAAGTGCTATTTTGACGGGTTTGAGATCAGGCAAATACCCTAATCAAGCATTAAAATGGCGTAATGACAAAAACGCCTGAACTCCTTGCCCCAGCGGGTAGCCTCCAAATGCTCCAGACTGCTTTTGATTTTGGAGCAGATGCGATTTATGCCGGACAGCCACGCTATTCCTTACGCGTTCGAAATAACGACTTTGGAAAAATTGAAGTCTTAAAACAAGGCATTGATACTGCACACGAGTTAGGCAAAAAGTTTTACCTAGTCTCAAATTTACTGCCCCATGGTGCAAAAACACGCACCTACATCCGTGATATGTCCCCTGTAGTTGCCCTCAAGCCTGATGCACTGATCATGTCAGACCCAGGGCTAATCATGATGGCTAGAGAGGCATGGCCAGAAATGCCGATTCATTTATCAGTACAAGCAAATACGGTAAACGGGGCATCAGCTAAATTTTGGCGCTCAGTTGGCATTAGTCGAGTAATTCTGTCTCGAGAACTGTCATTCGATGAAATTGAAGAGGTTCGCCAAGACTGCCCTGAAATGGAATTAGAAGTTTTTGTTCATGGTGCTTTATGCATTGCTTACTCTGGACGCTGCCTGCTCTCTGGTTACATGTCTCATCGTGACTCCAATCAAGGGGCATGCACCAATGCTTGTCGGTGGGACTACAAGGTTAAGCCTGGACAACAAAATCAAAGTGGTGATGTGGTACTACTTCAGGAGGCAAGACGACCTGATGATTTAATGCCAATGGAAGAAGATGAGCACGGAACCTACATCATGAACTCTAAGGATCTGCGCGCGATTGAGCACATTGAGAGACTGACTAAGATGGGTGTTGACTCGTTCAAAATTGAAGGTCGCACCAAATCACCTTACTACGTAGCACGCACCTGCCAAGCCTATCGCTCTGCAATCAATGACGCCGTGGCAGGCAAACCATTTAATACAACATTATTGGGCAACCTAGAGGGGCTAGCAAACCGAGGTTACACCGATGGTTTTTATGAGCGCCACCATGACAAAGAGTATCAACTCTATATGCGAGGTCATTCTTTATCCGGAAGAAGTTTGTATGTCGGTGAAACCTTAGATGTGGATCATGCAACTGGACGAGTGAAGATTGATGTCAAGAATCGCTTTTCAGTTGGCGACAAACTAGAAATCATTGAACCCAATGGCAATCAAGATATCGTCCTAGATCAAATGTGGAATCTCAACGGCGAACCAATATCCGTTGCACCTGGATCTGGACACTTTGTCTGGATTAAGTTCGCACTCAAAGGCAACAAAGCTTATATTGCTCGCTACACCAATGAACCTGCACCCATTGAGACAATGAGCTCTTGCTCAAATAGTGAATCTTGCTGCAATGCCTAACTCGAATTGATTGAATTCTGATATGAATACCGCTTTAAAAGCCAATGCATCAAGATTAAGTTTTAAAGAAAAATTAGTAGATGAGGCAAAAAAAGCATTTGCTCTAACTCTTTATTTGGGCACATGGTTTTGCGCTCTAGCATTTTTAGCGGCTACTTTGCTTGAAGAGCGCCCTATTCCACTCAGCATTTTTGGCTTCGCTTTAGTAAAAGCAGGAATTACTGCGAAGTTCTTATTAATTGGGCAAGCAATTTATCCAGTGAAGGTTGATAAGGCCCATGGCATTGTTAAATCGCTCTTTGTGGTATCACTTATTTATATAGTAATTGTTTTAGGCTTAAATTATCTTGAGGCAGGTATTGAAGGCCTCTTTCATGGCAAGCACTTTTTGGCATCCATGGCATCCTTTGGTCAAGCAAACCCCTTAAGACTACTTGCCATGTCAATTGTGTATTGGCTAATCATTTGGCCATACTTAATGCTTGCAGGTATGCAACTCATCATGGGTCAAGAACATATTTTGAGTCTATTTTTTGGGTCAAAAAATTCACGTACCAACTAAGTTGAATGTGATGACCCGTTCTTGGGGAATATTTCAAGCACTGCTGATTCAAGCTGGCCTTGTATCACTTGCCTTATTGATCTTACCAAATGCTCATTCCCAAGAAATTGAAGCACGAGCATATTCGAATGCACCAATAGGCATCAACTTTCTCACTGGTGGTTTAGCGCAGGCCAAAAGTGGTTCATACACGCTAAACACTCAAGCCCTCAGCCTTACTCATGTTATTGATGTCGCAGGTCAATCAGGTCGATTAACTTTGGTACTACCCTATGCTGAATTATCGGGGACCGGGCAAGTAGGCGCACAAACAATCAACGCTTCCGCCGAGGGGCTATCCGACCCTCTCATCAAAGCATCAGTCAATTTATACGGCGCACCAGCGCTTACCAATAGTGAATTCATAAACTATCAGCAAGATTTAATTATTGGGGCAAGTATTGCGGCATCGATTCCCTGGGGGAAGTACAACAGTAATCAGATGATAAATGTGGGAGCCAATCGATCTCTTATTCAGCCAGCAATGGGGCTCTCTCAAGCCGTCGGGCCTTGGCGACTCGAACTTGCGGGCATGGCAACTATTTATACCAGTAACAATAATTACATGGGTAGCAATACGCTCTCGCAAAACCCCATTTATTCAGGTGAAACCCATCTGATTTACTACTTTCCTAGTACAGCTTGGATTTCTGCTGATGCGACGTATTTCACAGGCGGCCAAACCTATCTCAATGGTTTGCCAGTAAATGGCACACAAGAGAATTGGCGTTTTGGCAGCACTCTGTCTTACCCGCTTGATAAGAGCAACTCCATTCGCCTCAGTGCGAGTAAAGGGGTTTACTCACGAACTGATACCAGCTACAACGCGGTAGGTATTTCTTGGCAATACCGCTGGGGCGGAAGCCCTTAAACAGAGCATCGCTGGTATCGCTACAATCAAGCTAAATACAAAATAAATAGAATTAGATCGAGACCACCCAAATATATATGAGCTCGAACTCCAAAGATAAAAAATCTGCCCCTGAAAGCGGTCTGCGCAAAGGCTTGACTAGTTATGGAGACAAAGGCTTCTCTTTATTTTTGCGCAAGGCGTTTATTAAAGGTGCTGGCTATACCAATAGCGCATTAGATCGCCCAGTCATTGGCATCATCAATACAGGTAGCTCTTACAACCCTTGTCATGGCAATATGCCGCAACTCATTGAGGCAGTAAAACGTGGCGTGATGCTTGCAGGCGGGCTGCCAATGGACTTCCCGACGATTTCCATTCATGAAAGTTTTTCATCTCCCACATCAATGTATCTGCGCAATTTAATGTCCATGGATACAGAAGAGATGCTACGCGCTCAACCCATGGATGCGGTAGTCATGATTGGAGGTTGCGATAAGACTGTGCCCGCGCAATTAATGGGGGCCGCTTCAGCAGGCTTGCCTGCAATACAGTTGATAACCGGCTCTATGCTGACGGGCTCACATCGTAGCGAACGCGTTGGTGCCTGCACGGATTGTCGACGTTATTGGGGAAAATTTCGCGCTGGCGAGATTGATGAGCTTGAAAAGGATGAGGTGAATGACCAACTAGTGGCCAGCGTAGGTACTTGCTCGGTCATGGGCACAGCTAGTACTATGGCTTGTATCTCCGAGGCACTGGGTATGACGGTTCCTGGTGGCGCATCGCCACCTGCAGTAACTGCAGATCGCATTCGTGTTGCGGAGGAGACAGGGACTCGAGCCGTACAAATGGCCAAGGATGGTTTAACCATCGACAAGATTCTCACAGCAGATGCTTTTGAGAACGCTATGCGCGTTCTATTAGCAATCGGCGGATCAACCAATGGGATTGTCCACTTAGCAGCCATTGCTGGGCGCATGGGTCTTGAAATCGATCTAAATGCCTTAGATAAGATGGGTGATGAGACGCCTGTCCTGTTAGATTTAAAGCCATCAGGTGATCACTACATGGAGAACTTCCATGATGCAGGCGGCATGACTACTTTGCTGCGCGAACTCAAGCCACTACTCAAGCTTAATGCCATAACCGTTACTGGCAGAACTTTAGGCGAAGAGATTGATGCAGGACCTCCTAGCTTCAAGCAAGATGTCATTCGTAAATTAAATGACCCCATTTATCCTCGCGGCAGTATTGCTGTCTTGCATGGTAATTTAGCGCCTGGCGGTGCGATCATCAAACAGTCTGCCGCTAATGAAAAGCTCATGGAACATGAAGGTCGTGCCGTGGTCTTTGAGAACGCAGAAGATCTAGCGAACCGCATTGATAGCCCTGATCTCGATGTCACCTCAGATGATATTTTGGTACTGAAAAATATTGGCCCTAAGGGGGCCCCAGGCATGCCTGAGGCAGGATACATCCCTATTCCAATGAAGTTGGCTCGTGCTGGAGTAAAGGATATTGTGCGGATTTCTGACGGCCGTATGAGTGGCACTGCTTTTGGAACTATTGTGTTGCACGTTACCCCCGAGTCTGCAATTGGTGGCCCCCTTGCATATGTACGCAATGGTGATCGCATTCGTCTCTCGGTTAAAAATCGTGAAATTAGCTTGCTGATTAGCGCCGAAGAACTAGCGAAACGCGCCAAGGAAAATCCTGTAGTGACTCCAACGGCCGAACGAGGATATAAGAAATTATTCCTTGATACGGTGATGCAAGCAGACAAAGGCGTAGATTTTGATTTTCTGCGAGCGCCAAAAATAGTTGGTAAGACTCCTAAAATCTAAGTTCAAACGGGTTGTTTTGAAATATTTGTGGGGCTAAAGATTGCGCAGTTCTCGGCGCAATATCTTCCCAACATTTGATTTAGGAAGATCATTTACAAATACAACTTTTCTAGGTCTCTTATAACTGGTTAGAGACTCTTTGCAATACTGCAAAACATCCGCTTCGGTCAGATGATGATCAGACCTCACGATATATGCTTTGACTATCTCCCCAAGTTTGCGATGAGGCACACCAATGACTGCACACTCTCGCACTCCAGGCATGCGTGACAATATATCTTCGACATCATTTGGGAATACTTTAAATCCTGCGACCACAATCATGTCCTTTTTGCGATCTACGATTTGAATGTGGCCACTTTCAGTGATCAAACCAATATCCCCAGATTTAAAGTAGCCATCTGAGGTCATGCAGTTTGCCGTTTCGTCTGGCTTATTCCAATAGCCAGCCATGACTTGAGGACCTTTAATGCAAATTTCTCCAGGGGTGCCATCTGGAACCTGAACCTCATCTTCATCGAGAATAACCACATCCGTGCTTGGCATGGGAGGGCCAATATGCCCCGTGAAATGATTTTCTAAAGGACTGTTGACGCAGACTACCGGTGAGGTTTCTGATAAGCCATAGCCTTGTGCGATTGGGCATCCAGTAAGGGCTTGCCAATGATCGGCTGTTTTTCGATGAACAGCCATACCGCCACCGATAGTCACCAATAAATTGGAAAACTTAACCTTTTTAAATTCTGGACGATGTATTAGTGCATGGAATAAAGTGTTCACACCAGGAAAGATATTAATTTTGGGGTGCTTGATAAGTAACTTGATAAAGCCATCAATATCTCGAGGGTTGGCAACCAGAATGAGCATGGCACCTTTAGCGATTCCCAGAAAAGCACAGGCAGTTAAAGCAAATATGTGTGTCATTGGCAGCGCACACAAGAACTGTAGTTGTTGGTCTTCATTCTTGAGCCCAGGATTCAACCACATCTTTATTTGTGCTAAATTAGATAGAATATTTTTATGAAGCAGCACGGCGCCTTTAGAGACCCCGGTAGTACCCCCGGTGTACTGTAAAAAGGCTATATCGTTCAAGTTAATGGAGGGCTTCTGAAACACCCTTCTTTGACCAATTGCAAGCACCTCTTTAAATCTAATGTGATTAACGTTCCATTTCGGAATCATTTTTTTCACATTGCGCGCCACCCAATCAACAAGATGCCCTTTCATGCCCAATAATTCACCAGGGCTACTGACAATCACAGTGCCCACACGGACTGAATCAGCAATTTGCTCATAGATATGAGCAAAATTTTCCATCAAGACAATAACGGCGCCCCCGCTATCGAGTAATTGCTCTTTAAGTTCTCGCGCTGTATACAGAGGATTAATGTTCACCACGACATAACCAGCACGCAGAACACCAATCATCGCAATCAAATATTCAATTACATTTGGATACATTAAGGCGATGCGAGCGCCCTTCTCAAGGTTCAAGCTCTGCAAATAGGATGCGAAGTCTTTAGATAGCCGATCAATCTCTTGGTATGTAAACGACTTACCCATCGACACGGCTATATGTCGATTACCAAACTGGTCAAAGCAAAACTCAAAAAACTCGGCTAAAGATGAATACTCCAGGGGACCGATTTCTGGATCTACGCCTGGAGGATAATTTTTAACCCAAGGTTTTGAATTGCTCATGCTATTTTCAAACACCTATAAAGTAAATTAATAAGTTAAATCTAAACTAATTTTTTAGCAGTTTTTAATACCTTTAGGGCACCCCATCCAAGAGCCAACACCTTACTGGCCCACTTAGGCTTGTAATGGGCCAGTGCTGCAAAAGCGCTGGTCCATAACAAAGGATTGTCCCTTACAAAATGAAATGCATCGATGCCCTTATCAGCCCAAGATAAAGGCTTTTGCCATGGTTCAAAATGATGCGCCATATCAAGTCGCTCTTTTTGGGATTGCATTTGCAATTCAGAGCGTCTGTCCAATAAATCTTTCAGCTTTTGACTCATAAGTTAACGATTTAGCGCTTCAGTATCTTTTGCAAGCTCAGCAATTGATGCCTCAAACAATTTAGGCATGGTTCGCAATGACTGAATAACCAAAGCGGCCAAGATCATGCCAATGGATAGAAAAGCACCAGCAAGCAAACTAAGTGCCATCAATCGGTCAGACTCCCAATTGTAGATAACAATCAAGAGCGCAAGCATCAACAACCCAAAGAACAGAAAAAATAATGCGGATACGATCATGACAAATGACTGCAGAAATTGAACCCTGGCGATTTGCACATCGACTGACAGAAGCTCTAAGCGCGTTTTTGCAATTGACGCGCCAGTAGCTACCAGATTTTTTATAGAGGACAGTAAGTTTTCTTGGGACATAAACTTTTAGCGTCGACGGATTAATAGACCAATCAATATGCCTAACCCAGCAGCCACACCAATAGCCTCCCATGGATTACGATGCACAAACTCGTCGGCTCCAGCTGCTACATCCTTAGCCTTATCAGCCAGACCTCCCTCTAGACTTGCAATTTTTTCCTTGGCGCCTGAAATTGTTTCTAAAGCCTTATCGCGTAAGTTTGCGATCGTTTCGCTAGGATTATCGTGGGTTGCCTTAATTAAAGCTTCGGCATCAACTACTAGGGATTTAAACTCCTCAATAAGTTGATCCGCGTGTTCAGATTTTTTTGCTGTCATCTTAGTCCTCTGTATTGAGGTCTATTCTAAGCATTTCTATACTTAGACCCAAGAAGTAATACAGTTATTCCAGCATTAGAGGTCTTGAAATGCCGTATATATCGCTTCAGTCCCGGCCTCTTCTTCATCAAATCATGAAAGGCGGCGCTTCCATAAGGAACGTTTTCCCCGAAGAAATACTCCTCAACCCGGTCTGCATGGTGATTGCTCTCAAGCGCTTCGTGTATGGCTCGTTTAATGCGACCACCTTCTCCACTAGAGCCATACCCATGAATCAAAATAATAGACTTCATTCCCAACTCTTGGAGATCGCGAATTTTATCTGCAAGGATATCCATTGCATCCTCCACGCTTGGATTACCTTGCTTGATATTAAATTCAACTACATCTACAGCAAGAAGTGGAGGTATAGATGATCCGCAGTGAGGACACTCACCAAATAGACCTCGAGTATTTCCACACTCAGAACACTCGGCAATCTGAGTCACAAGAACCCTAAATTCAGATTACGAACAATACTTCGATTCAAGCGTAGCAGCATTATTGGATTTATCATCCACCATCAAATTTAGCTTTTTATAAGCCAATTCTTTGTTTTCGATGGTTTTAAGGTGTCTATCAATCAAGCTGGCTACATCTTTGCGAATAGATGTATTGCCATATTGCAAAACCTTCAATGTTGATACCGCCTCTGCAGAGATCTTGCATTGCTGACTGACTAACTCAGATGAATCGGAAGATACGTTTGCATATGCAAATGCAGCCAAAGTAATTGTTGCGCCTGCTAATAATATTTTTTTCATCTTAGTTCCTTATTTTGTGACCACATGTTGGACAGCACCCCATATCTTTCGCTCGCGTTTTTCTAAGAGCGGCATACACGCTGGACTCTGAGATTTCCATTTTTCTAGCGGCTTGAGCTGCACTCATCCCCCTTCCAATCCACTCCAAAGCTTGATGTGTTTTCGGTGTTTGTTTCTTCATTTCATCTCCCAGTCTTCACACTATATCACAACTTCACAACATGTGAAGTTGTGAAGTTGAATAATTACCTAAGAAAAACCCTAATAAATCCACATCATTTGCAAAATTCGGGATTAAAAATTGGAGAAATCAGCTAAATACAGCCTGAGGGAATGGCGATAGTATTATTTGGGGAAACAAAGGAGTCATTTATGTATCGCGTTGCACTACTCATCACCATTGCCCTGGGCATAAGCGCTTGCGCTAATAACGACAAAAAGATCAGCTCATGGGAGGTAAACGACGTTTATCAATCAACTATCGTCACCCCAAATCCTGCGACTGGTGGCAAAACATTTACAGGCCCATCCATCAACACGATGGATGAAGCCAATACCTATGAAATGTTTAATCTTCGAACCGCAGAATCACAGCAAGGTGTAAAGACCTATGAAATTCAGGTGCACCTCACCTACTTTAATCAGGTGCGTGACTATTACTCCGCCAGCCTTATGGGTGCGCCAGCAAGCAATTTCAAAGTCATTTCTAAGGAAGCGGGACTATGTGAGCCTCGGGGATGCATGTTTAAAGAACTACTATCCATCAAGGTAACCGATGCATTCTTAAAACAAAACCTAAAAAATGGATTTGAGCTCAAGATTGGATCTAAAGCTGGCATTACGACTGTTGTATATATTCCGCCCCAGTACATTCAGGGCTACCTAAAAGCCGTAGATGGCATAAGCTATTAGGGTTTTAGAGTCGAATCTGATCAGTATTGATTATTTTTAACCAACAAAAAACCGCCCGAAGGCGGTTTTTTGATTAGCAGCTAAAACGAATTAAGCAGCTTTACGGCTTTTTGCAGCAGGCTTTGCTACAGCATATTTGCCCTGGAGGCTAGCCAATGCAGCGTCAACATTCTTTTCAAAGTTAGCGAATGCATCAGTAGCAGTTGCACGTACTTGGTCAAACTGTTGAATAGAAGCTTCGAATGCAGTTTTGAATGCAGATACAAAAGCCTCAGAACCAGCAGGAGCAGATTTAGTAGCTTCTTTAACAAACTTAACTAAATCATCACGAGCATCATCAATAGAAGCATCAACAACTTGAGCTACTTCTTTGTTGCCGTTACGAACAACTTTGCTAACTTTAGCTTGATAAGCAGCAGCATACTTAGCAGCTTCTTGAGCAGCTTCAGGCTGAGCCAACTTAGCTAATTGTTGAGCATCTTTGATAGCCAACAACTGTGAGCTAGCATCTTGAGCAGCAGCCAATGCATCTTTAGCAGCAGCTTGGTTGATTTCTGCCAATTCTTGAGCACTTTCAACAGCTACTTGTGCCAAATGTTTAGCATTCTCAACAGCTTTAGCTTGAGCTTGAGCGATTTGATCGTTTAATTGATTTTGGAACATGATTAATCCTTTATGAATATGGTTACATTTTTTTGTTGCGATGCACCATTGTTCCAAACTTTTTGCTGTATTGCAACAATTATTTGCTGCTAAGCAACAAATAATATTCTATATAAGAATTATCCCTTTATTATCAGTAAGTTATGAAAACTAATAGGCAACAAAAAACCCAGAAATTCACTGAATTTACTGGGTTTATTTGCAAAGTACTGGCGGAGACGAGAGGATTCGAACCTCCGATCAGAGTTTTAGCCCCGATGCTCCCTTAGCAGGGGAGTGCCTTCGACCAGCTCGGCCACGTCTCCGTACTTTTTACTGCGGTTTACTGCTTAACTTGCGCCCCACAGTTTAACGGATAACCGCTTCTGAGGGGTTTTATTGACCTTCTGATAGGTTTATTTCTGATCTAACTCAAACGCCTTGTGTAAGGCGCGTACTGCCAATTCCATATATTTCTCATCAATCACTACAGATATTTTGATTTCACTAGTAGAGATCATGAGGATATTGATGCCCTCTTCCGATAATGTGCGGAACATTTTGCTCGCAATACCTACATGGGAACGCATTCCAACACCAACAACAGACACCTTAGAAACTTTAGGGTCACCTGAAATTTCTTTAGCTTCAATATGCGCTTGTACGGTGTTCTTCAGAATATCCAAGGCCTTTTGATAATCAGCGCGTGGTACGGTAAAGGTGAAGTCCGTTTTGCCATCAACTGATTGGTTCTGAATGATGATGTCCACATCAATATTTGCATCAGCGATGGGACCCAAAATTTGATAAGCAATACCTGGTCGATCAGGAACTCCGAGAACGGTAATCTTCGCTTCATCACGCGCAAAGGCGATACCGGAAATAACGGCGGCTTCCATAGTGCTATCCTCTTCAAATGTAATCAAGGTGCCAGACTTCATCTCTTGGTCTAAAGGCATCAATGGGTCTGTCAACGATGACAGAACACGGGTTTTAACTTTGTACTTACCAGCAAACTCGACAGAACGAATCTGCAATACCTTCGAGCCTAAGCTGGCCATCTCTAGCATCTCTTCAAAGGTAATCTTATCTAGGCGGCGCGCATCTTCACAAACACGCGGATCGGTTGTGTAAACACCATCAACGTCTGTATAGATGAGACACTCATCAGCCTTTAGTGCGGCCGCCATTGCTACGGCCGAGGTGTCTGATCCACCACGACCCAAGGTGGTGATATTCCCCTCTGGGTCCACACCTTGGAATCCCGTCACCACCACAGCGCGACCTGCTTTCAGGTCACTCAAAATCTTTTGGTCATCAATACTTTTAATACGCGCCTTGGTAAATGATGAATCAGTATTGACTGTGACCTGCCAACCGGCATAACTAACTGCATCAATGCCTTCATTCATTAAAGCCAAAGCTAAGAGACCGGAGCTGACCTGCTCACCTGTAGAGGCAATTTGATCCAACTCACGTGGACTTGGATTTGGATTAATTTCTTTTGCCAAGCCTAACAAGCGATTTGTCTCGCCTGACATTGCCGATGGCACAACTACTACTTGATGGCCAGCACGCATCCACTTTGCAACGCGCTTTGCAACATTCGCAATGCGTTCAACAGAACCCATCGAAGTGCCGCCATATTTATGAACAATTAGAGCCATAAAAATCGTCTGTTAAATAGGAAAAATATTTCCAATGATCTTAAAAGTGCTTTATTTTACAGGGTTTTAAGCTCTAGCTAAGCGTCTGAAGCCACTCTGGCCAAACCCTAGCTCCCGAATAAATTAAATGCGGGTAGCTCACCCCTACCCCAGCGACGGCGATGAGATCCTCGCCGATATAAAGCAAAGGCGCATGCCTCTGCCAAGGAGGAACATCACCCTCTTGAAATAAATTTTTTAGAGTTCTGCGGGGTGCATTAGGCTTAATTTGCATTTTTTCAGCACCAGATCTTTTCTTGGCATGAATTAAGCCTTTCTTTTGAGCTTCAGTAATCCAGGCAGCACTTACTCCTGGGTTTTTACTTCTACTTGCTACAGGCTTAAAAATCCATCCCCCTGCATCAATATCTTGCGCGGTTGGTACTTGTAATTGATTTCGCCAAAATCGAATAGTTTTCCCGTCATGCAACCATTCCAATTGGGCATCTGACTTCACTGTTGAAAGATCTTGCCACCAAGCATTAAGCCTTTCCTGTGAAGGCATACCAAGACCATTGCTTTTCAGCCAGTAACGCAAAACATTATTCGCTGCTGGTAGGTCACGTTTTGCGAGAGATTTAAGTTGCCTTACGTCAAGGCTCTCTTTTTGATAAATAGGTTTGCCATCAATTTGAGCTAAGCGGTCCAATAGGATCTGTGACTCACCCATCAAGCCAGCACTTCTTGCAAGATTAGCAACCGCCTCTGATTGCAGTTTTTCTAATTTAGGAATAATTTGCTTGCGTATTGCATTGCGCTTAAATACATCATCCTGATTGCTTGGATCCTCTATCCACTTAAGCCGATGCGCTTTTGCATATGACTCAAGTTCAGCTCGGCTTTGATTTAGTAGCGGACGCCATAGCGTGATATGTGTATTTTGAGATTTCAAGTCACGCATGTCAGGCATGCCAGATAATCCTGCAATACCTGAACCTCGCAGCAATTGCAGAAGCACTGTTTCCGCTTGATCATTTTGATGATGTGCAAGCAATAGATCTGTCACACCATGCTCTTCACAAAGATCCGCTAAGGCTTCATACCGGCCCTTGCGGGCACGCCCTTCAATATTGCCAATGCTGCCTTGAACTCCTAAGTGCAATAAGCGAAAGTCAAAGTGAATTCGATATTTTTTGGCAAGTTTTTCACAAAATAATAGCCAATCATCAGCCAACTTTTGCAAGCCGTGATGAATATGAAAGGCAAAGATTTCTACTGCGGGGGCTTTACCTTGGGTTTGCGAACGACAAACCGTATCCAGCAACACTACCGAATCCAGGCCGCCACTAAGGGCAACCGCAATTCGCTTCGTTGCCTTAGGACTTTGACGTAACTTCCTTGAACTTGCCATAACTCATTAAGCGCTCATGGCGTCGCTCAAGTAATGCATCGGTTTTCATACCATCAAAAGTCTTGAGCGATTCTGCAAGTGCCTTGCGCATATTGCTCATCATCACATCGTAATCACGATGAGCGCCACCAATTGGCTCTGCAACAATCTTATCAATCAAGCCAAGCACCTTTAGTCGTTGAGCAGTTAAGCCTAGCTGCTCAGCTGCTTCAGAGGCCTTATCCGCCGTCTTCCACAAAATGGAGGCACAACCCTCAGGAGAAATTACAGAATAGGTGGAATTTTGCAACATCAAAACCACATCGCCCATTGCAATTGCAAGGGCTCCTCCTGAACCACCTTCACCAATGATGGTGGCAATAATAGGCACTTCTAACTCAGCTTGAACATAGAGGTTGCGTCCAATCGCTTCAGATTGATTACGCTCTTCCGCATCAATACCGGGGAACGCACCTGGCGTATCGACAAAGGTAAATACCGGAATACCAAATTTTTCAGCAAGCCGCATCAAACGCATTGCTTTGCGATAACCCTCAGGGCGACTCATACCAAAGTTGCGCAAGGCACGCTCTTTGGTATCACGACCCTTTTGATGACCTATCACCATACAGGGTTCTCCATCAAAACGCGCTAAGCCGCCAATAATCGATTGATCATCTGCAAAAGTACGATCACCATGCAGCTCATGAAAATCCGTAAATAAGGCACTGACGTAATCCAGCGTGTAAGGTCTTTGAGGATGTCTAGCGACTTGAGAAACTTGCCATGGTGTCAAATTGGCATACACATCTTTAGTGAGCTGAAGACTTTTTTCAGAAAGCGTTTTGATCTCATCGGAAATATCCACCGATGACTCATCTTGCACAAAACGCAGCTCTTCGATCTTTGACTCCAATTCGGCGATTTGCTGCTCAAAATCCAGGAAAGTCGTTTTCATAGTCTGATTTTAATATTCAACCGGAATGGGGTCGATACTTCTCCACATATACCAAGTGGCAACCGTACGCCACGGGGCCCAATTTGCCGCTACTTCCCTCGCCTCATGACGGCTAACAGGCTCCCCGCTGAAGTAATTGAGGGAAATAGCCTTAATTAGGCCAATATCATCCAAAGGAAGGATATTGGGACGGATGAGGTTAAAAATGAGGAACATTTCTGCTGTCCAGCGTCCAATACCCCGAATTGAGCTTAATTCCTCAATCACGCTCTCGTCGTCCATATTTTTCCATTGATTGGCATGAAGACGACCTGAGTCAAAATGGTCAGCTAAATCTCGAATATATTCGACCTTGCGCCCAGAAAGACCTGCGCCGCGCAACTCCTCCACTGATAAAGCCAAAATGTTTTTAGGGCTCATCTTTTTCTTGCTTGCAAGAAGCACCCTATCCCAAACGGCTTGCGCAGCAGTCACAGAAATTTGTTGACCAACGATTGCTCTGGCAAGCGTCGTAAACGCATCGCCTCTAGTAACTAAAAATCCAGAACCGTACTTAGGAATGATTTTTTTCATGATGCGATCTTGTTTCATTAAATCGCGACAAGCTTGCTCCCAATAGTCTGGGGCACCTGGATTAGAGGCTAATTTTTCTTTGGTGGTCACCACTATGCTCTACGCCATTCCGTAATTCCACCAGGCTTATCCTCCAGAACAATACCTTGGTCAAGTAAGGTTTTACGAATGAGGTCTGCTTTAGCAAAATCTTTTGACTGCTTCGCAGCGGCACGTGCAGCAATTTGATCTTCAATGTCCTGCGCTTGTAAACCATCACCAGTCTTAGACCCCATCTGCAAGAATTGAGTTGGATCCTTTTGCAAGAAGTTCAGAACGCCTCCCAGAGCCTTCAGATGAGACGCAAGAGTAACTTTGTCCTGACCTTGAGCGCGGTTGACCTCGCTCGCTAACTCAAATAAAACGGCAATCGCTTCAGGAGTATTGAAATCATCATTCATTGCCTCAGTAAAGCGCTGAACCCATGGGCTATTACCATCTAAAGCAATGTTAGTTGCAGTTGGGACTTGTGCCAAAGCTGTATACAGGCGCACTAAACCAGAGCGCGCTTCCTCTAATTGCGCGTCACTGTAATTAATTGGGCTTCGGTAATGCGCCTTGAGCATAAAAAATCTCAATACCTCGGGATCGAAACTCTTTAATACATCCCGAATGAGAAAAAAGTTACCCAAGGATTTAGACATTTTTTCTTCATTTACACGGATGTGCCCGTTATGCATCCAATAATTTACAAATGGCGCATCATCCTCTTTGCGATCCTGGCCATACAAGGCCCCTTCACTTTGGGCAATCTCATTTTCGTGATGCGGAAACTGCAAGTCAGCTCCGCCACCATGAATGTCAAAATGTTCACCCAGTAAATCGCATGACATGGCAGAGCATTCAATATGCCAACCTGGTCTACCTTCACCCCACGGAGAAGACCAGCGGGTATCCGCCGGCTCTTCTGGTTTAGCGCTCTTCCATAAAACAAAATCAAGCGGGTCACGTTTTCCACCGCCCACTGCTACACGCTCGCCAGCATTTAACTCATCTAAAGTTTTTCCTGATAGCTGCCCATACCGAGGGAGTAAACGAACTGCGAAGTTCACATCACCATCTTCAGCCTGATAAGCCAGTTCATTTTCAATTAATCTACCGATCATCCCCTGCATTTGTTTAATGTAGTCGGTAGCACGTGGCTCTTGATCGGGATGCATTAGCCCAAGCTCATCCGAATCTGCATGCATAGCATCTATGAAACGATTGGTCAGCGCTGCAATGGGCTCACCATTCTCAAGGGCGCGATTAATTATTTTGTCGTCAATATCTGTGATGTTGCGAACATAAAGCACTTCATAACCACTTGCCCTTAACCAGCGAACCACCATGTCAAAGACAATCATGACCCTAGCATGTCCAATGTGGCAAAAGTCATAGACTGTCATGCCGCAAACGTACATCCTTACCTTGCCTGGCTCGATGGGCTTAAAAACCTGTTTTGAACGGCTAAGGGTGTTATAGATGTGCAGCATAGGGGTATAAAGAAGGGGTAAGGCGACGCTAATTTGTTAGACTGAGCGCTGAGTATATCGAATGAGCCAGTTTTCCACCTTCAGTTCTATGTTTGAGTCCATCAAATCACTATTTTCAAGCCCCTTTAAAGCCACTGCCATCTTTGCCAGCGCGGTAGTTATTGTCGGCTGCAGCACTGCTGCTCAGCAACAGGCAGATGCTCAAATTGCTGCACTCAATAAACAAGAAGCGAAATCTCCGGAAGCCCAAACGCAACCCTATCTTGGTGGCTACGGGCCAAGCGACCCTCCTCGCCTTTCCACTGATGCGCCCTACGACCCCTTAAATCCGGAACTCTCAGAAACGGTTGGCGTTCCCTTTTTATCATTTCTGATCATTGAACCAGATCCGGTTACCAAAAATGCAGTTCCATCAGATATTGAAAAGCTTGTCAAAGCGCGTAGGTATCAAGATGCGATTGACGCAATTAATGACCGTCTAAAAAAGACCCCTCGCAATGTCCAGTTGCGTTATATCAAAGCAAGATTGCAACTTGAATTGCGTGATTTCGATGGCGCCAAGAAAACCTTGATTGAAATCACCCAGCAATTTCCAGAACTGCCAGAGCCCTATAACAATCTGGCAGCAATTGCTGCTAATCAAGGAAGGTGGATTGAGGCGCGTGACTATCTTGAGCTGGCACTAAAACTCAGGCCAAGCTACAGCCTTGCAGCAGCCAATCTAGGAGAAGTCTATGTGCGTCTTGGCGCTAAGGCCTACGAAGATGCCGCCGCCAACACCCAATTAAATCAACGTCTCTACACTAACCGTGCAAAATTCTTATTGAACCTACTGAAGCCACAGGCTAAAGGTGTCAATAACACTGTTAATCCTGCATCAAATTCTTCCACTAACACATTAGAAGGTAAATCAAGCAATGGCGAAGGTACTCCTAAAAACCAATAAGGGTGATATCACCCTCTCCCTCGATTCTGCTAAGGCACCTAAAAGCGTTGCCAATTTTTTGCAATACGTAAAGAGCGGTCACTACGATGGCACAATTTTTCATCGCGTAATTGATAACTTCATGATTCAGGGTGGCGGCATGGAGCCAGGCATGAAACAAAAACCCACTGGTGATGAAATTGAAAATGAAGCCAATAACGGTCTTAAAAATGAGCGCGGCACGATTGCCATGGCTCGCACCAGTGATCCGCACTCTGCAACAGCGCAATTTTTTATTAACGTCAATGACAATGATTTCTTAAACCATACAGCCCCAAGCGCTCAGGGCTGGGGTTATGCGGTTTTTGGCAAGGTTAGTGATGGCATGGATGTGGTAGATGCTATTCGCAAAGTGAAGACTGGTAACTCAGGCTTTCATCAAGACGTACCAACTGAAGATGTGGTGATCGAGAAAGCTACCGTTCTCGAGGAATGATTCCGCATCACACGAGCGCATTGCTCATTTCAGATTTACATTTAACGCCGTCAATGCCCTTGACGGCGCAGCGCTTTTTTGACTTTTGCGAAAAGGACGCATCTCAGGCCGAGTCTGTCTTTATATTGGGTGACTTGTTTGAATATTGGGTTGGTGATGATGCTGGCGATCGATCACCATTTCAACATGAGGTTAAGCAAGCGCTCGCGAATCTATCAAATAAGGTTAAAACCTATTACATCCACGGTAATCGAGATTTCCTGATTGGTCCCGCGTTTTTAAAGAAGACTGGAATGACCGTACTGACAGATCCTGCGCTTATTGAAATTGCTGGTCACAAATATCTTCTTGCCCATGGTGATGCTCTGTGTACTGCCGACATTGGCTATCAACTATTTCGCGGGTGGGTCAGGAAACCCTGGCTGCAAAAATTATTTCTCTCCCTACCCATTCATTGGCGAAGATCTATAGCTAAACAACTTCGCACTAATAGTCACGCAAATTATGAACGTGCTTCTCATACCGCTTATCAACAAAATCAAATTAAAACGAATGTCACTACGCAAGCATGCGCAGCAATAGTTCGTGAATATGGCGCTGATAAATTAATTCATGGTCATACCCACAGACCAGGACACCATCAAGAGTCACTAGGAAATCAATCTTGGCAACGCTGGGTGCTATCAGACTGGGACTTGGACCACCCAGAGGCAACTGCACCACGAGCAAATGCCTTGTTGATCGATGCACATGGCGTGCGTGCGATGGATTTAATTAAAGCCTAGATATTCAATCAATGTAGTAACTGGATTATTGGTATTTTGGTTCTTTGGTTTTTTATTCTGCCCTAGCAAGCAGAATACTTAGAGAGGCACTGCACCATTTGAGCATAAATGCGTGGATTAGCAGCCATCACTTCGCCACTCTTTAAGAAACCTTCTTCGCCGCGGTAGTTGCCAACCAAACCACCCGCCTCAGTAATTAATAAGGCTCCTGCAGCCATATCCCAAGGCTTGAGGTCACTCTCAAAAAATCCATCGTAACGGCCAGCTGCAACATAAGCCAGGTCCAATGAAGCAGCGCCTGGGCGACGTAAGCCAGCGCATTGACGTGACATCTCAGCAAAAATCTTTAGGTACTTTTCAAGGTCTTGGTCTTCACGATACGGAAAACCAGTGCCAATTAAAGAGTTGTTCAATCGATCTTGCGTTGCCACACGCAAACGACGGCGATCTAGGTAGGCACCCGCACCACGAGTCGCAGTAAATAATTCATCGCGATTGGGGTCGTATACAACCGCTTGTTGAGTTACTCCATTAACTGCTAAAGCGATTGATACAGCGTATTGCGGAAATCCATGAATGAAATTGGTCGTGCCGTCCAACGGATCAATAATCCAAACGTTTTCAGCATTGATGTTTTGTTCACCTGTCTCTTCAGCCAAAAACCCATGAGTGGGATATGCCTCACTCAAAGTCTCAATAATGGCTGCTTCTGCAGCTTTGTCCACCTCAGTCACAAAATCATTGTGCTGCTTGCGATCCACCTGGAGCCTCTCTAAATTCAGAGATGCACGATTAATCACAGTTCCTGCGCGACGGGCAGCCTTCACGGCCACATTTAACATGGGATGCATAGTTTGGATGGACAAATTAAATAAGAACAGGGCTGTAATATTGCCGAAAGTGCATGACAATACCTAGCTAATACTATGATTCTAAACGATTTACCCTGTTCACCTCAAAGCACCTAATTCATGAACCTTCAGGCATCACACTTACTACGCTGGATTCTGGTGGAAACTACCCATGCTGGCAATGTTGGTTCAGCTGCTAGGGCCATGAAAACAATGGGCTTTAATGATTTACACCTGATCAAACCAAAAACTTCGGGAATTCACAAGGAAGCTGAGGCCATAGCTCTTGCCAGTGGTGCAACTGACCTTCTAGAGTCAGCCGTTGAGCACCAATCCCTAGATCAAGCGATTGGAGGCTACCCCTTGGTGTTAGGTCTAACTAGTAGAGATCGAGAGTTTGGCCCCCCAGCGATTGATTGGCAGTCGGCTTTAGCCCTCATTTACCAAAATACCCAGAATCATGGAAAAACTGCCCTAGTATTTGGTCCTGAGAGAACTGGTTTAGAGAATCATCATCTATCTTTTTGTACCCACCGCGTATGGCTAGACGCCAATCCTGACTATCCGTCCCTCAACCTTGCTCAAGCCTTAATGGTTTGCGCCTATACCCTCAGGCAAGCCCTACAAGACCCAAACTTAGATGTCATATCTAAAAATCAGACTGCTGAAATGGACCTGGCTGATCCAGCAGCAGTTACCGCAATGCTTGAACATTGGCGAGAAGGACTGGAGGCAATTGCTTATCTTGACCCAGCTAACCCGAAAAAGCTGATGCCCAGACTCGAAGCCTTATTTGCACGCAGCAGACTGCGCAAAGAGGAGATCGATCTATTACGGGGAATCGCAAAACAGATGCTCCTGAGAAAATAACCCAGCCCCGTTAAAATCAAACCATGTTTAATTCACTATTCGACCAAGTCGATTCCATCATCGTTAGAGATCCAGCCGCAAGAAACCGTCTTGAGGTCATCACCTGCTACCCAGGTTTACATGCAGTTTGGCTGCATCGCATCGCTCATTTTTTCTGGAATCTTGGTTTGAAGTGGTTAGCGCGATTTCTGTCGATGTTTTCGAGATTGATTACTGGTATAGAGATCCATCCTGGCGCCAAGGTTGGTCGTCGTGTATTTTTAGACCATGGTTTAGGTATTGTGATCGGCGAGACTACAGAAATTGGTGATGATTGCACCATCTATCAAGGCGTCACTTTAGGTGGCACATCTTTATATAAAGGTGTAAAACGACACCCTACCTTAGGCAAAGGCGTGGTTGTCAGTGCTGGCGCAAAAGTTTTAGGCGGCTTCACTGTAGGAGATGGCGCACGCATTGGCTCAAATGCAGTTGTCCTGAAAGAAATTCCGCCTGGCGCGACTGCTGTTGGCATACCAGCACGCATTTTGCATCCAGACTTACCGCAAAGCGCTGATAGCAAAACAAAGGAGTATTTCTCTGCATACGGAGTAACACCCAATGTGGATGATCCCGTATCGATGGCCCTTAAAGGTTTAATCGATGCAACGATTGAGCAAGAAGCCAAGATTGCTCAACTAGAAAAAGCACTTGCCAAGTTTAGTAATACTCCTACTGATGTTAGCAACAGCACAGAAACAAAACGAGATCTTGGCGCTATTAAAGAATGGCTTAAAGAGTAATCAGTGAAGCGTTCTGGATACGTGCCCCTGTAAACCAAGCGTCTTCTCCAAAAATTCTTCCTCGTCGTCGTCTTCGGCATCATTTGGCATGCCAAAGGTAAAGTTCTCACCACCTTCTGGATGACGATTTTCAATTTCTTCTTCGGTGGCAGCTCGAACACCTTCAACCTGAACCCAAAAGCGCAAAGCCATTCCTGCTAATGGATGGTTGCCATCCAGCACCACTTGATTGTCCGCAACATCCGTAACGGTATAAATTAAAGGCTCCGCTTCAGCATCCTCATCCTCTTGAGCATCTGCCGCTTGCGCCTCTTCCTCAGATTCTCCATCTACATCTGGCACGCCCTCAAACTGCATTCCCACTTCAAGTGGTTCAGGAAAGCGAGTGCGAGGCTCAATCTTGAGCAACTCTGGGTCGTACTCACCAAAAGCTTCATTAGGCTCCAACTGAATTGTTGCTTCATAGCCAATTTCTTGACCATCTAACAATGCCTCAATTTTTGGGAAAGTACCCTCATAACCGCCGTGAAGATACATCATTGGTGAATCAGGCTCTTCAATCACATTATTTTGTGCATCGGTGAGCTTATATCGAAGGGACACAATCGTGTTTTTTTCAATCTTCATGCGCAATTTGTCGTACATTTATTTTCGAATGATTTACTACTGTTTTACACTGACTTTAGTTATCAGTTATTTCATTTCTAATCTATAGGTTCATTTTACTTGAGCAAGCCTTATCAACCGCCACCAGCCCCCAAAAATCTGCCCATTAACGCTCCATGGGCCTTATTTGGTGGAATTAGCCCAAAGCGCTTTATGCAGGAGTATTGGCAGAAAAAACCGCTGTTAATTCGGGGGGCGATACCCGCCTTCACCCTAGAATCTCAAAATGGTTCAACCAATTTAGCAAGTCCAATTTCTTATGAAGAGCTCGTTGAATTTGCCAATCAGGAAAATCTTGAATCCCGCTTAATTCAGTCTGATCCATGGCGCTTTCAGCATGGGCCCTTTCAGAAAAAAGCAATCCCAAACTTAAATAAATCCAACTGGACTCTGCTCTTGCAAGGAATGGAGGCGCATCATTTAGCTGCGGCCAATATTCTTTCATGGTTTCGTTTTATTCCAGATGCACGTCTTGACGATCTCATGATCAGCATTGCCGGTATTGGCGGAGGTGTCGGGCCACACTTTGACTCGTACGATGTGTTTTTAATACAGATGTCGGGTCGCAGAGAGTGGCGCATCTCTGAGCAAACGGATTTAAGCCTGAATCCAGCGTTGCCATTAAAAATTTTGCAGAACTTTCAAAGTGAGTTTGAGTGGATTTTGGAACCAGGCGACATGCTATATCTTCCGCCCCATATTGCCCACGATGGAATTGCACTAGATGCAGGATGTCAAACTTGGTCTGTAGGATTTCGCTCACCTAGCTTGAAGGAATTACTCCAAGAAGGTTTATGGCGACTTGCTGAGTCACTGGAGAATATTCCTGAATTGGACAAAAAATTCTCCGATCCCAAGCAACCAGCAACCCTGCAGGCAGAGCAGCTTCCCAAAGAGCTCATCAAGCAATTAAACGCTCAGCTGCAAAAGCTAAAGCTGAACCAAATTAACACGTTTCTACCTGGCGTTACCGCCTACTTATCAGAGCCTAAGCAGCAAGCGATTTTTGAAAGCCCTAGTAAGCCACTGAATTCAAAAGCTTTTCTCAAAAAACTAACTCAAGGCAAGCTAAAAACGAGTCCACAAACACGCATCCTCAGCCTTGGTAAAAAGGTTTACTGCAATGGGGACGAGGTCACCAAAAACCAAACCGCAAAGGTGATTGCCGCCTGGAATGCTTTGTCTGCAAACAAGTGTTTAGAGAACGCAAATCTTGGGAACATTCAAGACTCAAGCCTTTATGAGGTCTATCTTGCTGGGTGGCTAGTTTTCGAGGTTTAGGCCAAGAGATGGCTATAATATCTACAGGAAACTACCTAGGGATTTGCCCTTGGTTTATCCAACAACAATTATCGATAATTGATGTCTAATTTTTTAAGAGGAAATTACAAATGAAGAAGTCACTCCTATTAGCCGCTATGTTAGCTATCGCTTTGGCCGCTTGCGGTAAGAAAGAAGAAGCAAAACCTGCTGAAGCTCCTGCTGCTCCTGCTGCTGAAGCTCCTGCTGCTGCTCCAGCCGCTGATGCTGCTAAAGACGCTGCTGCACCTGCTGCCGCTCCTGCTGCTGACGCTAAGAAGTAATCCTCTTCTTAAACAAAAAAGCCGCTTTCGAGCGGCTTTTTTGTTTCCCAACTCAGTAGTTGATTTATTTAGTGAGCTGGTCGTTCAAGATTGTCAGTAATTGGATGCCAGCAGGAGTGTTCTCTGGTTTACCTTCCGCATCCTGCACATAAACATTTGCTGAATTTTCTCCACTACTCTTGACCACAACTTGGTATTTCTTCGCTTGCAGTTTTGAATCATCCTTACTGCTAAACAAATTGGTGAAGAAGCCCTTTGAATCGCCAACATCCTTAGCATTGATATAACGTACAAAATAAACGCCAGCGGAACGATTGCGGTCCTCTACGGTGAAGTTGGATCGATCTAGTGCTAAACCCACATCCCTCCAAGAGCGATCGAAACCAGCGCTAAGCTCAATATGGGCTTTGTTAGTACCATCTTCGACGAACTTAGCTTTCGGTGTTTTAGGACCCAAAGGCGTAGCAACCATCGCCTTAGCCTGCTCTTGAGTCATCCCGAGACGCTCCATCAAGCGCGCCAAGAAAACAGCCTCTAACTCAGGATCATTTGGACGTGGCGTCCAAATTGTAGAAAGGCAAGCACCTGTTGTATCGGTTGTACATTTCTCGATAGCACCACGCTGAGTAATATAAATTTCAGTCTCGCCTGGTTTAGTTACCTCTAAACGAGTCTTATATTTATCACGCTCGCCGGTATCGTAAATTGAATCTCCAAATACGCCCAGCACATTTGTACGAATCCAGTCTTGCGCAATTTTGGCGCGATTCTCCGCCCAATCGGTTTCCATAATTCCAGTGGATGGTGAATCAATCACTAGCAAGAAGCCGTTTTCTTGCCAAAAATCTTTTACTTGCGGATACAACTCACTGGCAGGTTTTTCAACAACCAGCCAACGACGCTCGCCATCCTTGGCAATGCGCATACCAGGAATACCAGTCATGACGTTACTGCGCATCTGAGCAGATTTTTTCACCGCAGCGTTGTACTCAGACATGGTTGCAGTGCCATCTTGGACGATGTAACGGCGATCTGCTTGTGCGGTAATTAAATCTGGTGGATACGATAAATTGGGGCCGCGCACTGCACCAGAGCTCTTATAGTCAACAGTATCGTTACTGGTAACTGATTTACATGAACTCAATACCAATGCCATTGCAAACAATGCCATTGATGAAGCCACTAAACGCGAAAAGGAAAACACATTCTTCATAGTAAATTGGCCTGTTTTAATGCCGCCTTCAAAGGCTCTCTTAATGCATCGCTTAGAGGGGTTAATGGCAAACGAATACCTGAAGTAATCTTGCCCATTTGATGAAGCGCCCACTTCACAGGAATCGGGTTTGCTTCGGTAAACATTGCTTTATGGACTGCAATCAACTGATACTGAATTTCACGTGTACGCTTCACATCATCAGACATGGCAGCCATACAGAGCTCATGCATCAATCGAGGAGCCACGTTTGCGGTAACAGAGATATTGCCCTTGCCGCCCATGAGCATCAACATAGCAGCGGTGAGATCGTCCCCTGAAAATACAGAGAAGTCACTATGGCCTGCACGCTTCAGGGCATCAATCAATAAAGTGCCCCGCTCTAAGCTACCAGTTGCGTCCTTGATACCGATAATGCCAGGAATGCCAGCCAAGCGAACAACGGCATCGCCTGATAGATCCGCTACAGTGCGACCTGGAACGTTGTACAAAATTACCGGTAGATCAACAGACTCTGCAATTTTTTTGAAATGGGCATACATGCCCTCTTGGGTAGGCTTGTTGTAATACGGGACAACCTGCAAGCTTGCGTCTGAACCCACCTTCTTGGCAAATTCAGTTAACTCAATTGCTTCAGCCGTGGAGTTGCCGCCCGTACCAGCAATCACAGGAATGCGGCCCGCAATATGCTCTACCGTGACGCGAATCAACTCACAATGCTCTTCCACAGAGACCGTAGGAGACTCACCACTAGTCCCAACAATTACGATTCCATCGGTACCTTCGGCGACATGCCAATCCAACAAAGACTTTAACGCCCCAAAATCGAGACTGCCATCTTCAAACATTGGGGTCACGATGGCGGGCATGCTGCCAGAAATGGTTTTTTTGCTACCTTTGGATTGAGCTGTATTTGTCACCGAATGTATACCGATTTTTAGCTGTCTTAACCTTGAAATTGTAACGGAATGTGCACTTTTTACCCTTCTTTTACAGCGCAAAGACGTTGAACCATAGCTGGTTTAGGCTCATCCTGGTAAATATCCTCGTAGGCAAGGACTTTCAGACCATGGCGCTGCGATAGCTCCAGCAATTCCCCTGTTTTTAGAAGGAAATTTGGGTTAGATGGCTTTCCAAATTGCTCATTTCCTACAGCAAAGGTTTCGTAGATCAAAACCCCATTCTTATCCAACATCTCAGGCAGACGATCCAGATGGGGTCTATAGAGGTAATTCGTCACCACAATGCCACTAAATTTGCCGTTATCTAAAGGCCAAATATCCTCTTCTAGATTCAGCGCTTTTGAGCAAATGAGTGAATTAGCAGTCTTCTCAACCTGACTGGTGTCTTGATCAACTGCTAATACTGAATATCCCAACTCAGCCAGTAGAAATGTATGGCGACCGCCTCCACAAGCCAGATCTAAAACAGTACCGGCTTTTGGAATCAAAGAAGCAAAACGCCTCACCCAAGGTGAAGCGCTATCCGTTACAGCATGCGTCTTTGTCAAAACCTACCCATTAGTCGTAAGCCAGGCCCATGGCTTCACGAACTTCACGCATGGTTTCTTGAGCAACCTTGCGTGCTTTATCGCAACCATCGGCGATGATGGATCGAAGCAAACTTGGGTCATCCAAATACTTTTGAGCACGCTCAAACATGGGTTGCTGCTCAGCTAAAATTGCATCAATAACTGGCTGCTTACACTCTAAGCAACCAATACCCGCAGACTTGCAACCCTTTTCTACCCATTGCCTTGTCTCGTCATTGGAATACACAGTGTGCAATTGCCAAACTGGACAGCGAGCAGGATCACCCACATCAGTTCTGCGAACTCGCGCAGGATCGGTCGGCATCGTTCTGATTTTCTTGATGACATCTTCTGGTTGCTCACGCACACTAATTGTGTTGCCATAAGACTTGGACATTTTTTGTCCGTCAATGCCAGGCATACGAGAAGCAGTTGTTAAAAGCGCTTGGGGCTCAGGAAGAATAATTTTGCGAGCACCTTCTAAGAAACCAAAGAGTCTTTCACGATCTGCCATCGATAAACTTTGCGACTCTTGAAGCAATGCTTTCGCCTGCTCTAACGCCTCTTCATCACCGCGCTCTTGAAAAGCAACGCGTAACTCCAAATACATTTTGGCTCGCTTACTACCCAACTTTTTAGCTGCTTCTAACGCTTTTTCTTCAAAACCTGGTTCGCGACCATAAAGGTAATTAAAGCGACGAGCTACTTCACGAGTCATTTCCACGTGTGGAACTTGATCCTCACCCACAGGCACATGCTGCGCTCGGTAAATCAAAATATCTGCCGCCTGAAGCAATGGATAACCAAGGAAACCATAGGTCTGCAGGTCTTTTTCCTTGAGCTTCTCAATTTGATCTTTATAGGTGGGCACTCGTTCTAACCAACCCAATGGCGTCCCCATCGAGAGTAGCAAAAATAACTCCGCGTGCTCAGGCACCTTACTCTGAATAAATAAAGTCGCTTGATTGGGGTCTACACCTGCCGCTAACCAATCAATCACCATATCCCACACAGATTGCTCAATCACCTCTGGAGATTCATAGTGAGTAGTTAAAGCGTGCCAATCTGCAACAAAGAAAAAACAGGGGTATTCGGACTGCAAGCGCACCCAATTTTTTAAGACGCCATGGTAATGCCCAAGATGCAAATTACCCGTAGGTCGCATGCCAGAGAGAACGCGTTCTGCAAACATTGTTTTTCTTTATCTTTAGTATGAAATGAATTAATGAAACGCTGACCAAACTGGGGTCAGGTGATCAGGCAGATGTGGCAAAGTACCCAAGTCAATATGACTTTCGCCTGGATCATGAAAATCAGATCCGCGGGAGGCTAGGAAACCATATTTTTGAGCAATCTTTCCATACGTTACATACTGGTCTGGACTATGGCTACCTGTAACTACTTCGATGCCAAGACCACCAATATCCTTAAAGTGCTCATAGAGCTCACTCATCTGTAACTCGGTCAAGTTATATCTACCAGGATGAGCAATCACCGCCACCCCACCTGCCGCTTTTATCCATGCAACCGCATTATCCAAAGTGGCCCACTGATGCGGCACAAATCCTGGCTTATTTTCAACCAAGTACTTTTTAAACACTTCCTCAGTGTCGCGACAAACACCTTGCTCTACCAAAAACCTAGCAAAATGCGTTCTCGAGATCAGTTCGGGATTGCCTGCAAAATGTAGAGCGCCTTCGTAAGCCCCTGGTATCCCGACTTTTAATAATTGATCTGCCATCAATTTGGCACGTTCACCCCGCCCGCCACGGGTGCGGCGTAATCCTTCAACAATGCCTAGGTGATTGGCATCGATTCCTAAACCAACGATGTGGATGGTTTGCCCCACCCAAGTAACTGAAATTTCCACTCCAGATACGTAATCAATATTGAGCGCTTTTGCTGCATCACGAGCACGAACTTGTCCACCAAGCTCATCATGATCTGTCAACGCCCATAAATGAACGCCATTTGCCTTTGCACGTTCAGCCAAGGCCTCGGGAGTTAGAGTGCCATCAGAGACCACAGAATGGCAATGCAGGTCGGCGTTTAAGGTAGAAATACTGCTCATGACCCTATTTTAGGTCAAGCCGGTGTCAATGACACGGCGCGGAGCATCTAGGTAGTCACGCGACTGCATCTCGATCAAACGAGAGACTGTTCGAGAGAACTCTGCTGTAATTTGACCCTCTGTATACAAATCTGGGGCTGGAACCTCAGCGGACATAATTAACTTGATCTTATGATCGTATAAAACATCAATCAGCCAAATAAATCGGCGCGCCTCATTGGTCATTTTTGGGGGCATGTAAGGAACACCCGACAAAATAACCGTATGAAATTGTTTGGCAATCTCAAGGTAATCATTTTGTGATCGCGGACCGCAACAGAGCGTCTGAAAATCAAACCAGACAACACCATCAGCCATGTGTAATGGCCGCAATTCTCGCGATTCAATATTCAATACCGGATTACGAGTTTCTTTTTGGTTGCCAATTAAGGTCTTGAACATCTGACCCAAGGTGGCTTGAGTTTGGGCATTGACAGGCGTTAAATAAGCCTCAACTTGCGCCATCTGAACACGGCGATAGTCGTTACCAGCATCTACATTGAGAACATCCAACTTATCCTCTAACAATTGAATTGCAGGAAGCAAGCGATCACGATGCAAACCATTGGGATAGAGTTGATCGGGCCGGTAATTAGAGGTCATGACAAATTGCACGCGATCAGCAAACAAAGCATTGAGCAATCGGTACAAAATCATGGCATCGGCAATATCATTGATGTGAAACTCATCAAAACAAATCAGTCGATAGCGCTTTGCAATTCGCTTTGATAACTCATCCAATGGATCGGCTAAGCCCGAAAGTTCATGCAGCTCACGATGCACTTCTCGCATAAATTCATGGAAATGAATGCGAATCTTTTTTTCCAAGGGGGAAGCCGCATAAAAACAGTCCATTAAAAAAGACTTGCCGCGACCTACTCCACCCCACAAATACAAACCCCTAGGTAGAGTTGGTTTAAATAATTTCTTTTTGAGATTGCTGCTGCGGATTCCCTTATAGGCAATCCATTCATCTTCGCATTTTTGCAAACGCTCAACAGCACGAAGCTGCGCGGGATCGCTTTGATACCCGCGCGCTTTTAACTCTTGCTGGTAATACTCAATGGTTTTCAATTACATATTGAGTGCGCGTTGATCTGTCGCTAACGCAGCCTCACGTACCACTTCCGATAAGCTTGGATGTGGATGACAGATTCGTGCAATATCTTCAGCCGCCGCCTTGAACTCCATCGCAACTGCTGCCTCAGCAATTAAATCGGAAGCATTTGGTCCAATGATGTGAACGCCGAGAATTTCATCGGTTTTTGCATCAGCCAATACTTTGACAAAACCATCAGCACGACCCATGCCTAGGGCACGACCGTTAGCCATAAATGGGAACTGTCCAGCCTTGTACGCAATGCCAGCCTCTTTAAGAGCCTGCTCTGTTTTGCCAACCCAAGCGATCTCTGGATCGGTATAGATTACCCAAGGAATGCAGTTGTAATCGATGTGGGGTTTCTGACCAGCAATCACCTCAGCAGCCAAGACACCCTCGTCTTCCGCCTTATGAGCCAACATTGGGCCGCGTACTACGTCACCAACGGCATACACGCCTGGAGCTGCAGTTGCACAAGTGTGATCATCAATCGGAATAAAGCCGCGTTCATCCACCTTAAGGCCAATCTTGTCTAAGCCCAACTTATCAGTGTTTGGTACACGGCCAACAGATACGATCAAGCGATCGCATTCTAATTTAGCGGCTTTACCAGCGCTGTCGGTGTAATTTACTACTACACCCTTTTTATCCGCTTTGACTTCACCAATCTTCACGCCCATGTTGATGTTCAAGCCCTGCTTAGTGAAAAGCTTTTGCGCTTCTTTAGCAATGCTGACATCACAAGCAGCCAAGAACGAAGGCAATGCTTCAAGCACCGTGACTTCAGAACCAAGACGGCGCCATACAGAACCAAGCTCAAGACCAATCACGCCAGCACCGATCACGCCTAACTTCTTAGGCACTAAATCAAACTTCAAGGCACCTTCGTTATCGCAAATCAAGACGTTATCTACTGGCAATCCTGGTAAATGACGTGCTTTAGAACCGGTTGCAATAATGACATTCTTTGCAGTAACAGTTTCTTTATCTTTGCCATCAATTTTGACTTGATATCCGTCAGCACCCTTACCTTCAAATGAAGCATGGCCTTTTAACAAAGTGATTTTGTTTTTACGGAACAAGAACTGAATACCACCAGTCATCTTGGTGACGATGTCATCTTTACGTTGCACCATCTTTTTAGAATCAATGCTGACAGAGCCAACCTTAATTCCATGATCTGCTGCGTGATGACCAATCTTCTCGAACTCTTCAGAAGATGCCAATAAAGCCTTAGAAGGAATGCAACCTACGTTCAAGCAGGTGCCACCTAAGCGTGGCTCTCCCTTGGGATCATCATAAGCATTTGATTCTGCGCAGGCAACTTTGAAACCTAATTGCGCTGCACGAATCGCGGCGATGTAGCCACCAGGGCCACCACCAATTACGACTACATCAAAAGCTTGGCTCATGATCTTCCCTTCTTACAAATCAAGGAGAAGACGTGAAGGATCTTCTAAGGCATCCTTCATGGCAACTAAACCAAGCACAGCCTCACGACCATCAATAATGCGGTGGTCATAAGATAAAGCGAGATAGTTAATTGGACGAACCACTACTTGTCCATTTTCAACCACTGCACGATCCTTGGTGGCATGAATACCCAAGATTGCAGACTGTGGTGGATTAATAATTGGGGTTGAGAGCATAGAGCCGAACACGCCACCGTTAGAGATCGAGAATGTACCGCCAGTCAACTCTTCAATTGATAGCTTACCTTCGCGGGCTTTCACACCAAATTCAGCAATCTTCTTCTCAATATCAGCCAAGTTCATCTGATCAACGTCACGCAAAATTGGCACTACCAAGCCACGTGGTGAGCTCACAGCAATACCAATATCAAAGTAACCGTGGTAAACGATATCGTTACCATCAACAGACGCATTCAATAATGGGAACTTCTTAAGAGCATGCGTAGCCGCTTTAACGAAGAAAGACATAAAACCAAGTTTTACGCCATGAGTCTTCTCAAATTGATCTTTGTATTTATTGCGTAAAGCAATCACTGGGCCCATATTGACTTCATTGAATGTAGTCAAAATTGCATTATTTGCTTGTGACTCGAGCAAACGTTCAGCAATACGAGCACGCAAACGGCTCATTGGTACACGCTCTTCAGGACGATCACCTGTTGGAATTGGCGCACTTGGCAATGAGGCAGACTTTGCACCACCAGCAGAAGCATTTAATGCATCGCCTTTGGTAATGCGGCCATCACGACCAGAACCAGCAACCTGGCCTGCATCGACATTCTTTTCAGCCAGAATTTTTGCTGCTGAAGGAGAAGCGGCTGCGCCAGTAGCCTTTGCAGGAGCAGCTGCTTTTGCAGGTGCTGTAGCTGGGGCTGCTGCTGGAGCAGGAGCTGCAGCGGCTGGGGCAGCGGATGCAACGGCAGTGCTATCGATTTTTGCAATTAACTGATCAGCAACAACCGTGCCGCCGTCTGCAACTACGATCTCAGTCAATACACCAGCAGAGGGCGCTGGCACTTCGAGAACAACCTTATCAGTTTCAATTTCGATCAAGATTTCGTCTTGACCAACAGCGTCGCCGACCTTCTTTTTCCATTGCAACAATGTTGCTTCAGCAACCGACTCAGAGAGTTGTGGAACCTTAACTTCAAAAATAGCCATGATTAATCCTGTTTATCTATGTGTGTATATGTATTGGTATGCAATCGATTATTTTGTGATCACATAACCCTTTAATTTGGCAAATGCCGCGTTGAGAAGAGACTTCTGTTGTTCTTGGTGCAAATGGGCATATCCACAAGCAGGAGAAGCTGATGCAGGGCGACCTGCGTATGCCAACTTCATGCCATCAGACATGTTTTCCAAAATATTGTGCTGAACAAAGAACCAGGCGCCTTGATTTTGTGGCTCGTCTTGACACCAAACCACCTCTTCTAACTTTGGATACTTCTTCAACTCTGCAGCCAAAGCCTTGTGCGGGAATGGATATAACTGCTCAACACGAATAATCGCAACATCAGTCGCTTTCTTTTCAGTGCGCTGCTTAACCAAGTCGTAATAGACCTTGCCAGAGCAAGCAATTAAACGGGTTACTTGTTTAGCATCGATGGTTTCATCACGCTCACCAATAACTGTCTGGAAACCACCCTTAGTAAATTCAGAAAGTGGCGAGCCAGCATCTTTGTTGCGCAACAAAGATTTTGGTGTAAACAAAATCAGCGGCTTGCGGAACTGACGAATCATTTGACGACGCAGCACATGGAAAATTTGTGATGCGGTTGTCGGCTGAATCACTTGCATATTGGTATCAGCGCATAACTGCATGAAGCGCTCCAAACGTGCTGATGAATGCTCAGGGCCTTGACCTTCATAGCCATGCGGCAACATCATGACCAAGCCGTTTGCACGACCCCACTTCACTTCACCAGAGGCGATGAATTGGTCAATCACAACCTGCGCGCCGTTGGCAAAGTCACCAAACTGGGCTTCCCAAATGGTTAAGGTATTTGGCTCTGCAGCTGCATAACCATATTCAAAACCAAGAACTGCCTCTTCAGAAAGAATCGAGTCAATCACCACAAATGGAGCTTGATCTTTAGTGACGTGCTGCAAAGCTACATAAGTGCCGGTATCCCACTTCTCACGATTTTGATCGTGTAGCACCGCATGACGATGGGTAAATGTACCGCGACCGCTATCCTCACCAGATAGACGAACTGGATAACCACTGGCAACCAGAGAAGCAAAAGCCATGTGCTCACCCATACCCCAGTCAACATTAATCTCACCGCGACCCATTGCAGCGCGATCGTTATAGACCTTAGCAACTAGCGGGTGAGCTTTAAAGTTTTCTGGAATGGTGGAAATTTTTTCAGATAAGCGCTTCCACTCTGTCAGCGGAATTGCAGTATCAGCCTCATCAGTCCACTTCTTGTTCAAGAAGGGAGACCAATCCACCGCAAACTTACCTTTGAAGTTGCTGAGTACTGGGTCAGAGGTTTGCTTACCCTCATCCATAGCGGCACGATACTCTTTAACCATCAAATCGCCGGTACCAGCGGGCAAAGCCCCTTGAGTTTCCAGCTTGTCAGCGTAGAGCTTACGAGTACCAGGATGGGCTGCAATAATTTTGTACATCAATGGCTGCGTCATCGCGGGTGTATCTTGCTCGTTGTGACCCAATTTACGGAAGCAAATAATGTCGATCGCCACGTCTTTATGAAACTTGGTGCGGAACTCAACAGCTAACTTGGTTGCCAGCACCACAGCCTCTGGATCATCACCATTCACGTGCAATACAGGCGCATCAACAATCTTCATGATGTCTGTACAGTACAAGCTTGAACGCAAATCGCGCGGATCAGATGTAGTGAAACCAATCTGGTTATTAATCACGATATGAACCGTGCCCCCAGTGGAATAACCACGAACCTCTGACATTGCCAGTGTTTCTTGCATCACACCCTGACCTGCAATCGCAGCATCACCGTGTACCAAAACTGGCATAACCTGCTCGCCCAACATATCGCCACGACGCTCCATACGAGCACGTGCAGAACCCTCAACCACTGGATTAACGATCTCAAGGTGAGATGGGTTAAATGCCAATGACAAATGGACTGGGCCGCCAGGAGTAGAAATATCGCTAGAGAAACCTTGGTGATACTTCACGTCACCCGCAGGTAATGTCTCAGGACCTTTATGCTCGAACTCAGCAAATAAGTCTTTTGGCATCTTGCCTAAAGTATTCACGAGAACGTTGAGACGGCCACGGTGGGCCATACCAATCACGATCTCTTGTACGCCTTTGCTACCCGCATCACGAATTAACTCATCCATACAGGCGATAAAGCTTTCACCGCCCTCGAGGGAGAAGCGCTTTTGACCTACATATTTAGCCTGGAGATAGCGCTCAAGACCCTCGGCCGCAGTGAGGCGGTCCAAGATTTGACGTTTCTCTTCGACATTAAACCGCGCAGTAGATCGAATAGACTCCAGCTTTTCTTGCCACCACTTCTTAATCTTTTGATCGGCAATGAACATAAACTCGGCGCCAATCGTGCCGCAGTAAGTCTCACGTAATGCCTGCAGCAAATCGCGCAAGGTCATTTCTGACTTACCAAAGAAAGTATTGCTTGTGTTAAAGACGATATCCATATCGCCATCAGTGAAACCGTAGAAGGCAGGATCCAACTCAGGAATATCCTGGCGCTCTGTCCGCTTTAATGGATCAATATTGGCCCAGCGATTTCCAACGTTACGATAAGCTGCAATTAACTGTTGAACTGCAACACGTTTACGCCCCAACTCAGAATCCGCTGAATCAGAAATTGTTCTGATAGGACCTTGCTTTGCGCGCTCTGCAAATGAGGCAACAATTGGTCCATGCGCTATATCGGTTCGAGATGAACCATCAACAGCTGGAACTTGCTTCACATTATCAAAATAATCACGCCAATGGTCCTCAACTGAGGCTGGGTCGTGTAAATACGATTCGTAGAGTTCTTCTACGTAGGGGGCATTTCCCCCGAAGAGATAGGATTTATCTCTTTGATCCTGCATCATGATGCTCACCTTTCATCGGGTTTCCCGAATAAAAACTGTGGTTATAACCATCCGTTACACGGCTGTACCGCTTCACGAATTGCTCTGTGCAAATACTGGTACTACGACAGTAATTTAACACGAGTGACCATAAGCAGATAAAGGGCTTTCCCTGATTTCATGGGATTTGGGGGTATATCCCTATAAATCAAAAATTGAATAAGAAATTTCCTACTGCTCTTTCAATATATACGGACAGATTCGAATGAAATTCGTTTTTATTCTCTAAATCTTCAAGTGAATTAATGAAATTAAGGGAGAGTATGAAAGCAATTACCCCAGAAATGGAATATCTAAGTACCAGACAAAGCGCTAAGGTTTTACAAGTTTCTCTCGGAACCGTGCAAAAAATGGTGGAATTAGGTGAATTAATAGCCTGGAAGACCCGAGGTGGTCATAGACGCATATTGGCAAGCTCCCTAGAACAGCAATTACAAAGACGTAAGCGGGCTATGCGCCAAAAAAGCGCCCAACACTGTGTTGCCATGGGAATCTTTCGACGATCTGAGAACAGCACGGCTCTTTTGCAGGCAATTCAAGACTGGCAGCTTAAAGTGGAAATGGAGGTTGCAGTTGACAGCCTTGAGGGCTTAATGAAGGCCGTATCTATTGCTCCCGACCTGATCTATTTGGATGCCTTGATACCCCCTGTTGAGCAAGTGCATTTGATCCATTATTTGAGTAAAAACAAGGACACACAGAGAATACCTATACTAGTAGATGAGGGTTTTATAAAGCTTCACCCTGGCGTAGTCACCCTTGCTGACGAGAATGCTGGAACTCGATCCCAGATCCCTGAAGAGCTCAAAGAAGAGCTGGAAAATGGGCTTATTGAGCTTAATCCACTGATTATTGCTTATCCAGCCACAGACCCCGATATGGATCCTGAACTCAATCCAGAAAACCGCCATGAGCTACTAGAGCCTCTATTTCTAGAAGCCTTATCAAGAAAGTGCCTTTAAGTAAGTATTTGCGGGGAAACAATAAAGGCCACTAATGTGGCCTTTATTTAAATAATTGAAATAAATCAGTAACTTATATAAGAAAGTTACTGCGATCTCTGCCTTCAATCCATTTCGGCGCCTTACCGCGACCAGTCCATGTTTCACCAGTAGATGGATTGCGGTACTTAGGTGCTACCTTGCCGCCTGCACTTTTACCACCAGCCTTACGACTGAATAGATCTGATGCTGACAGGCCATATTGTTCAATGATGAGCTTTGCTTTAGCAATTCCGTCGGCTTTTTCACGGGCAATCGCCTCTTTAATCTGCTTATCTAATTGCTCTCGTTGAGCCAATAGTTCTTTGTAAGAAGACATTTATGGGTTTCTCCAGATAATAAGTTATAGAAATATGGCTTAATACCCTATTTCAAGTAAATATTATATATAGAAAAAAGATTATGGGGAGATATTCTGAAAAATCAGATATTAACCTATATTTTTCATGGGTTTATGTTTATCAATAATAATCAAATAAACATATTCATTATAAATAATATTATTAATTAAACTATCTAAGTATTAAATTAACGCCTTAAAACAAATGTTCCACTTGCTTTAGCGGTTATCTCCCCCGCTTCATTAAAAGCAACTGCTTCACAGTAATTAATCGACTTTCCAGCCTTTAAAAGCGTGCCTTCAACCACAATCTTGCCAAGACTAGGGCGCAAGAAACTGGTTGTCATATCAATAGTGATGGCACCTAACTGGTGATTTGACGCTGTACGTGCAGCAGCCCCCATCGCAAAATCCAATAGAGTCATGATGACCCCGCCTTGCGCTACATGAAAGCTATTGGTGTGCTCAGGCTTCACAACATAGCTGATGCGCACCTTTCCATTTTCTGCGGACTCAGGCACCACGCCCAAATGATCCAAGAAAGGAATATCTAGGCCAAAAAATGTTGTTCTCGGTTGTTTTTGGGTATTGGGGTCAGATGTAGTCATGCTGGATAGATTAACGCAATCAGTTTGATGGTCGGGGCGAGAGGATTTGAACCTCCGACCACTTGCACCCCATGCAAGTACGCTACCAGGCTGCGCTACGCCCCGACGAAAGACGAAATTGTATCAGCAACTACTTAGATAAAATTTCTAGGACAGCAAGCAACTCATCACGCAAACGCAACTCTCCGCGAGCTTCTTCGAGACGATTTCTAGCGCCACTAATCGTAAAGCCCTCTTCATACAGCAAGGCACGAATTTTACGAATTAAGACGACTTCGTGATGTTGATAGTAACGGCGATTGCCACGACGTTTTTGCGGACTTAACTGAGAAAACTCCTGCTCCCAGTAACGTAAAACGTGCGAGCGAACACCACAGAGATCCGCTACTTCACCAATCGTGAAATAGCGCTTAGCTGGTATAGGGGGAAGTTGAGAGCTCGGAAGTGCCGAGCTAGCATCAAACTCGGTTTTCTCGAGCATGTGACTCCACTACATCTTTGAGCTTTTGACTTGCATGAAATGTCACTACACGTCTAGCGGCGATTGGAATCATCTGACCTGTCTTTGGATTTCGGCCAGGACGAGCCGATTTATTGCGCAACTGAAAATTACCAAAACCAGAAATCTTTACTTCCGTACCCGATTCAAGCGACTGACCAATACGATCAAAAAAGGCATCGATCATATCTTTTGCTTCGCGCTTATTCAAACCCACTTGATCAAAGAGCGCTTCAGATAACTCATTTTTTGTTACGGTATCGTTAGAATTTAGTTCACTCATCATCGGATTCTTTTCTGAAGTGCTTCTGTTTTTCTTTGGTATTACGTAATACTAAACCTAGCGCAGACGGGCTGCACACTTTTTCTCAACAGCACCCAATAAAGCGCTCATTACAGCATCAATTTGAGCATCTTGCAAAGTTTCAGCAGGATTTAATAACGTCACTCGGAATGCCAAACTCTTTTCATCTTCAGCCATGCTACTAGATCCTGCTTTTGGCTTAAATTCATCGAACAACTCAATTGCGCAGACAAAATTCTGTTTGCTTGCTGCCATTGCATCTAATAATGATTGAGCAGATACAGATTGTTTTACAACCACTGCTAAATCGCGTTGTACTGCAGGAAATTTGCTTAACTCTTGCGGCACTGGCAAACCAAGATGACGAATTGACTCTAATTCCAATTCGAATAGAACAGGTGCTTGGGGTAACTCGTAAGCTTGCTGCAAGCCTGGGTGTAATTCACCTATCCAACCAATATCAATACGACCCTTGGATGCAACCAAGAAAACTTTAGCGCTGCGGCCAGGGTGTAATGCTGGATGCTGCGCTGCTTCAGTCACGATGCGCAAAGGATCTAGAACCCGCTCAAGATCCCCTTTTACATCAAAGAAATCCACCGCTCTGGCAGCATTTGCCCACTGCTCTGGTACAAATGTCCCATACGCCATTCCGCCAATTTTTTGCGGCTGCACAAATCCAGAAACCTTCCCAGCCTCATCCTGGGTGCTGCTATCTCGCTTGAATACGCGCCCTGTTTCAAATAAACGAACACGCCCTGCTCCACGATTTAAATTGGATTTGAGATTTGAGAGCAAGCCGCCCCACAAGGTGCTGCGCATGACGCCATACTGATTAGCGATGGGATTGAGAACCGCGATCACATCCTGATCAGTAGCACCCGTTAATTTCTGCTCGCTTTCAAGATCAGTAAATCCGAAGTTCACTACCTCTTGATAGCCCTGCAGTGCCAAACGCTGACGTAGCAAATGAATCCCACGCTTCGCCTCATTCTTAGCACTCATCTTCAGTGCGGCAACGGGAGGTTGATCTGGAATATTTTCGAAGCCATACATCCGTGCGACTTCTTCAATCAAATCTTCTTCAATCTCGATATCAAAGCGATAGCTAGGCGGATTTACAACAAAAGTATCGTCCTCTTGCTTGAACTCAAAACCAAGGCGCTTGAAAACATCCGCAACGATATCTTTGGTTAACGGAATGCCAATGACCTTTTCTGCTCTAGCCAAACGCATTTTGACGGGCTTGCGCTCAGGCACATTCAGAATCTGATCATCTACTGGGCCAGCTTGACCACCACACACTTCCAAAATCAACGCAGAAAGGTATTCAAGGCAATTAACGGTATTTTGTGGATCAACGCCACGCTCAAATCGATGTGCCGCATCGGTACTAAAGTTAAAGCGGCGGGCACGACCTTGGATGGCTGAGGGAAGCCAATATGCTGCCTCAACATAAATATTCTTGGTGTCATCGCTAACAGCACAATGATTGCCACCCATAATGCCGGCGAGCGCAACGGGGCCTTTTTGATCTGCCACCACTCCAGCATCCTGGAGCTTACCTGCCGAGTCAGGACCTTGGAGTGTCACTGTTTGCTCATTCAATAGCTCGAGTTTCTCACCAGCTTTAGCCCAGCGAACCGTAATGTTACCTTCCAATTTATCAATGTCAAATACGTGGGTGGGTTGACCCATTTCCAACATGACGTAATTTGATAAGTCCACCAAGGCTGAAATACTTCTCTGGCCTGCACGCGATAAGCGCTTCACAATCCAATCTGGTGTTTTTGCTTGAGGATTTACGCCACGAATGACACGCCCAGCGAAGCGACCGCAAAGCTCTTTGTTTTCTACAGTAACTTTGCGCTTCTCATCAATTGCAGCTACAGGCACATTCCATTTGGGAGTACAGAGTGCTGCACCGGTAATAGCCGATACCTCTCTTGCTACACCAAGCAAAGAAAGACAGTCCGCTTTATTTGGGGTTAATTTAATGACAAAGATTTGATCATCTAGATCGAGGTACTGACGAATATCTTCGCCAACTGGAGCATCAGTAGGTAATTCCAAAATACCTTCATGATCATCACCTAAGCCAAGCTCACGACCCGAGCACAACATGCCTTGGCTCTCTACGCCCCGAAGCTTGCCGACCTTAATCACAAAAGGTTTGCCGCCTACTTCCGCTGGAGGTAATTCAGCACCCACCATGGCACATGGAATCTTGATGCCCGCACGTGCATTTGGTGCACCACAAACAATTTGCAATTCTTGACCGGTGCCAGCATCTACTTTACATACACGTAAACGATCTGCATCGGGATGTTGTTCTGCAGACAATATTTGCGCAACAACAACTTTATTGAACGCTGGTGCAACAGAATGTTGCTCTTCAACCTCAAGACCCGCCATAGTCAAAGCATGACCCAAAGCATCGCTATCTAGCGATGGGTTTACATACTGACGAAGCCAAGATTCTGAAAATTGCATGGGGTATTAATGCTCGCTTAAGCAGGGAACTGCGCTAGGAAACGCAAATCATTTTCAAAGAAGAGGCGCAGATCATCTACGCCATAACGCAACATGGTTAAGCGCTCAAGACCGGAACCAAAGGCAAAACCTGTATAGCGTTCTGAATCGATACCCATATTGCGCAATACATTGGGGTGAACCTGCCCTGCCCCAGAAATCTCTAACCAGCGACCTGCTAACTTTCCGCTACCAAAGGCCATATCGATTTCTGCAGATGGCTCAGTGAATGGGAAATAGGAAGGACGGAAACGCACTTGCAACTCATTCGTTTCAAAGAAGGTTCTCAAGAAATCGGTATAGACGCCTTTGAGATCAGCGAATGAAACACTCTCAGCAATCCACAATCCCTCTACTTGATGAAACATGGGAGAGTGCGTTGCATCACTATCTACACGATAGGTTCTTCCAGGCGCAATCACTTTAATTGGAGGCATCACATCCGCATTTGCATATTTTTTTACATGCTCGCTCGCATAGCGAACCTGAATTGGACTGGTATGTGTACGCAACAACAAAGGCTTACCTAAGGCATCTTTGCCGTCGATATAAAAGGTATCCTGCATTGAACGAGCAGGATGATTTTCTGGGCTATTGAGTGCCGTGAAATTAAACCAATCCGTTTCAATTTCAGGGCCATCAGCCACATCAAAACCAATGGAACGGAAGATTTCTTCTACGCGCTCCCAAGTACGCATCACTGGATGCAAGCTACCAACCGCTTGACCGCGCCCTGGCAAGGACACATCAATCGATTCAGCGGCGAGACGCTGTTGCAATACGGCATTAGCCAAAGCCTGACGACGCTCTTGTAATGCAGTCTCTACTTGAGTTTTGACTTGATTAATTTGGGCGCCAGCACTCTTGCGCTCCTCAGGCGTCATTCCACCAAGCGCTTTTAAACGCTCAGTGAGAACACCTGATTTACCGAGATACCTGGCTTTCGCGTCCTCAAGAGCCGCCGAGTCGGCAGCTCCAGAGAAATCACGTTTGGCATCCTCGACAATTTGGTCGAGAGAAACCATTGCAGCTTAGTTCGTTTAGAAACTAAGAATTAAGCTGCAGCGTTTACTACGGATTTAATCCGAGTAACCAAAGCAGCAAAAGCCGCTTTGTCAGCAATGGCCATATCAGAAAGCACTTTGCGGTCGAGTTCGATCGCAGCCTTCTTCATACCATTCATGAATACGCTATAGGTCATGTCATGCTCACGCACTGCCGCGTTGATACGAGCAATCCACAAGGCGCGGAATACACGTTTCTTATTGCGACGGTCACGATAAGCATATTGACCAGCACGCATAACCGCTTGCTTAGCAATACGGAATACGTTTTTACGACGACCGCGGTAACCTGTTGCAGCATCAGTAATTTTCTTATGACGGGCTCTTGCTGTAACCCCACGTTTGACTCTTGGCATCGAATTCTCCTAATCTAGTCTGAGGTTAAGCGTAAGGAAGCATAGAGCGAATTGACTTCACATCAGATTTCGCAACTTCTGTGGAACCACGTAAATGACGCTTGTTCTTTGTGGTCTTCTTGGTGAGGATGTGGCGTTTGAAAGCCTGACCTCGTTTGATGGTTCCGCCTGCGCGAACCGTGAAGCGCTTTTTGGCGCTACTCTTACTCTTCATCTTGGGCATAAAGCACCCCTTCTTCTACTTGTGCAACATAGGTGGTAACCGACGGCTACTCTTCCTGTACCCAGAAGCACTTCTTAACTGCCAGCGCCTTCGTTATTCACTCAGAACGCCTCCCTACATAAGAACTAGGTATTACTCAATCCCAGTTACTTAGCCTTACGAACGGGGGCCAATACCATCACCATCTGACGACCCTCCATCTTTGGAAACTGTTCAACTTGGCCATACTCTTGTAGGTCCAACTTCAAACGCTCCAACATTCTTGCTCCGATTTCTTGGTGAGCCATTTCTCGACCCCGAAAACGCAGCGTAATTTTTGTCTTATCGCCATCTTCTAAAAAGCGGATCAGATTACGTAGTTTCACACCATAGTCACCGTCATCCGTACCAGGGCGGAACTTTACTTCCTTCACCTGAATGACTTTTTGCTTCAGCTTTGCTTCATGCTGACGCTTGGCTTCTTGGTATTTGAATTTGCCAAAGTCCATGATTCGGACTACAGGTGGAACAGCTGTAGGAGCAATTTCAACCAAATCGGTATCTTTCTCTTCTGCTGCAGCCAAGGCTTCACTCAACTTAACTACACCGATGGCTTCACCATCGATTCCAATCAAACGCACTTCAGGAGCAGTAATTTCCCGATTAATGCGCTGCAATTTTTCAGTAGCGATCTTCTTAATTCCTCTAAAAAAACAATAAAAACCGTTCTAACCCTAGCTAGGCTCGGGTCCGACTTTTTGGGATATATCCTGCTGGAGTCGGGCAACGAAGGCATCAATAGGCATTACACCCAAATCCACTCCGCCACGGGCACGAACGGCCACCGAATTACTTTCTGATTCCTTATCCCCTACAACAAGCAAAAATGGGATCTTCTGTAATGCGTGCTCGCGTATTTTATACGTAATTTTCTCGTTCCGCAAATCCGCTTCGACTCTAAACCCTTGTTTTTTCAAGATTTGTTGGACTTGTTGCGCATATGCAGCAGAATTTCCGGAGATATTCAGAACCACAGCCTGAACCGGGGCAAGCCAAACCGGCATGTTTCCAGCGTGATTTTCGATCAGAATGCCTATAAAACGCTCTAAAGAGCCCACAATTGCTCTGTGTAGCATCACTGGGGTCTTACGGCTGTTGTCCTCAGCCACATATTCCGCACCAAGGCGAGCTGGCATTGAGAAATCTACCTGAATCGTGCCGCACTGCCAGGTCCGTCCAATAGAGTCCTTAAGGTGATACTCGATCTTAGGGCCATAAAAAGCGCCCTCGCCTGGTAATTCTTCCCATTCTTGTCCGGAAGCCTTTAGTGCGCCACGAAGGGCTTCTTCAGCCTTATCCCAAATAGCATCATCGCCAACACGTTTGGCGGGACGTAAGGCCAACTTAACAGCCACTTCAGTAAAGCCAAAATCTTGATAAACGGCACGTACCGCCTTGTCAAAGTCTGCCACCTCAGACTGAATTTGATCTTCAGTACAGAAAATGTGTCCATCATCTTGAGTAAAGCCACGAACGCGCATCAAACCATGCAGTGCGCCCGAAGGTTCATTGCGGTGACATTGACCAAACTCACCAAAGCGTAATGGCAATTCACGATAGCTATGTAAGCCAGAGTTATAAATTTGTACGTGACCAGGGCAGTTCATCGGCTTTAATGCATATGCACGATTTTCTGACTCCGTAGTGAACATATTTTCTTTGTAGTTTTCCCAGTGGCCAGATTTTTCCCAAAGGGCGCGATCCAAAATTTGCGGAGCCTTCACCTCTTGGTAGCCCTCTTGCTGATAAACGCGACGCATGTATTGCTCAACCTCTTGCCAGATTGACCAACCTTTTGGATGCCAGAAAATTAAACCTGGAGCTTCTTCCTGAAAATGGAATAAATCGAGTTGCTTGCCTAAGCGACGATGATCACGCTTCTCAGACTCTTCAAGCATGTGCAGGTAGGCATCTTGATCTTCCTTGCGTAACCATGCAGTTCCGTAGATCCGCTGGAGCATCTCATTCTTGCTATCGCCGCGCCAGTAGGCGCCTGCAAGCTTCATGAGCTTAAATACTTTTAACTTACCTGTGGATGGTACGTGTGGACCGCGGCATAAGTCCGTGAATTTGCCTTCCGCATAAAGTGACACATCCTCACCCTGCGGAATGCTGGCGATGATTTCAGCCTTGTAATGCTCACCTTGATCTTTAAAAAATTTCACTGCTTCATCACGAGGCAAAACACTACGAACTACTGGCTCATCTTTCTTAGCCAGTTCCACCATTTTCTTTTCCAGCGCGACTAAATCATCAGGCGTGAATGGGCGGTGATACGAGAAATCATAGTAAAAACCGTTTTCGACTACAGGACCGATAGTGACTTGCGCTTCTGGAAATAATTCCTTAACAGCGTATGCCAACAAGTGCGCGGTTGAGTGACGCACAATCTCTAAAGCTTCAGGACTCTTATCCGTAATGATAGCGAGCTGGCTATCTTTATCAATGACAAAGCTGGTATCCACCATCTTGCCATCAACGATTCCGCCTAAAGCAGCTTTTGCTAGACCGCTGCCGATACTTTGAGCCACATCCGCCACGCGAACGGGGGCCTCAAACTCTCGTTTTGATCCATCTGGCAGAGTAACTACTGGCATAACAACTCCATCTTCTTAATTGAACTCCAGCTTCACTACAACAGACCTAAAAAGAAAGCGCGGGAGCTTGTGGGCAACCGCGCATCTTGGGTCATTATTCGTTGGTAGGCTCGATTGGACTCGAACCAACGACCCCCACCATGTCAAGGTGGTGCTCTAACCAGCTGAGCTACGAGCCTATACAGCCCTAGAGTTTATCACCGGCGACGTACTTGCGTGACCCCTTTGAGCTCTTCTAGGCTATTTTGAACCACCCTCAACACCTCTGAGTCTTTGACCTCGACCGTTAAAAGGATCTGGGCTATACCCCTTTTTGCAGATTTTCGTAAATCAATGACATGCACGCCTTGGCGAGTCAAGATTTCAAATAGCTCTCGCATCAACTCTGGACGATCCAATCCTGAAACCAGCAAATCAGCAGGAAAGACTCGCTTTTGATCTGACTTGGCATCTGGATCCGCCGCAGAAGCAGTCCAAGCAGTTTGGATCACACGCTCAGGCGCTCTTTCTAGCAAGCCCCTAAATGTCTTACACGATCGACGATGAATCGACACCCCTCTGCCTTGCGTCACAAAACCTGCAATCGCATCAGGAGGAACTGGGCGACAACATCTAGCCAACTGCGTTAACAAAGAATCTACCCCTACAACCAATACATCGCCACCCTGTCCAGCTTTGCGAGTACTGTGACGTAAAACAATTTCTGGGGCAATTACTTTGGTATCTACCGAAGTCTCTGTTTTCGATTCAGAAACTTTTGTAACAGAAGAGACTTCTGCGTCGTCCAAGGCGTTAAACCAAGCTCGCACACGTTGGCGCGCACGAGAAGAGCCGATGTAGTTTTTATCTGGACTAATCCAATCACGCGATGGACCACCATCTTTCACAGCGATGATCTCAATAGTCTGACCATTTTTTAAAGCGGTCTCAAGTGGGACCATGGCACCATCAACTCGTGCACCACGGCAACGATGACCTAAATTGGTATGTACTGCATAGGCAAAATCAATGGGCGTTGACCCCTTTTCTAATGAGATCACCTTCCCTAAAGGAGTCAGCACGTAAATATGATCATCAATCTCATGATGTTTTAGCTGATCCCATGCATCCTCTTTCCATGAGATCAACTGTCTTGCCCATGCAATTTGGCGCTCATAAGCCACTTCTGCGCTATGAGTGCCGGGCTGATGCGTAACATGGGGTTTGTTACCTGGTTTTGCTTTGCTTTGGTTTGGCGGAGTTGCCATACCAATATAGGCGCCTTCTTTATAGCGCCAGTGGGCGGCCAAACCATACTCAGCCTGTTGATGCATCTCATGGGTGCGCACTTGAATCTCAAAAGCAGCGCCCTCATCATTCATCACCACAGTATGAAGCGATTGATATCCATTTGGTTTAGGCCGCGCAATGTAATCATCAAACTCGCGGGGCACTGGCTGCCAAACGTTATGCACAATTCCTAAAACGGCATAGCAATTTTTGATGTCATCAACCAATACCCGAAAAGCGCGAACGTCATAAAGGTTTGCAAAGTCTAATGACTTGCCTTGCATTTTTTTCCAAATGCTATAGATGTGCTTAGGTCTACCGAATACCTCCCCAGAAATATTCGCGGTTATTAATTCCTCTTGAAGTTGTTTAACAATCTTCTCAATAAAAGCCTGACGCTCAATGCGTTTGGCATCTAGCATCTTCGCAATATCGCGATACATCTGCGGAGAAAGCGCTCTGAACGCAAGATCCTCCATCTCCCATTTCATTTGCCAAATACCTAAGCGATTGGCTAATGACGCATCGATATCTAAAATCTCTTGCGCCCATGGCGCTGGCACCGAAATCTTTTCCTGGGTAATCCAACGCAGTGTTTGCAATCGAGAGGCTAGATAAATCAGCACTACTCGCAAGTCATCACCAAATGCTAACAACATCTTGCGCAGCATTTCTTCTTGACCAGAAACACTCAGGCCGCCATCTTCTCGCACCAACTTCGCTTGAGCTTGACGTAAACCGCGATATCCAATCAATAGTTTCGCGGACTCCTCGCCGATTAACTTCACTAGCGCCTCTTTGTTGAGAGTGCGCGCAATGTTATTCGCAGCAAGCAAGCTTGCTTCGTCTAAGTTAAGACCTTGCAATATTTGCGAAACGCCCAAGGAATGGGTTTCAGAAGGTTCGCCATACCATGCATCTACAAAGTTGGCAGTTTTACTGGGCGTATTTGCCATAGGCAAAATTAACTAAAGAATTCTTTTGCCAAGGCTATCTGTTCAGGCTTAACAAATGCTGGTGCATGGCCTACGTTAGGAATCTCGATACTACGAGCATAAGGATTGACCCTGCACATCTCGGCAACAGTCTGAGCAGAAAGCAAGTCAGAATCAGCTCCACGAACGATCAGCATGGGTATATGAATTTGCTTAAATGCATGCCACATGGCAACCTCACCAGCTTTTGCCATGATGGGATTAACAGAAGCAAAAGGAACGGCAATATTGGGGTCGTAATGCATCACCCATAAACCATCACGCTGAATAAGCATCGGCCCGTTGTAGATTTCCCATTCTTCAGGAGTATGCTCACCAAAAGTGGCGCAAATTTGGTTTAAGCGGTTTAAAGCATCTGCGCGATTGGCAAATGCAAAAGGTTGGCCAACATAAGAGCCTAGTCGCTTAATCGCATCAGGTTCAATTTTGGGACCCACGTCATTAATCAGCATTTTGCGAATTGGTGAATTTGGCATCGCGGCATAAACCATACCAATCAGACCACCCATTGATGTACCGAACCAATCGACCTGAGTAACGCCCAACTGTTTTACTAATTGCGCCATATCTGCAACGTACTGTGGAACAGCGTATTGCATAGGATTTTCTAAACGATCAGAGTCGCCACGACCCACCACATCTGGACAAACGACGTAATAGTCTTTACACATTGCTTGCGCAAGAGTTTTAAAGTCACTACCGCGGCGTGTTAAGCCGTGAACACACAAAAGCACTTTGGAGTTACTGGGATCTCCCCAGGCGTGATAAGCCATACGATACGTAGACTTACCACTTGTACATCGCACATAGAAGGTATCGCCATAGTGGATTACACCTGCTTGATGATGAAAATCATGCGCATCACCATCCTCAATACAATCAATTACCGCATGCACTTCCTCTGGCTGCAAAGTAACATGATCAATGCCGTACTTCTCTAACAGCATCTGATTAATTCTGTTCATAATGTCAGGCCACTCTTGAATGTTGGCTATTTCAATATGGCCAATGAGCGCAGGAAAACTTGGAGTCATTTCCCATACATGCAAATCATGCACTGCGAGAACACCAGGTACATTTTTTAAATCTTTACCTACTTGAACATAATCAATGTGAAGTGGCACACCCTCCATTAAGAAGTGATAAGACTCATGGAGAATCGAGACAGTAGACTTTAAAATCAACAGCGAAACCAAAATAGACAGGATGGCGTCGATTGGCATCCAGCCAGTGACCTGAATCACAATACCAGCCATCAGCGCAGCAATCGAACCCAGCAAATCGCCCATCACATGCACCAATGCCGCTCGGGTATTCACGCTTTTCTTATCATGCGATAAAACCCATGCAACCACGATATTCATGAGCAAGCCGATAGCAGCAACCACAGTAACGGTATAGCCATCCACCTGATGAGGATCAAAAAAACGTCTAATCGCTTCAATCACGATCCATACCACCAAGCCAAGCATCGCAATGCTATTGACGAAAGCTGCTAATGCTTCTGCCCTACCAAACCCAAACGAATGTTTGGGTGATGGCGGACGACGAGAAATAATTTGAGCCAATAAGGCAAGCCCTAATGCCGCAGCATCAGTCACCATGTGACCAGCATCTGAAATTAAAGCTAACGAGTTCGCAAAGTAGGCAGCCGCTCCCTCAACCCCGGAGAAACCCAGTGTTAGGACTAAAGCGATTAGCAATAGATTTTGATTGGAGACTTCTTTTCTATGGGAGTGCTTCGCATCGCCTTTTTTATGCGCATGCAAAGTTGGATCAACCCCAGAGTGACTCTGGGGTTTTGATGATTTCGAATGGAAAAGATGGGAACCCGGCATGGTGAACCCATTATTCCATTAAATGGTGACCGATGTTAGAAACCCGTTGTATCAACATGGGCACCGGTTTTAGCAAGCACCTCTTCCTTTGTAACTCCAGGTGCTAACTCAACCAACTCAAGCCCTTTAGGCGTGATATCCAATACACACAGATCCGTAATGATCTTGTTGATTACTTTTACACCCGTCAAAGGCAAAGTGCACTTGGGCAAAATTTTGATCTCTTCAGTGCCATCTTTCTTTTTAGCAACGTGCTCCATTAAGACAACTACGTGCTTTACACCGGCAACTAAATCCATTGCACCGCCCATGCCCTTTACCATCTTTCCAGGGATCATCCAATTCGCTAGATCACCATGCTCACTAACTTGCATGGCGCCGAGGATAGCAATATTGATTTTTCCACCACGAATCATTCCGAAAGAATCCGCAGAAGAAAAAATGGAAGATCCAGGCAATGTAGTAACCGTTTGCTTGCCAGCGTTAATTAAATCCGCATCAATTGTTGCCTCGGTTGGAAATGGTCCAATACCCAATAGGCCATTCTCAGATTGAAGCCACACTTCCATATCTTTTGGTACATGGTTTGCCACTAATGTGGGCATACCAATACCAAGGTTTACGTAATAACCATCTTTTAATTCTTTTGCAGCACGCGCTGCCATTTCATCTCTATTCCAAGGCATGTCGTTCTTCCCAAATAATTAAGCAGCTGAAAGCGTACGTTGCTCAATACGCTTCTCTGGAGTTTTATTAATAACTAGGCGGTGGATGTAAATCCCAGGAGTATGAATCTCATCTGGATGCAATTGACCGTTCTCCACAATCTCTTCTACTTCAGCTACCGTAATCTTGCCTGCCATTGCCACTACTGGATTGAAGTTACGAGCTGTATAGCGATAAACCAAGTTACCAGACTTATCCGCTTTCCAAGCTTTCACTAAAGAAATATCTGAAATGATTGAACGTTCCATGATGTATTTTTCACCATCGAATTCTTTTTCTTCTTTACCTTCGGCAACTAATGTACCTACTCCAGTTTTGGTATAGAAAGCGGGAATGCCACAACCACCGGCGCGTAATTTTTCCGCCAAGGTTCCTTGCGGCGTAAATTCCAACTCCAACTCGCCTGCTAAGTACTGGCGCTCAAATTCTTTATTCTCACCAACATAAGAGGCGACCATTTTCTTTACTTGGCGTGAATTTAATAGCAAGCCCAAGCCAAAACCATCAACACCAGCATTATTTGCAATAGCCGTCAGGTTCTGTGCACCAAGATCCTTTACTGCCTGAATCAGCGCCTCAGGAATACCGCACAAACCAAAACCACCAACAGCGATTTTTTGTCCATCCTTCAAAATATCCCGCAGGGCATCGACTGCCGATGGGTAAGTCTTATTCATAAATTTGTCCTAATATTGCCGAAAATGGTAAAAAAGCAATCATAACGCTTTAGACACCAAAGCCCAGCCAGTCCTAGCACCAGACTGGTATTGAACACTTAGAACTAAACTATCTAGGCTGAAATACCCTATTTTTAAGAAATCTCGGAGAAATTGCATGAATCCAGCGCAGTTACTAGAACAATTCGGGCCCCGCGAATCCATGGACTATGACCTTGTGATCGTCGGGGGCGGACCTGCTGGTTTATCTGCTGCTATTCGAGCAAAACAGCTCGCCAGCGAATCCGGGCAAGAAATTAGTGTCTGCGTACTAGAAAAAGGCTCTGAAATTGGCGCCCATATTTTGTCAGGCGCCGTAATGGATCCCAAGGCCCTAAGCGAATTATTCCCAAATTGGAAAGAATTAGGTGCCCCACTCAATACTGAGGTTACCCAAGATCAATTCCTCTTCTTAACAAAAGATAATTCATATCAAGTGCCAAACTGGATGTTGCCTCACTGCTTCCAGAACGAAGGTAACTATATTGTGAGCTTAGCTAATGTCACACGTTGGCTGGGTGAACAAGCTGAAGCACTTGGCGTAGAAATTTTCCCAGGTTTTCCTGCTGCAGAAGTTTTATACAACGAGCAAGGTGCTGTTGCGGGTGTAATCACTGGGGCAATGGGCTTAGATAAGGAAGGCAATCCCACTGATCAATTTCAACTGGGCATGGAATTACGCGGCAAGTACACCCTGTTTGCAGAGGGTGCACGCGGCCATCTCGGCAAACAATTAATTGCCAAATTCGCTTTAGATAAAGACTCTGATCCACAGAGCTATGGCATTGGCATTAAAGAGCTTTGGGAAGTTGAGCCATCTCAGAGCAAGCCTGGCTTGGTTGTTCATACTGCAGGCTGGCCACTAGAAAGCGATACCTATGGCGGATCATTCCTGTATCACTTAGGTGATAACAAAGTAGCGGTAGGTCTTGTAGTTGGTCTCTCTTATAAAAATCCCTACCTCTCACCTTTTGAAGAATTCCAACAATATAAATTGCATCCCAAGATTCGCGAAACTTTTGAAGGTGGAAAGCGGATTGCCTATGGCGCACGCGCATTAACCGCAGGTGGTTTAAATAGCCTGCCCAAAACGGTATTCCCTGGCGGTGCCTTAATTGGTTGTGATGCAGGATTCTTAAATGCCTCTCGCATCAAAGGTAGTCATGCTGCAATTAAGACTGGCATGCTGGCTGCTGAAGCGGCCGTTGCTGCATTGGCCGACAATCGTTCAGCCGATGTGCTTGCAGGCTACCCAGCTGCTTTTCAAAATAGCTGGCTTCATACCGAACTGAATCAAGCGCGCAATTTCAAAGCGTGGATGTCCAAAGGACTTTACCTTGGTACGTTGATGGTTGGTCTAGAGCAAAAAGTATTGGGCGGCAATATGCCATGGACGGTACACCTCAAACATGCAGATCATGAGTGCCTTGAGCCAGCGGCGCAACATAAACCCATTGACTACCCTAAACCAGACGGCAAAATCAGTTTCGATCGTCTCTCTTCGGTGTTTATCTCCAATACCAATCATGCAGAGAATCAGCCAATTCACCTGACTTTGAAAGATACGGCCATTCCAGTTAGTCTTAATCTCAAAACTTATGACGGCCCTGAGCAACGGTATTGCCCAGCCGGTGTATATGAATACGTTGAGGCAGATGGTCAGCCAAAACTACAGATCAACTCGCAAAACTGCGTGCACTGCAAGACCTGTGACATCAAAGATCCAAGTCAAAACATTGTTTGGGTAACACCTGAAGGTAGTGGTGGACCAAATTACGGAGCAATGTAAATCATGATGCTTTTGCACACCATGCTGCGTGTAGGTGATCTGCAGCGCTCTATTGATTTCTACACCAAAGTATTGGGCATGAACCTCTTGCGCACCACTGATCGACCTTCACAAAAGTACTCATTAGCTTTTGTTGGTTTTGGTAAGGGCAATGCAGATGGCCAAGCTGAAATTGAGTTGACCTATAACTACGGAGTTAATGCTTATGACTTAGGCAGCGCCTATGGTCACATTGCCATTGGTGTGCCCGATGCCTATGCTGCCTGCGATAAGATCAAAGCCGCTGGCGGCAATGTCACTCGCGAAGCAGGCCCCGTCGCCGGTGGTGACACGATCATCGCCTTTGTAACTGACCCAGATAGTTACAAAATTGAACTCATTCAACGCTAGTGGTAACTGAATCAGGGCAATTTCATCTCGAAATACTCAATTCGTTATCTGATGTTGCCGCATCAGACTGGAATAGCCTGCTTCCATTTGATGCAGGCCCTTTTTTAAAGCATGAATTCTTATCTTCTCTAGAAGAAACAGGCTGTGTTGGCGATAACACTGGCTGGCAAGTTGCCCACCTAATATTAAAAAGTGATCAAGGAATAGTTGGCGCAATTCCTTTGTATTTAAAGCAACACTCTTATGGTGAATATGTTTTTGATTGGTCTTGGGCGCAAGCATATGAACAACAGGGTATGAACTACTATCCCAAAGCACTTTGCGCCATGCCATTTACGCCAGTTCAAGGTTCGCGTTTATTAGTAAAACCAGAACTTGATCGAACACTCTTCACTTCAAAACTCATTGCTGGCTTGAAATCTCTTGTCCAAAATAATCACCTATCTTCGGCACATGTCTTATTTCCAAAAGAAGAAGAGATTGAATTGCTAAATGCACATGGGTTTCTTCTAAGAGATTCTGTTCAGTTCCATTGGCATAACCAGAACTACAAAGACTTTGATCAATTTTTATCAGCGCTCACTATGAAGCGGCGTAAAAATATTCGTCGCGAGCGAGAGCTGGTTTCAGCACACAACATAACATTTAGGCATATCCCAGGCAGGGACTCTACAGACCAAGATTGGGAATTCTTCTACGCATGCTATGCAAATACCTACTATGAGCACCAATCACAGCCTTATCTCAATGAATCCTTTTTTAAGCTTTGGGCCAGCCGCTCACCGCAAGACTTGCATTTAATAGTAGCCCATAGAGATGGTTTACCCATGGCATCTTCATTACTCGTTGTAGACACTGCAATGTCAAAGGCCTATGGTCGCTATTGGGGTGCGCTTGAGCATATTCCCCTTCTGCATTTTGAGACTGCCTACTATCAAGCCATTGAATATTGCATTTCTAGGGGCATTCAAACTTTTGAAGGTGGCGCACAAGGCGAACATAAGATGGCGAGAGGATTTTTACCAACGACGATTCAATCCGCCCATTTCATTCAAGACCATAGATTTGCCAAGGCAGTGGAACAATTTTTAGGCAGAGAGCACCTCGGCATTACAGCGTATGTAGATGAGCTTGCTGAGCACAGCCCAATAAAATCGACTAAAGTACTCGAATGAATTCTGGAAGCAATCCTCCTAACCCTCAAGATGGCTCACATTCACTCTCGACTGGGGATGATGAGTCTGACTCACCTTGTATCGGTATCTGCACCACCCTCTATGATGAAATTTGTCAGGGCTGTGGCCGTACCCTTAACGAAGTGAGTAATTGGGTGTTTTTTAGCGACGAGGAAAAGGCCTCCGTTTGGAAGCGAATTCGGGAAGACGGAACGGCCATGCGCTTTCAGCGCCAGCTCAAAGAAAATAAGCCCACTTAATAGTGAGCTTATTTAATTTACTGAGCTTTCACTCAATTGGATTAACCAGCCAAGGCTTGACTGCGTAAGTACTCTTCGTAAGTGCCTGAATAGTCTTCTACTGTGCCGTCCATTTTTACTTCTAGAATACGATTAGCTAGAGCTTGCACAAATTCACGATCGTGCGAGACGAATATCAAGGTTCCTTCAAATTTCTCAAGGGCAATTTGCAAGCTCTCAATCGATTCCATATCCATGTGATTGGTTGGCTCATCCATGGCAAGAACATTATGTTTTTGGAGCATCAATTTTCCCCAAATCATGCGTCCTTTTTCACCACCAGATAAAACTTTGACATCTTTACCAATATCATCACCTGAGAACAGCAGGCGCCCTAACGTGCCTCGTACAACCTGATCATCATCGCCGGTGTTACGCCAAGCACTCATCCACTCCATTAAGGTTTCTTCTTTAGCAAAGAGCTCGGTGTTGTCCTGAGGCATTACACCCACATTAGCATTTTCAGCCCATTTCACATCTCCACTATCAGCGGCAATACCATCAAAACGTTTGCTCAAAATCGTTTTGAGCAGAGTTGTTTTACCGGCGCCGTTTTGACCAATGATGGCGATTTTTTCGCCAGCACGAATACCCAACTTCAAGTTCTTAAAAATGGTTCTGTCGTATGCTTTTGTGAGTGCATTACATTCAACCGCCATATTGTGTAATTTTTTCTCGTAGTCAAAACGAATAAATGGGTTTTGACGAGATGATGGCTTAATTTCAGCGATTTCAATTTTTTCTAACTGACGTTGGCGTGATGTTGCTTGACGCGCTTTAGAAGCATTTGCGGAGAATCGGCTAACAAATGCCTGTAATTCAGCAATCTTCTCTTTGGCTTTTGCATTTGAAGCCAATTGTTGCGCCCTAGCTTGGGTGGAGGCCAACATATACGAATCGTAATTTCCTGGATAAACCTTCAAGGTTCCATAGTCCATATCGGCCATATGCGTGCACACTTCGTTAAGGAAGTGACGATCGTGGGAAATGATGATGATGGTGCTATTAAATTGATTCAGAATTTCTTCTAACCAATGGATCGAGTGAATATCCAAGTTATTGGTAGGCTCGTCTAGCAACAAGACATCTGGATCAGAGAACAAAGCTTGAGCCAGCAATACACGTAGTTTCCAACCAGGCGCAACATTACTCATCGGACCGTTATGCTGTTCAATCGGAATTCCAATGCCTAATAACAACTCACCCGCTTTTGCTTCAGCTGTATAGCCGCCATATTCTGCATACTTGCCCTCGAGCTCAGCAGCCTTCATGTAATCTTCATCAGTTGCTTCTGGGTTCGCATAAATTGCATCCCGCTCGGCAGCAGCCTTCCACATTTCTTCATGGCCCATCATGACTACATCGAGAACGCGCACATCCTCGTAGGCAAACTGATCCTGGCGCAATTTACCCAAACGAATACCTGGGTCTAAACTCACGTTACCGCTTGAAGGCTCTAACTCACCTCCAAGGATTTTCATAAAAGTGGATTTACCGCAGCCATTGGCACCAATCAGACCATAGCGATTGCCACCGCCAAACTTAACTGAGATGTTCTCAAAGAGAGGCTTTGCCCCAAACTGCATAGTGATATTAGATGCGGACAGCACGGATGTTTCTCTAACTTTCTAAAAATCAAGTGGAACGAATGCGCATTTGCAATGCGGCCTCATTTGAGGCAAAGACCATTATTTTAACGGCTTAAGGTCCTCAAATGACCAAGAACGTTACGCGATTAAAGTTTGACCCGAAATGGCGTGAAATTTGTATGAATATCGTAATAATCCTCATTTTCCTTGCGTTTAAGGTAATTCACTACCCAATAGGTCAAGGGCGTTGCTAATACCTCCCAGCCTGTTTTCAAGGCATATTGAGCTAAGGCCACGGCGATGAGCTCATGGGTTGGCCAAATGCCATAGAAAGCTAAAACATAGAAGAACGCAGAATCTACTAGCTCACCAACTGCTGTAGAACCAATAGTGCGCATCCAAAGATAGCGGCCTTGTGTCCATATTTTCATTTTGGCCAGAACAAAGCTATTCGTAAAACTGCCGCACCAGAATGAAAACATGGAAGCTAATGCGATACGCCAAGAATTTCCAAAAACAGTTTCCAATCCCTGTTGATAATTGGCCATGTACCCTCCTGGCGCAACAGGAAGTGCAATCACAATTTGCGCCATGATTGCGGCAAACAAAAGGGCCGTAAATCCAGCCCATACCGCCCTTCGATCGTAAGCATATCCGTACACCTCGGTCAAAATATCACCAAAGAAATACGAGATGGGGAAGAATAGAATTCCTGCGCCAAAAGCTAACTCACCAAAATATGGCAGGCTAACCACTGCAGCTTTACCGGCGCCAATAAAGTTCGAACACAACAAGACAACCACAAAAGCGGCCAGAATCAAGTCGTAGTAGCGATGATGTCGTCTCGAGGAGTCCATAGCTCTAAAAAATGGATAATAGAGAAAGAATATCCCCTTTCAGTAAATCACGCTGAGGGCCAGATACATCAATACCAGCAATGAATAGGACGACTTAAGACGATGAGCAAAGCGAGCTTTAACTGGGCAGATCCCCTTCTATTGGACACACAACTGAGCGAAGATGAGCGCATGGTACGCGATGCCGCCGCAGAATATGCACAAGGTCGTTTAATGCCGCGTATTTTGGAGGCATATCGCAATGAAACAACCGATCCTGCGATCTTTCGTGAAATGGGTGAACTAGGCTTGTTAGGCATAACCATTCCTGAGCAATATGGCGGCGCTAATCTCAACTATGTCTCTTATGGCCTGATTGCCCGTGAAATCGAACGTGTCGACTCTGGCTATCGCTCAATGATGAGTGTTCAATCTTCTTTGGTGATGGTTCCCATCAATGAGTTTGGTAGCGAAGCACAAAAACAAAAATATCTTCCAAAACTAGCAAGCGGTGAATGGATTGGCTGCTTTGGCCTCACTGAACCCAACTATGGTTCCGATGCAGGTGGCATGATCACTAGAGCTAAAAAAGTTCCCGGCGGATTCTCGCTAACTGGCTCAAAAATGTGGATCTCAAATGCTCCGATTGCCGATGTCTTTGTGGTGTGGGCTAAGAATGATGAAGGCATTATTCGTGGCTACATTCTTGAGAAAGGCATGAAGGGCCTAACCGCTCCTAAGATCAGCGGCAAGATGGGTCTGCGCGCCTCTATCACTGGTGAAATCGTCATGGATGAAGTCTTTGTCCCTGCTGAAAATGAATTCCCAGAAATTACTGGTCTCAAAGGTCCGTTCACCTGCCTCAACTCCGCTCGTTATGGCATCTCCTGGGGTGCATTAGGAGCGGCTGAATGGTGTTGGCATGCAGCACGCCAATACACCATGGATCGCAAGCAATTTGGCAAGCCTCTCGCATCTAATCAGCTCATTCAAAAAAAGTTGGCTGATATGCAAACAGAGATTACTTTGGCACTACAAGGATGCTTACGCTTAGGCCGCATGAAAGATGAAGGCATTGCTGCCCCTGAAATTACCTCTATCATGAAACGCAACTCTTGCGGTAAATCTCTAGAAATTGCCCGCATGGCGCGCGATATGCATGGCGGTAATGGTATCTCTGATGAATATGGTGTAGTTCGCCATATGATGAACCTCGAGGTTGTCAATACCTACGAAGGCACGCATGATATCCATGCCCTCATCTTAGGACGTGCACAAACGGGCATTCAGGCTTTTAGCTAAGCTTTAACACCGAGCCGGTAACTGACTGACGATAGCCTTAGCTGCTTTTGCGAAGGCTTCGTCACTATCATTTTCGAGTTGCACAAAATAATCAGCACGATACTGAGGAAAATTACGCACAATAGAAGATTGGTAGGATGGGTCGTAGTGCTTAATTAATAACTCCTCCACTAAGCCAGGGAATTGCTGGGCATCAATCGCCTCGTTCCATTTAGCAATCTGCACTTTTCCATAATGCGCTGTCAGCAAGGCTAGCTTGCTTTTCAAGCCATCAGCGTCCGTCAAAAAATGATGGTATTCGCGCATCAACCAAGAAACGCGAGTTTGCGTACTTGACCTCAGTTCAATACATGCGCCGCCCCGAATTTTTTCCATTAAGGCATCAGGTATGTGCAGTCCGCCAACCTTTTTACTTTCCGACTCAACCAATACTGGTTTTGATGGATCTAAGGTTCGTAACGCATTCCATAAAGCTGTCTCAAAGCCCTTTTGGGTTGGCTGCTCAATATTAGGCTCATTACCCAATACAGACCCTCGATGAATTGCTAGCGCCTCAAGATCTAATATCTGAGCACCATAACGAGCCGCCTCTTGCAATACCCTCGTCTTCCCACTGCCGGTCATGCCGCAAATCACTTGAAATGAAAATTGCTTAGCCGCCTCATCTAGGCCATCAATGACAACTCTCCGAAAGCCTTGATAGCCACTTTCTAATTGCATGGCTTTCCAACCAATTCGATTGAGAATATGAGTGAACGCACCGCTGCGCTCACCACCGCGCCAACAGTAAACCAATGGGCGCCAAGTCCGTGGAAAATCTTGAAAATGATTCTCTAGATGATTGGCAATATTGCGCGATACCAAAGCCGCACCGAGCTTCTTCGCAGCAAATGGCGAGTCTTGTTTATATAAAGTGCCTATCTGTGCACGTTCCTCATTATTGAGGACTGGATAGTTCACTGCGCCAGGAATATGGTCTAAAGCAAATTCAGCTGGTGATCGCACATCAATGATGCAATCATAAGAATTGAGTTCAGCGACAAATCGTTCCCGCGATAAGATTTGTGGGTTGCTTGGCTGCATACCGCCTTGTTAGCTAATCTTTTGCAAAATATGCTCAGGCCAAGGCGCTGATTTATTGGTGGTGAGATCTACCCAAACCATAGTTGCACCACCAATTGCCACCTCTTCATTAGGTGTCGAGGTCAACGCCATGCTGGTGAATACATCCATACTGGTGCGACCAATCGCACCAATCGAGGTTTTCAGAATCAAGTCGCCTGGATATGAAAGCTGTTTGTAGAAGTTACAAAAGCCATTCATCATCAGCATGGACTCCCTGCCAGGCGCCACCTGATAACCCAATGAAGTAATCCACTCCACTCGAGCTTGTTCCATGTACCGAAAATAGATCGTGTTATTCACATGACCATAGGCATCCATATCACCCCACCGAATTGGTGTGATCATTTCATGGACTAACTTACGATCCTCTGGAATAACAATACGCATTGTTTTACCAAATTAACTCTTGCTTAATTTACTTGTAAAGCAAGTTGATACAAATTGGTTGAACGTGCGCCTGAGCGACAAAATGCTAAAACGGGACCAGGCAAAGTTTTTAATAAACGAGCCATTTCAACTACTTGTTCTGGAGTAATGGCACCAGAGACTACGGGTAGATACACATAATTTAAGCCTAACTTTTGCGCTTCAGCTTCAATATCTGCATTCTTTGGTTGATCAGGGCCGCCTTCGCCATCAGGGCGATTATTGATTACGCTTTTATAACCTTGCTTGGCAATCTCAGCCAGATGTGCTGGTTCAATTTGACCCAAGGTGGCAAATTGTGCATTGTGGCAAGTAATAGGAAGACTCATGACACCCTCTGTTTTAAATAAATTTTTTAGAAATTGCATATCGTATTAGTAGTCGTGCTATATGAATTATTTTGGTAAGTGCTTGTGGCCACTGAAGAAACGCTCGCAAACACGCATCCCAACTAGCATGGCCACAACAAAAGCTAGGGCCTTAAGATAGCCCGCGCCAAGTGCCACGATTGCAGGACCAGGACAAATACCCGCTATACCCCAACCTACTCCAAAAATGAAACTGCCAATAACAAGGGCCTTAGATATATCTTTTCTTGTTGGAATATGAAATGCACCGCCAAAGAACGCCTCGCTTCTATTTTTAACAACATAGAATCCGCCAAGACCAACCAGTATGGCACCTACCATCACAAATATCAAAGATGGATCCCAAGGACCTGCAAGATCTAGAAAACCAAGGACCTTTTGTGGATTGCTCATTCCGGAAATAATTAAGCCAAAACCAAAAAGGACGCCAATTGCAAATTGACTAAAAAGGCCGAAATGTTTTTTCACATTAGCCCCCAATCAAATGACGCAAGATAAATACAGTGAGAAAACCTGCACCCATAAAACTCAGGGTAGCAACCAAAGATCGCGGGGACAGCCTAGATAAACCACAGATACCATGACCACTAGTGCAGCCAGAACCGTACTGAACACCAAAGCCTACCAAAAAACCTGCAATCATAATTGCATACCAACCAGTATGAATTTCTACAACTGGCCGAATGCCAAAAAATAGCGCAGCCCAAAGTGGTGAAGTTAGCAAACCCAGTACTAGGGCTAAACGCCACACAACATCATTTGGCTTCGGATGAAGCAATCCCGAAATGATTCCACTAATACCTAAGATGCGCCCATGCAATAGCACATAGAGCGCAGCAGCAATACCTAGCAAAGCACCGCCCAATAGAGATGGAATGGGTGTAAATGAAAGCCAATCAATTTGCATATTGATATTCTGAAATGATTAAGCGCAAGGATTTGGCGCCATACGAAATTGTAAATAACGCACACCTAAATAGCCGCCAAAAATAAAGCCTGGCAATGCAATCAGAGAACTCAAGGCTAAGGTTGAAATACCACTTAAACCCTGACCAACCGTACAACCCAAGGCGGTAACACCACCAAAACCCATCAATGCTGCACCAACTAAATGATTGGCAGTATCTTCAGTGTTACGAAAGGTTTCCCAACGAAACGTTCTGGTTGATAGAGAAATTACTGCAGAGCCTAAAATCATGCCAATGACTGCAACTATGCCAATCGTGAGAACTTTTGAAGTATCGCTGTACATCATTAGCCAATCTAATGAATACGCATAAGGCGCAACAAAAGACAAACTCTCCATTCGACCAGAATTGGTCACTAGAAATACTTCTTCAAGGGTATTGGGATCCTCGGCAACATGACCCAGGGCGCCTGAAATCCACCAAACTGCAGTAATTACCAAACCAACTGAAATACCAGCAAAAAGATTTTCAAAATTAAGGAATGCCTTATCAGCCAACGCAAAAGTAATAAACCCTATACCAATAATTAAACCGAGCGCTAAGTGCAGATTTGCCCTAGCAATACCCAGCGGTCCCGCAAGAAGGCTTGGCAAATCCTGCGGCGTGGCAAAGGTAATAAAAACCAAATCAATAGAATTTGTGCGAATGACACCCAAAAATCCGCGCATAGTCATATAAGCGGTGAGCCCTAAAACCATAAATACAACCACAGACTTCAAATTGCCGCCGCCGATTCGAACCAAGGTTTTACTGCCACAGCCAGAGGCAAGCACCATTCCCATTCCAAACAGAATGCTTCCGACGATAGTTGAAAGCCACAAGAATTTATTACCGGTATAGAACGTCTTCAGAGAATCAATTAAACCTAAATGCGCTAATACAGTAAATCCTAGAATAGCTGTGCCGATGGCCAAAAACCATTGCCTTAATCGATTAGAACTTGCAACAATAAAAACATCTGAGATAGCGCCCATACTGCAAAAGCCAGTTTTCTGCATCACCATACCCAAAAGAAAGGTGACGGCAAAGGTCGACCAAAGAACAGTTTTGCCAAGAAAATGAATATCAACCGCTTCCATGAAGAATGTACTTAAAAAAAATTATTGTTTAAATTTATAGAATTGCTTATTTAAATAAGCAGTGACATCAGCCTCATCTTCAGGAAATAGATCAAGACGCAATTCAGTATTGCAGCGTTCAACCATTGTCTTCAACTTAGCAAGAGAGTTCACCTTGCTATCGGAGCGGGTATAAATCATGTCCCCGTTCCCGAACCCCATTTTCTTGGCATGACATGCATAGCATTTATTTTGATCAATCTCTTTGCCATTTTGAAGATTCGGAGCTGCAAGAACACTCATGCTGAAGCCAAGAGCGGCACAGACAAAAATCTTTCGACCGAATACGATAAATTTCATTACAAATCAGCGATATATGGATAAATGCCTATTTTAGATCCAAGTCGCTAAATTTGCCCTAATTCCTATTCAGCCTGGATTGATAGATAGACGTTATAGGCATTCATCCGATTGGCAGCCCTAAATAGAGGCATTCCCTCGTATTCAGACCAATCTGCTGACTGATATGCCTCTTCAAATGGATCCATGTTCAACGCGGCTGATGCCATAGATTCACGCAAATACTTCAAATAAGATCGTGTAAAAGAAATATCCTCAAGCGGCTTAGTTGAGTATGAGCCATGGCCAGGTATTACAGTCTTGGGATTGAGTCTTTCAATCTCATCCAAAGCCTGTAACCAACCCTTACTATCTGCGTTTCCAACAAATGGAATGCGTCCACGGAAAACCAAATCTCCTGCAAACAGCACTTTTTCTGAGGGCACATAGATCATCAAGTCTTCGGGCGCATGGGCAGGACCCACTCTTGAGATGAAAAAATCTACGCCACCAATCTTTAGATTGAATTGTTGATCAATCCACACGTCAGCAGAAATCAATCTGGTATTTGCATTAACCCACGGCGCAAAGTCTACTCTAGAGGCAATTAACCTTTGCTTGGCCGTTTCAGACGACAGGTAGTTTCTACCCTCACCTTGGGCGTAAATCTTGGCGCCGATCTTTTTAAATTCTTGCAAACCATAGACATGGTCTGCATGGTAATGACTCACTATCACAGCCACAATTTTTTGCTTACTGACTTTATTAATTTCAGCAATGAGTTTTTTTGCCAATACTGGAGAACCAAGCGCATCAATGACAACGACTCCACCTGGGGTAACCACAAACCCCGCATTCGAGATAAAGTTTTGATTGGCGCTACTACCCATCTCTGGGCGACCCTGAACAAAATAGGTATGAGGCGCCACCTGAATTGGCTGCACCAAAACCCCATCTGCCACTGATTGAGCTTGAGCAATAGCCGAACAATAAATAACAAAGGATCCAAGCAGGATCCTGAGACAATCATGAATACGACGAATACAAAATGTCATTTCAGGATTTACGGCTTAATGTATGCAAAGCCATCTTTATATTGAAGATCTGCAACCCTTACAACGCCTGATGGCGTGAAATCGGCATCCAAAATAAATTGATCTTTTTTGAGATTTCGATTCTTTAAAGTAATCTCGCATACTTCAAATTTAACGCCACGAGACTTGAGCGCCGAAACCAATGGTGCATATTCAATATTATTCTTTTTGTCTTTTACACCCTCCATTAGTAGGTCAACACCATTGGCGTGAGTGACCACAATAATGGTAGTGCTTGGAGCAGTATCTAGATGATTGCGAATATTGCGCAAACCTTTAATGCCTTGAACCTCAGCATCATCGATGTGATAGACGACCTTTGAGCCGGCGGTGCTTTGAGCAGAAGCATTCGTCAGAAAACCAAATGCAATTACTAGACAAGCAAGAAATTGAGCTATTTTTTTGATCATTATTCTCTCCAGTGAAAAATTAAATTGGCGCCATACCTGGATTATTAGCAACCCCCTTAATCACTGGTTCATTAAGCTTAACTGCTTTAACCACCTTCACATCTTTTAAGTGGCGCTCAATAACATCCCAGATAGGCTCGCCACCAGCATTTTTAGCCTCTTCACTTACAGGCGCCCAACCAGCCACCTTATATGTTTTGCTAGCCTCTATTGGTTTACCGTGAAGTCGCATATCCGATATGCGATTACCCGCTGTTTGTGCAGGATCAATCGTATATTGCATACCTCCAACGCGGACCATGTCACCACCCTGTTGGTAATACGGATCAGGATTAAATAAGTTGTCTGCTACATCTTCGAGAATGGTCTTAATCGTCTCCCCAGACATATTGCTTACCGTGGTGTATGGATAAGTGATTGCAGTTTGATCCAAGAGGTTTTCACGTGTAATTGCTTGGCCTGGCAAGAGGCTTGTACCCCAACGGAATCCAGGTGAAAAAGCAATCTCTGCATTTTTCTGTGCCATCAGTCCATCTAGAATTAACTGATCAAAGCTACCATTAAAGTTACCGCGACGATATAAAAGCCCTTCGGTTGTAGCTAATTTTTCATTTAACTTAGCCTCATACGGAGCCCTTACTTTTGCAATCAACTTCGTCATCACAGGATCGGCAGGAATCATGTTCGAGAAGATGGGCAACAGTTTGTAACGGAAGTCGACTGGCTTACCGCCCTTCACATCAAAATCAAGCACGCCTAAAAATTTACCATTAGATCCAGCATTCGTAACAAGCGTCATGCCACCACGATTCTTAACTTGCACAGGCACTGGCACTCCATCATGCGTATGACCACCCATAATTGCGTGCAGACCACTTACGCGCGATGCCATTTTTAAATCAACGTCCATGCCGTTGTGCGAAAGCAATACAACAACTTTCGCTCCTTTTGACTTTACCTCATCAATAGTTTTTTGTAAGTTCTCTTCCTGTATTCCAAAAGTCCAGTCTGGAGTGAAATAGCGTGGATTAGCAATTGGTGTATAAGGGAATGCTTGTCCAATAATGGCGACCTGAACACCATTCATATTCTTCATTACATAGGGGTTGAAAACCATATCCCCAAAATCAGACGTTTTAATATTTTGGGCAACAAATGAAACCTTGCCCTTGAAATCACCGTTGACGATTTCCATTACGCGCTTCTCGCCTAGAGTCATTTCCCAGTGTGGCGTCATCACGTCAACACCAAGTGCTAGAGCGGCATCAACCATATCTTGACCATTAGTCCATAAAGCGGTACCAGAACCTTGCCAAGTATCACCACCATCCAATAACTGGGCGCCAGGACGACCTGCTTTTAGCTGTTTCACCAAGGTTGCCATATGAGCAAAGCCACCCATCTTGCCGTAGTTTTGCGCAGCAGCTACATAATCTAAGTATGTAAATGCATGAGCGTCACGAGTGCCTGGTTTAATGCCATTGGCTTTGAGGAAATATTCGCCAACCAAGTGTGGGGTCTTGCCCTCTTGTGCACCAATACCCAGATTGACATTGGGCTCACGAAAATAGATTGGCAGTAATTGCGCATGGCAATCTGTAAAGTGCAACAGATGGACATTGCCGAATTTAGGTAAGTCATAGAACTTTTGCGCATTGCTTTGTGCATTTACAAAATTAGATTGCAAACTCATTCCACCTGCAGATGCAATTGCCAAGGCTTGCAAAAAATCGCGACGACTTAAAGACATATCATTCTTCCTTATGAAAACAGGCCTCTCGGCCTGTTTTTTTGTTTTATTGATTTACTGGTGAGGCGGGATCGAGCAACAAAGCCATCACATCCTGAATCTGCTGTTCATTTAATAACTTGAAGTGAGCAAAACGTGGCATATTGCTGCAGGCGTTATACGCTTTTGAGTTGTTGATACGATTCCAGGTGTAAACGATTAACTCCTGAGAATTGCCGCGCATCTTGCCATAATTCCATAGCGATGGTCCGATGGTTCCATAAGAAATCTCTTTCTTATCGATTTGATGACAGTTGTAGCAACCCCCACCAATTGGGGTATCGGCCTTGTCAGTCCAGGTTGCACCACGCCCACTTTGCGCAATTGCTTCACCCTTCTTCCAGTCACCAATATATTTACCATCAGATGGTTGCTTGATGCTATCCATATTAATTTTTTGTATCTTCTCGCGCATCGCCTGACCTTTGGGGCTATTGGCAAATGCAGGGTCGGAACAAAAACGTTGAGTTTCATCTTGCGCAATCCGATCTAAACCAGCAATGCCTTCAGCCCTAAACCCATCTTTCATCATCTTGTTGAATTTTGGATCGTTAGCCTGTTGTGCGATAGCCGAACTTTGAAACGCGATTGCTGCAAAAGCAAAAGTTGTAATAGCTAAGAGGGGTTTGATATTTTTCATTTTCATGTTCTCTGTCTCTTATCCATTAACGCTTTAAACCAGGAGTTTCAACTGTGCCACCGTTGGCATTCTTTGCCATATACATAGATAGAGCGATAGTCAAATCTGATCCATAAATCGGGAATGGGAAGCGCTGTTGACGATAGCAATCGTTCAAACGTTGCTGCATAGTCCAAAATTGTCCACTAGATACACGATAGGCTGGCCAATACCCCCAACCAAGTGCAGCACCTTTCTGAGTGGTAATGTTTGGCAAATCCTGTAAACGAATTCGCTTCCCATCTTCACCATGACAAGATGCGCATGAGAAATCCATGGGGCCACCTTGAAAATAAAATGCACGCTTTCCAAGATCGTACATTTCTTTCTCTTTAGGGTGATTGGTGCTTACTTTGATTTTGTCGCCTTTAGATGCAGTGACTACGTATGCAACAATTGCCTCCATATCTTTCTTTGGACCCTTTTGAAATGGTGCATCCACCATCTCCTGAGGATCTCGACCTTGAAGCTTTTGCATACAAGTCATCAAACGCGACTCGAGGTCTTGCACCTTATTGGTATCCTTGAAATAGCGTGGCAATTGCGCCGCAGCACCTTTAACAACCCCAGGCCCTAAGCCTAAATCACATTTTTCTAGTGTTGCATTTTTAGGGCCCGCAGGTTTCTTCCAGAGATCTTCACCAGCAGCCTCATAAAGCTCTGAAGGGTTACCATCTGCAATCATTTCGCGGTACTTTGCTATATCGTCCGTTGCATTTTGAGCATAAGACGAAGAAGAAACTGACAACAAAGTTGCCAATATTCCTGAGGCTAAGCCTAAGGTGAATGTATGCTGCATTTGATACCCTTTCAGACTAATTGAGACAGAGTGATGGCGATAATTAAGAAGCAGTCGCTTCGTCAGTCCGCTTATCACCTTTGCTGTCTACCCAGCTCACAACAATCTTGTCGCCTTTAGCGCCCTTGTATTTGAAGTTCAAAAATGGGTCTTTTGAAACAGCAGGACCAAATTGACCATTCAATACATCTTTGCCATTGGCTTTAACATTGATTGTGCTGATGAACCAAGCTGGAATGACTTTGCCAGAAGCATCTTTACGCTGTCCTGACTCCATATCATGCTTCATCAAAATTTTTACATCCACAATTCCACCATTTTCAGCAGCTCTAACGCGCATTGGATCAGCCATATTTTCCTCTTGTAATTTAGTTATTCGTTAATCGTAATAATTCAGTTTGTGAGCGATTGATAAGTAATTAACCGCCGCAACCACCGAGAGTTACTTTTACCTCTTTCACAGCCATGCTCCACTTGCCATCAGCCTTTACTAATGCGTAGACATTCGAGGTTTGACCCATTTTGATACGAGTAGTCACAAATGGCTCAGTGCCAGCAGGAATAAAAAATTGAGCAGCTAAAGCACTAGGATTCTTTTCAACCAAGATTGCCATTTGCTCTGCCTTAAGGGTGGTCGTAATACCAACCGGAACGACGGCGCCATTCTCAGCGATATCTGGTGCATTCAAGGTAACAGCGCCAGATTTATCTGGGCTACCAGCGCCTAAAATTTTGAAAACATCATCCAGACTTTTACCTTCAAAGGCAGCCTTATTCCACTCTTGCGCTTGAGCCACGCTAATAAGACCTGCAGATGCCATCAAGCCAAAAACGGCTGAGTACTTCAATAAACTGCGACGCTGCTGATTCATAAAAACTCCTTTGTTAATCTCTTGCTGTAAATATATTATCTGCTTTCCAATAAATCATGCTGGTTATTACTCATGAACTCCCTATTTGCCACCAGAAAGCACCCAAACCACTAAAGTTTTTCTATCTTCATCTGATAACTGAGCCTGGGGAGGCATGGGGATAGAGCCCCAAACACCTGATCCGCCATTTTTAACCTTATTCATCAACTTATCAACTGCATCACTCTGCCCTTGATACTTGGCAGAAATATCCGCAATTGAAGGTCCTACCAATTTAGCGTTTGGCGCATGGCAAGCAGAACAATTTTCATTTTTAAATAAAGCTGCAGGACCTTTTGCTGCACTAGCATGGGTATCCTTAGCATGCGCCAATCCCTCGCCAGATGAACCAGGTAACTTTGCAATCGGTGGCTTGGTAGTATCAGCGCCACGATATGGGCCATAAAGACGATTTTGGTCTGCAATATTGCCATGAGCGTCACGCGCAAAATCTGGCAATGTTGAGCCAATCTGCACAAACGTTACACAATTGTTCATGCATGATGAGCCATTAACATCTGGCTTATCTTTAACATTCCAAAAACCGTGCTTTCTGGTCATGCCATTACGGTTAGGCATCTTCGCTTGTACTTGTGCAATATTGGTATTGCTAAGAACAAAATCATCTGGAACCACTTCACCAATACTAAGAATAAAAGCTACTAAAGCATAGGTTTCATCAGGCGTTAAAGAGCGAGGAGCATTCCAAGGCATCGCACGATAAATGTAATCCCACAGAGTTGATACTGTTGGCACCTTCATCAAGGTAGTACGTTGTGGTTGCTTCATATCGGCCAAAGAAGCAACTCGGCCAGTCTTCACATCATCTTTAGTGGTACCGCCAGTAATTGGGGTAAAGATTTCATTAGACTCACCAAAAATACCGTGACAACTTGCGCATTTGGATTCCCAAATAGTTTGACCTTGATCTACCGAGCCTGATCCTTTTGGGAGTCCTTTGAAATCTGGACGAACATCAATATCCCATGCAGCGACCTCAGCAGGAGTAGCGTTACGACCTACCCCAGGAAACTTTGCTGAACCTTGCGTGCTTTGGGCATATACGGCGTGAGCGGAAAGTGCCACTAAAGTTAATAGCCCTAATCGAGCAAATAATTTATCCAACTTGAACATTGCTCACCTCGCCATTTGAATCCAATTTCCAGGATTGAATTGCATTGTTGTGATAGATGGAACGGGTGCCGCGGACTGCACGCAAGGCCTTGATCGAAGGCTGAACATAGCCAGTCTCGTCAACCGCTCTCGATTGAAGTATTGCAGGGGATCCATCCCAAACCCAATCAATATTAAAGCGAGTAATTGATTTGGTTAAGACTGGCGTCTCTAAACGAGCGGTACGCCAATTATTACCGCCATCGAACGAAACATCTACACGCCTAATCTTGCCGCGACCCGACCATGCCATACCACTTACGTTGTAAAAACCTTTATCGAGTAACTGCTGACCACCAGACGGCGTGGTGATAACTGATTTACATTCTTGAATAGAGGCATATTGACGATGAATTCCATCTGGCATCAATTCAATATAGTGAACTGCTTCATCCTTGGCGTTCCAAGGCATGTCTCCTACTTCCAAACGGCGCAACCATTTAACCCAACTTACACCCTGAACACCAGGAACAACAAGACGCAATGGGAAGCCATTTTCTGGACGCAACATCTCGCCATTCATAGCCCACGCTACGATCGTATCGTCTAGACAACTTTCTAAATTGATTGTTCTGGTCATGCCAGATCCATCGCCACCTTCGGCAAGCAAGAACTTACCCTTCTTAAGATCTGCACCACACTCATCTAATAGAACCTTAAGCGGCACGCCAGTAAATTCGCAGCAAGAGAGCATGCCGTGGGTGTACTGAACGGTTGGAACCGCCACATTACCCCACTCCAGTCCAGTATTGGCACCACACTCAATAAAGTGCGTACGAGAAACTGAAGGCAATCTCATCAAATCATTCATGGTGAACACGCGCGCATTTTTTACTAGGCCGTTCACCATTAGACGATGAGTTTCAGGGTTCAGGTTATACCAACCCTGGTGATGACGTTCAAAATGCAAGCCGTTAGGAGTAATAGTTCCAAACAAACCCTGCAATGGTGTGAAGGCTACCGAAGCAGCAGAGACACGTGTTAAACCGGGCGACTCACGACGAATTAAATTAGCCTCATAAATTGATGGCACACCATAAGGCATCGTCGCCACATTCTTACCCAAAGTAGTTTGCCATTCTTGTTTTTCCAAGATGGCAGGATCCCCTTCGCCGGCAGCAAAAGCAATTGGCGCCGTTAAACCAGCAGCTGCACCACCAATAGCTGAGAGGAAACCTTTTCTCAAAAAGCCGCGGCGCGTCTCATCTAAGCCATTAGCGTTGATGTCTGCAATCAACTCTTGAGATACAAAATGCTCTGGAGCCTTTACTAGACGAGCTGAACTAGCGGGCTTCTCTACAGCATAGATATCCTCGCGATTCAGTTCGATTTGTTTATTACTTACATGATCACTACGTTTTTGATCAGCCATTAACCTATACCTTTATAAATAGATGTAGCTTGAATACTTACTAGACTGCGTTTACTGGAATCTTTAGGTACGACACTCCGTTAGCCTCTTTAGCCGGAAACTCACCCGCACGAATATTGACCTGAATAGCTGGCAATATCAGAACTGGCATTTCTAAAGTAGCATCGCGTTTGGTGCGCATCTCAATAAATTGCTCTTCTGAAATTCCATCATGCATATGGATGTTTGACTTTCTCTCTTCAGCCACAGTGGTTTCATATTGAATCGGGCGATTATTTGGCGGATAGTCATGACACATAAATAATCGAGTTGTTGGCGGATAGCTCAAGATTTTTTTCATCGATTGATACAAAACACTCGCATTACCACCTGGGAAGTCACATCTTGCAGTTCCCACATCGGGCATAAACATCGTGTCACCAACGAAAATGCTATCTCCAATTTGATAAGCCATGCAAGCTGGGGTATGCCCAGGTACAAAAATGGCATGAAGGCTTAAATTTCCAAAATGAATGGTTTCGCCATCCTTTAGCAAGCGATCGAATTGAGATCCATCAGTTAAAAATCCACTCTCTAGATTGAAAATGCCTTTAAATACCCCCTGCACTACAGAGATATGATCGCCAATAGCTATTTGGCCGCCAAGTTTAGATTTCAAATAAGGGGCTGCAGTAACGTGATCAGCATGAGCATGCGTTTCTAAAATCCAATCGACCTTTAGAGAATTCTCTTTTACAAATTCAATAACTTCATCAGCCATCCTGGTGTTGGTTCGTCCAGACTTTGGATCGTACCCAAGCACGCTATCGATAATGGCGCAGGGTGAACCTGGTTTTTCATAAACCACATAGGTCACAGTCCAAGTATCAACATCAAAAAAGCCTTTTACAACCGGATTCATCATTTGCTCTACTAGGTAATTTTTCTAGGTGAAATTATTTAATAAAGCTGTTAAAAAGACACTAATAACTAACCCTTATATATTTATTACTTTTAGTTATATTAATTGTTGGGCTTTATAACCATTGCTCTAGAAAGCGAGAAAAGATGAGCAGCCTGAACCAAAATAATGAATTCGACATCCTGATCGCCGGGGGTGGCGCTGCAGGTATTGGCCTTGCTGCCAGTCTTAAAAATCGTGACCAGTCACTCAGCATAGGCATCATAGAGCCGTCTGAGGACCATTACTATCAGCCCTCTTGGACGCTTGTTGGTGGCGGAGCATTTAACGTTAAAAACAGTAAGCGCAAAACAAAAGATATTATTCCAGCGGGCGTGAGCTGGATAAAAGACAAAATCACTGGCTTTAGCCCAGAGACGAATGAGGTACGCATCGCCCATGGAAACCCGGTTAGATACAAGTATTTAGCAGTGGCAACCGGTCTCAGAATCAAATGGGAGGCAATACCAGGACTAACAGACACGATTGGCAAAAATGGGGTTACATCAAACTACAGCTATGACTACTCACCGTACACGTGGGAGTTAGTCAAACAGATGAAATCCGGTAAGGCAATTTTTACTCAGCCTCCGATGCCAATTAAATGTCCTGGCGCACCACAAAAAGCCATGTATCTCTCGTGCTATGAATGGGAAAAGCAAGGCAAACTCAAAAATATTGAAGTTGAACTCAATAATGCTGGCGCAGCATTATTTGGCGTCGCTGATTTCGTACCGCCATTGATGGAATACGTAAAAAAATATGATGCCACTTTGAACTTTAACTGCAACCTGATCTCTGTTGACGGCCCAAATCAGAAAGCAATCTTTGCTGTTAAAGACGCCGATGGGAATACTTCGCAAATAGAAAAATCTTTTGACATGCTACATGTGGTACCACCTCAAGGCCCACAAGACTGCATGATTGGCAGTCCGATTGCCAATGCCGAAGGATGGGTAGATGTTGACCAATATTCTCTCCAACATACTCGCTATCCAAATATATTTGGCCTAGGAGATTGCTGCTCGTCACCAAACTCAAAAACTGCGGCAGCTGCCAGAAAGCAAGTTGTCGTTGTCGCAGAAAATTTACTAGCCCATAAAAATCATCAAGCAATGCCTCTAAAGTATGACGGCTATGGCTCTTGCCCGTTAACAGTGGAGCGGGGAAAAATTGTTCTCGCTGAATTTGGATTCGGTGGAAAACTCTTACCAACCTTCCCATGGCTAATTAACCCATTGAAGGCAACCAAGCTCGCATGGATTTTGAAAAAGGATGTGCTCCCTTGGCTCTACTGGAATGCGATGCTCAAAGGTAGAGAATGGCTTGCGCGTCCATTTGAAAATTAACGAATGGATCATATTGTTTTAGCACCCGCTCTCGGGATGTTCATTGGCATCCTCATGGGGCTTACTGGCGCTGGTGGTGGCATTTTGTCTGTGCCTCTACTAGTGTTTGCATTTCATATGCCTATCTCGCAGGCGGGTCCAATTGCTCTTACTGCAGTTGCACTCTCTGCGGGCTTGGGAGCTGCGATTGGATTGAGTTCGAAAGTATTACGCTACAAAGCCGCCGTATTTATGGCCATCTTTGGACTCATCTTATCCCCTCTTGGTTTATGGGTGGCTCAACGCGCACCAAATACACCGATGTTATTAATCTTTAGCGGGGTACTCATTTATGTCTCCAGCAAAATGTTTATTCAAGCAACCCAAACCATCGCCGGTAAACCACCTGTTCTAACGAGTCCGCCCCCTTGTCAACTAGATCTATCAATCGGTAAATTAATCTGGACGGTTCCTTGCGCAAGGTCTTTGATGTTTGCGGGAGCATGCGCTGGTTTTTTATCTGGACTTCTGGGGGTCGGTGGCGGCTTCATCATCGTTCCCTCGCTGAAAAAATTTACCGACCTTCCGATGAAAGCAATTGTGGCTACTTCATTAGGCGTTCTAGCGATCGTCTCAACAGGAGGCGCAATGATTTCGTTAGCTTCAGGAATCCTAGATTTATCTATTGCCGCCCCTTTTAGTGGCGGCTCACTTATTGGACTTTTAATTGGAAAGTTATTAGAGAAAAAAATTAGTGGTTCCAGAATTCAGCAAATATTTTCTGTCTTTACATTCTTAGTAGCAATCAGTTTGATTTATAAATGCATCATCTAACCGGGAGAAGTTCATGAAAACTAGTCGTCGTCAATTTATGATTTTGTCAGCAGCAGGTGCTTGCACCTTGGCTTTAAACAATCAAGTGCAAGCTCAAGCTATGGTTGCAGAAACCGATCCACAAGCAGCTGCTTTAGGCTACAAAGCCGATGCAAGCAAAGTAGATAAAGCCAAGTACGCAAAATATGCCGCAGGTCAAGAGTGCGACAACTGCGCTCTCTTCCAAGGAAAAGCTGGCGCAGCTTCTGGCGGTTGTTCACTGTTTCCAAGTAAGCAGGTTGCAGGTAAAGGTTGGTGCTCCGCTTACGCTAAGAAAGCATAAACCTTGTCCATCTAGACAAGATAGGTGCCTTAGCCCTAAAAGACCGCAATTGCGGTCTTTTTTAATCGCCATTCACAATACAATTGAATTCTGATGGATATCGACGCACTCCTTCTCTCTCTCAAACTAGCTCTATGGACACTAGCCCTCATCTTGCCATTTGGCATTTGGGTAGCCCATGCCTTACAAGGTATGAGCAAGGGTCGCTCTTGGATTGAAGCCGCGTTAGCCCTTCCGTTGGTGCTTCCACCTACCGTGCTGGGCTATTACCTGCTTGTTGGCTTTGGTGGGAAGAGTATTTTTGGTATTCCCCTGGTTTTCTCATTTACCGGAATATTAATTGCCTCGCTAATCGTTAACCTCCCTTTTGCAATCCAGCCAATTCAGCGTGCATTTGAAGCAATTCATCCAGAAATTCGTGAAGCAGCTCAAGTAAGTGGTTTATCAAAATGGCAAATTTTTAGACTCATTGAATTACCACTCGCGTGGCGCGGCATAACCAGCGCTGCAGTGCTTACTTTTGCACACACCCTTGGCGAGTTCGGAGTGATTTTGATGGTGGGCGGCGCAATTCCCGGTGAGACAAAGACTGTTTCCATCTCAATATATGACAAAGTGCAAAGCTTTGACACTGCTGGCGCTGGTAAATTGTCATTGATACTTCTCGGCACCTCTCTTGTTGCTATTGCAATCTCATATGGACTATTTAACCATCATGACAGCCGCTCCAATAGAGAGCGTCGGAGAAAATAATGCTTAACATTACGCTCTCCCAAAATATTCCTACGCCATTGCAACTAAAGCTCGAGTGCAACCCAGGAGAGTTGCATGCTTTAGTTGGGCCGTCTGGAAGCGGAAAAACAACAGCACTTCGCACCATTGCAGGATTAAACAATCCCAAGGCTGGGAGGATTATATGTGATGGACAAATCTGGTTTGAGTCAACCGAAATTGCAGGCATTACTACTGCATTAAAGCCCGCTGAGAGATCATGTGGTTTCTTGTTTCAGCAATATGCACTCTTCCCTCACTTATCAGCTCTTGAGAATGTATGCATTACTTTGTATAACTCGATTCGCTCCTTAAATGAACGTAAATCAATAGCGCAGCAATGGTTAGATCGCATGGGTATTGGCAATTTGTCAAACCGGATGCCACATCAACTATCCGGAGGACAACAACAAAGAGTTGCTCTAGCCAGAGCCTTGGCCAGATCTCCCAAAATTCTTCTACTAGACGAGCCATTTTCTGCAATCGATGCACCAACGCGCCAAAGCCTGTACAAAACGCTTGCACAAATACGCAAAGATTTAAACATCCCTATATTGCTTGTTACCCATGATTTACGTGAAGCGGATCTTTTGGCTGATCGTATTACAGTGATTGACCAAGGAGTTGGATTACAAACTGCTCCACCAAAAGTATTGTTTGAACGTCCACGAAACTCTCGCGTTGCTGAGCTTGTTGGAATCAATAATAAATTTGAAGGCGTCTTTACTGCGGGTAAGTTAAGCTGGAATGGATGCCAGCGCATCTTTAATGTAGTCGATAAAGGAAAAATCCCAGCTGATACCCCTGTTGCATGGGTAATTCCTGCTGATGGCTTAAGCCTGGAAATAACAAAGAGTCCCACCTCTATTGAGGTTGTAGTTGACCATGTCAGTGCAATTGGTCAAATTGCGGTCATTCAATTGCGCACTATCGAGGGCCACCATACAGTTGTGTGGGAGGCATCCGCAGCCGAAGTAAAACGCTTATCAATTGAAGCTAGTAAGGTATTCCATCTGGAGATTGATTCAAGCAAAATCCATATCATGCCGCTTCGTCAAATCAATGATCCAAGACGATTTATTGCTTTTGAAGGCGCAGCTTAATATGTTCAACTTAGCCAAATAAAAAAGGGGCTAGTAGCCCCTTTTTTCTGGATTAATACTTAGATTTCAGTAGGGAATTAAAACTCACCCTTCACCGTAGTTAAACCAAGCGCATCCCAATCGAGCATACCGCCGCGATAGTAATAAATTTTTGTCGCAGGGAATCCATCACGCGTCATCGCAGCCATCGCCATCGGGCTCTGTGGGCATACTGGGCCGTTACAAAATGCGTACACTTTTTTTGCTTTAGAGCAATCCCATTTTGTAGAGCCTGCTGCAGGTTTTTTGCAACCAAGTTCATCCATCCGCATCGCTACTTCTGTATACGGAATACCAACCGACCCAGGAATAGTGCCTTTAACGCGGTCATCAACAACGCGCATATCAACTACCAATGAATCTTTGTCATTTAATGCCTTCAGCACATCGATCTCATCAACTGGTGTGACGCCTTTAATTGGAATGAGGGGTTGCAACCAACCCTTGTTCTTAGCGCAAGGTGTCATGACACGAGTAATTTCAACTGGGCCTTTAGGAGTATTTACAACGAAGTTTGTAGACTTATCAATAATTTGCAGTAACTCAGGGGTGGGTGACTGTGCCACCGCTACACCAGACAAGAAGACTGCAGCAAGAACGAAGAATTTTTTCACAAAACACCCTTTCAAGATTATGTACGACATTGAAATTCAAAAAACTTAAGAAAATTGAATGGATAAATTGTGAGGCAATACAGTTTTAAATTGAATGGCGAAAAACCCTCATAAATTGCAAAAAAGGGCATCACAAGCCCATTTTTATTGCTAGTGCAAATATCGTGCGTTTATTTGCGGGCAACCAAACCCAGTATTGCCGACATTCCTGAGTGGCGAGGCCCCTCAGATAATTCCCGTTCATAAGAACAAAGCTCAAGAATGCTGAAGTCTTTCGCCAAATCTCGGATCATCTCTTCCGTATAGAGATGTTCTATTAAAGATGGGCCACCAGTTTTGTACTCCAGCTGTTTTGGCGTGTAGCCCTGCAGAATAAAAATTCCGCCGGGCTTTAAAGACTCATAAGTTTTTGCAAAGATGCGTTTGCGCATCTCGGGGTCGGCAAACTGAATAAAAATACCGACAACTGCATCATATGTATTTGTTGGCCATGCATAGCTATCTGTATCAGAAAAGCTATATTCGACCGCTACATGATTGTCTTTAGCAAACTTTCTTGCTTTAGATAAGGCAACATCAGAGGCATCAAAGCCGACTACTTGCATACCCTGCTTCGCCAGCCAAACGCCATTGCGCCCTTCGCCATCAGCAATACATAAAACCTGATCGCCTGCCTTTAAATATTTCTGAGCTTGCTCAACCAGGTATTCATTCGGCTCTGTTCCAAAAATAAACTCTTCTTGATTAAAGCGCTCATTCCAAAACTGGGTAGCATCAGAGAACCCCATAGGTTTATCTTGATGTACTTGATTATTTTTTGAATCCGCCAACGAGATCACCTTTGAGATCGTTGATATTTTCTAAGCCCACTGCAATTCGGACAAGGCCATCGGTAATTCCAGCAGCTTTACGAGCTTCGGGACTTACACGGCAATGGGTAGTGGTTGCAGGATGGGTAATGGTTGTGCGGGTATCGCCCAAGTTTGCCGTAATTGAACACAGCTTGGTTTGATTAATGAGTTTGAAAGCCGCCTTCTTTCCACCCTTCAAAACAAAAGAGAGTATGGCACCACCTTCTTTTTGTTGGCGCTTTGCTAAGGCATGCTGAGGATGTGACTTCAGACCGGGATGATAAACACGCTCAACGCCAGGCTGCTTCTCAAGCCACTGAGCTAAAGCAAGCGCGTTTTGGCTTTGTTGTTTCATGCGCAACTCGAGCGTTTCCAGACCTTTCAGGAACACCCAGGCATTAAATGCAGATAAAGTTGGGCCCGCGGTACGAACGTATGGAAACACTTTACCCATCACAAAATCCTTGCTACCCACAATTGCACCGCCAACTACTCTGCCCTGACCATCTAAATACTTGGTTGCAGAATGAATTACTACATCTGCACCGAGCGACAATGGCTTTTGTAATGCAGGCGTACAAAAGCAATTATCAACTGCTAGCAAAGCCTTTGTTTTCTTGGCAATCTTTGAAATTGCCTTGATATCCGCAATCTCCGTTAGGGGATTTGAAGGCGTCTCTAAATAAAACAGTTTTGTATTTGGTAGCACTGCCTCCTGCCACGCTTTTGTATCAGCCAAATCTACATAGGTAGTACTAATACCAAAGCGGCCCAAGATATTGGTGAACAACTGAATCGTTGCACCAAAAACAGAACGCGAGCAAATCACATGGTCACCTGCTTGGAGATGCGCCATTGCCATTGTCAGAATAGCTGACATTCCTGAAGCGGTTGCAATGCAAGCCTCACCGCCCTCTAGGGCGGCCAAGCGATCTTGAAACATGCTGACAGTTGGATTGGTAAAGCGTGAGTAAATAAATCCTTGGTCCGCATGAGCAAAACCATCTGCAGCCATTTCTGCGCTATCAAAACAAAAACTAGATGTCAAAAACATGGCCTCAGAATGCTCTTGGTACTCAGAGGTACGGCGAGTGCCAGCGCGGACAGCAATAGTCTCTAGCGCCAGCTTAGAAAAATCTGGTTTTTTGCGGGTGGTTTTACTCTTCATACCGCTATTTTGACACCGAATGATAGATTTGCCTCAGAGAAGGCAAAATCGTGTGGCTTTTTAGTCTTCAGTCGCTAAATGTAAGTGCAATTGCGAACGTGCGAAATCGCTAGAATCGCGCTGACGATCAGCTTTAGCAGCAGAAGAATTACGCTGTGCCTCTAGCGCATCTAAATACGAATCATTGATATCACCTGTGATGTAGTGACCATCAAAACAAGAAGCCTCAAAGTTCTGAATCTTTGGATTAATATCTCGTACCGCTTGCTTCATATCCTCTACGCTTTGATAGATTAACTGATCAGCACCAATCATTTTGTTAATCTCTTCATCGGTGCGGCCATAAGCAACTAGCTCACTGCGGGTTGGCATATCAATACCATAAACGTTTGGGAAACGTACCGGTGGCGCAGCCGATGCAAAGATTACTTTCTTAGCACCAGACTCACGTGCCATTTGCACAATCTCAAATGAGGTTGTGCCGCGCACAATTGAGTCATCCACAATCAAGATGGTCTTGTCTTTAAATTCAACACGCATTGCATTGAGTTTTTGGCGGACTGATTTTTTGCGAACAGCCTGACCTGGCATGATGAAGGTGCGACCGATGTATCGGTTTTTGAAAAACCCTTCACGATAATCAACGCCTAAGTTTTTAGCAACTTGCATAGCTGCCGGACGACTAGAGTCAGGGATTGGCATGACCACATCGATCTCATTCACATTGGTCTCTTTGCGAATTTTCTCAGCCAAGTAATCACCCATGCGCATACGCACGTTGTAGACCGTCACTCCATCAATAGTGGAATCTGGTCGAGCCATGTAGACATACTCAAAGATGCATGGGGTGAGAACGGCATTAGCAACACATTGGCGTGCATAAAAGTTGCCATCCAAATCAATATAAATTGCTTCACCAGGATTTACATCGCGTACGAAAGTAAATCCAAGGCCCTCCAAGGCGACTGACTCTGACGCCACCATCCACTCGGGACCTTGCGCTGTGTCAATACGACCAATACATAAAGGGCGAATACCAAATGGGTCACGAAATGCTAATAAACCATAACCAGCAATCAAAGAGACTACCGCATAGGAACCCTTCACACGACTGGCAACGCCAGTCACCGCATTGAACATTGCCCCTTCATCTAAAGCGGCACTGTTAGTTTCTTTCTGGAGCTCATCAGCCAAAACGTTTAGCAATACCTCAGTATCTGAACTGGTGTTGATGTGACGGCGATCACGATAAGCCATCTCTACGCGCAAGCTCGCTGCATTCGTAAGATTACCGTTATGAGCCAAAATAATGCCGTAAGGTGCGCTTACATAAAATGGCTGCGCCTCCTCTTCACTGCTTGCTGAGCCAGCTGTTGGATAACGCACTTGACCAATGCCTGCATTGCCAACCAAGCTACGCATATTGCGAGTTCTAAAAACGTCTCTTACTAAACCATTAGCTTTATGCATCGTAAATGAATTGCCATTCATGGTGGCAATACCAGCGGCATCTTGACCGCGATGCTGCAAAAGCAACAAAGCATCATAAAGAAGCTGATTGACTGGTGAATGGGATACAGTTCCGACAACGCCACACATATCGCTAGATTCCTATTGTTAATTTAGGAGTAATAGTTGGGGTAACTTTTGGCATAGCACCACTCAGTTGCTTTGCCCAATCACTTGGTAGCCAGCCTTTAATTAAACTGGTTGCCATATCAACAGCTGGTCGGGTAATGGCATTTTTCCAGGCTACGCTTTGCGGTATCGGGGTTAAGGCTGCCAATGTAGCCAATACCACAACAATCAAACCACCACGCGCCAAACCAAACACTAAACCCAAGAATCGATCTGTCAGACTCAAACCTGCAGACAAAATAATCTTCTGCACAATACCGCCAAATAAACCACAAACGATTAAGGTTAAGACAAACAAGATCAAGAAACTTAATCCTAGACTTAACAATTCTTCTAGATGGAATGTAGAAAGCCATTCGGTGGAAAGGTAGTTACTGTAGTGATAAGCAACCCAAGCAGCTACAAACCATGAGGCAAGAGCTAATACCTCTTTAAACAGTCCCCGTGAAATTCCAACCAAGGCCGAAACCAAGAGTACAACTAGGGTGAAGTAATCCACCGATGTCAGCTTTAAGGTGGATAAGTATTCCATTACTGCTTACCAATCTCGATTGTTTTGGCAGCAGGGTTTAGCGTCGACTTAATTTTCTTTTCTGCTGCCTCAGCCGTATCCTTATCACTAAAGGGCCCCGCACGGAATACGGTCAGCTTTGCGCCATCAGGACGAGTTTTAATTGCTGTAGTAAATGGAATCTTTAACTCTTTTAATTTTGCTGTGACATTTTTGATGCTGTCGTCTGATGCAAAACTTCCAACCGGAATTCCATATTTGACTGAATTCTTTGTCGAGGCACTATCGGAGTTCTTGAGAGTCGCATCAACTTTTGATTTTCCATTGGATGTAGCGCTAACCACTTCCTCACCTTCTGCCAAACCTAGAGTAGAAGGTGCTTTATTAGCCACATTTACTGGCTTCACCTCTGCCTTTGGTTCTACCTTTGCTTCTGATGCAGAGACAACTGGTTTAGGCGCAACCACTGGGGCTACAGATTGAGCTGCAGCCGGAGCATCTGCCTTTGCCTTTTCTTCTGGCTTTGCATCAGGCTTGTGCTCAACACTTGGCGTGGGCAAACTGGTGACAATATTGATGGCAATATCGTTGTTAACAGCTTTGGGCTTGTTATCCAAAATGCGAGGCAAGCCAATTACTGCAATCAATACCAAAACGGATGCGCCAATTAAGCGATGTCGTGCTCTTTGTTGTTCTGGATCTTCGGTAAATGCGAGCTCTTCGGACTCTAGGTTGCGCTGAAATGCGCGGGGCACAGGCCTTTGGGTGACACGACGCCCTAGTGACCCAGTTTCAAGGTCATTAGACTGTGATTTTGGCCTAAAAAAGCTTGGTAAACGAATCATGGATCAATGCGCCTGGTTGTTTCGATAAGCCATTACGCCTGCAACGGTATAGAAGGATCCGAAGATCACAATTCTATCACCCTCACCAGCCATAGATAGCGCTTTTTGATACGCTAAAGCGGGATTTTCGAAGATTTCTATCCCTCCATCCGCTCCATTTTTAGGCTTCACCCCCATGGATTCAAGCTTTTGAGCCAGAGACTTTGCAGGGGCCGCTCTAGGGGTTGGCAAATCAGTGCAAAACCAAAAATCCACAATATTGAGCAGGGGTTTAATAACCCCTTCGATGTCTTTATCTGCCATTGCCCCAAAAATGGCGTAGGTATATGGGTGATACCCCATCTTATCCAAACTCTGCCCCAAGGTAGCAGCGGCATGGGGGTTATGTGCGACATCGAGAACTACCGTAGGCTGACCCGGAAGAACTTGAAAGCGTCCTGGAAGTTCTACCATGGCAAAGCCATTGCGAATATCTTGGGCGCTAACCGGTAAACGCTGATGCAATGCCATTAATGCGGCTATTACTGCTGAGGCATTCAAGATTTGATTTGCGCCTCGCAAAGCTGGATAGCCCAAACCACTGAAACGCTTGCCACGCCCTGCCCAACCCCACTGCTGTTTATCGCCTTGGAAGTTGTAATCTCGACCTTGAAGCCATAGATCGCAGCCTAGCTTTTGAGCATAGTCAATCAAAGATTGTGGTGGCACTGGGTCGCCACAAACTGCGATGTGTTCAGGACGAAAAATTCCCGCCTTCTCTAACCCAATCGCCTCGCGAGTGCCTCCCAAGAAGTCTGCGTGGTCAATATCAATGCTGGTGACTATCGCGCAATCAGCATCGACAATATTGACGGCATCCAGGCGGCCACCCATGCCTACTTCCAGTATGACGGCATCTAAGTTTGCTTTTGAGAACAGATACATGATTGCCAAAGTAGTGAACTCAAAATACGTTAAGGTTGGCACGTCAAGCAAACTGACCCGAGCATTTTCAACGGCAGTAAAGCTCTCAAGCAATAGCGCATCCTTAACATCTTCGCCATTAATCCGTGCACGCTCATTAAATGTCAGCAGGTGTGGTGAGGTGTGGCAGCCCACACGATAACCTGAGGCGAGCAATATGCTCTCCAAATAGGCGCAGGTTGAACCTTTACCATTTGTTCCAGCGACCGTAATCACTGGGCAATCAAAGTGAAGATCTAGTGCTGCCTTAACACGACTAATGCGCTCAAGACCCATATCGATACCGACAGGGTGAGCGGTTTCAAGGTGGCTTAGCCAAGCCTCGAGGCTATTAAATAAAATTGGGGCTGGGTGTGCCGTGCTCAAGCGCTTAAACGGCTGAGCTACCCGCAATCGCAGGCTCTGGAAGTTTTTGTAGCAAGGCCAACAAACGCGCGATCTCGCCACGCATCTGGCGACGATCGACAATCATGTCGACCCCACCCTTTTGTAATAAGAACTCGGAACGCTGAAAGCCTTCAGGTAATTTTTCACGAACAGTTTGTTCAATCACTCGCGGACCCGCAAAACCAATCAAGGCTTTTGGCTCAGCCATAACAACATCACCCATAAACGCAAAGCTAGCTGAAATTCCACCCATCGTAGGGTCAGTGAGAACGCTAATATATGGCAGACCTTTTTTCGACAACAAAGTCAACATTGAATTTGTCTTTGCCATTTGAAAAAGGGATAACAAACTTTCTTGCATGCGCGCGCCACCAGTTGCGGTGATGCAAATAAAAGCACACTTCTTATTAATCGCCTCTTGCACACCGCGAGCAAAACGCTCACCTACAACAGAGCCCATTGATCCGCCCATGTATTGGAATTCAAAACACGCTGCGACAACCGGAATGCTTTCAATCTTGCCACCCATCACAATCAGTGCTTCTGTTTCGCCAGAGGCATCATTTGCTTCTTTAATGCGATCCGGATACTTTTTAGAATCTTTGAATTTAAGTGGATCGGTTGGATAAATATCCGCACCAATTTCGTAGCGCCCTTTTTCATCAAACAGATTATCTAGACGTAAACGCGCACCAATGCGCATGTGATGACTACATTTTGGGCAAACAGAAAGGTTTGCTTCGATATCGGTGCTGTACAAGACAGTTTCACAACCAGGGCACTTAACCCACAAACCCTCAGGAACCGATTTGCGATTCGCTGGATCGGTATGTTGAATTTGGGGTGGGAGTAATTTATCTATCCAGCTCATCAGTATTAGCTATCCAATGCGTCGCGAATCTCACGAATAAAGGTTCCTAGTGATTGTACTGCTTGGCCTGGGGGTGCATCCTCTAATAGACGAATAATGCGGCTTCCGATAACCACAGCGTCAGCACTGGCCGATACCGCCTTGGCGCTAGCGGCATCACTGATACCAAAGCCTACAGCAATTGGAATATCGGTTTCCTGACGAATTTTAGGAAGAATGCTTGCCACATCTTGGGTATTGAGGTGGGATGCGCCAGTGACCCCACGCATTGACACGTAATAAATATAGCCAGAGGCAATCTTGGCAGCCTCTTTAATGCGATCGTGAGAGGAAGTCGGTGCCAATAAAAAAATGGGGTCAATTCCGGCAACTCGCATACGTGCTGCAAAATCGACGCATTCCTCTGGTGGATAGTCAACCACTAGCACCCCATCAACACCAGCTGCTTTAGCTTCACTTGCAAATCGCTCTGAACCCATTTGCTCTACCGGATTAGCGTAACCCATGAGCACCACTGGCGTAGTACTATCCGTTTTACGAAATTCTTTAACCATCTCCAAGCATGAGTGCAAGGACACGCCATGCTCTAGAGCGCGCTCTGATGATCTTTGAATGACAGGGCCATCAGCCATCGGATCAGAAAATGGCACACCTAGCTCAATCACGCTAGAGCCACCACGTACTAATGCATGCATTAATTCAACGGTTAGCTTGGGGTCTGGATCGCCTGCGGTAATAAAAGGAATTAATCCCTTCTTACCATTGGCTTTAAGCTCTTTAAATAATGCGCTAATTTTTGACATGGATAATTTTCTTTTTTCTTTTTTCTTTTTGTTTTTCTTATTGTGCTGATTGTTAGTATCGGCGTGTATTTACCTAAGCCATTAACCTTCAGAGCCTGTAGCCTGCGCAACGGTATGCATATCCTTATCACCGCGACCAGAGAGATTTACCAAAATCGTTTTATCTTTTGGCAAGGTCTTGGCTAACTTGCATGCATGCGCAATGGCATGAGAAGACTCTAAAGCAGGAATAATGCCCTCAATGCGGCAACAGTCATGAAACGCTTGTAAAGCCTCTTCATCAGTAATAGCAACATAATCAGCACGACCAGAATCTTTTAGCCAAGCGTGCTCTGGGCCAACACCTGGGTAGTCCATACCAGCAGATACTGAATGCGTCTCAGATATTTGGCCATTGTCATCTTGCAATAAATACGTGCGATTGCCATGTAAAACGCCAGGCTTCCCAACACACAAAGCTGCAGAATGTAAGCCACTTCCTAAACCATGCCCTGCCGCTTCAACCCCAATGAGTTTGACATCAGGCAAGTCAATGTAGGGATAAAAAATACCCATTGCATTAGATCCACCACCAACGCAAGCCAATACATAATCAGGTTGCTTGCCAGTCATCTCCGGCATTTGCACTTTGCACTCTTCGCCAATCACACTCTGAAAATCACGCACCATCATCGGATAAGGGTGAGGTCCCGCTACTGTTCCGATGATGTAGAAAGTGTTATCGACATTAGTAACCCAATCGCGCATTGCTTCGTTCAATGCATCTTTCAAGGTTTTTGTGCCTGACTCTACCGGCACTACTTTGGCACCCAGCAGTTTCATGCGATAGACGTTCTGCGCTTGACGCGCTACATCTACTGATCCTTGATAAACGGTGCAATCCAAACCAAAACGCGCGCAAATTGTTGCAGTAGCAACACCATGCTGTCCAGCGCCAGTCTCAGCAATGATGCGTGGCTTACCCATACGCTTTGCTAGCATCGCTTGACCAATGACATTATTAATTTTGTGAGCGCCAGTGTGATTTAAATCTTCGCGCTTGAGGTAAATCTGCGCACCACCCAACATTTCACTCCAGCGTTTTGCGTGATACACAGGCGAAGGACGACCGACAAAGTGCTTTAACTCGTAATGAAACTCTTCCAAAAATTCTGGGTCATGCTGATATTTTGCATAAGCTTCTTTGAGCTCATCCAATGCATACATTAATGTCTCAGAAACAAATACGCCACCATAAGGACCGAAGTGTCCTCGAGCATCTGGCTTGTCGTACATAGTTACCTCTTTTGATTTATTTACAGCAATTTATTGGGGAGATGCTTTCGCATCAGCCACACGCACGGCTTGAACAAATTGCGTCATGAGTGCGGCATCTTTTACACCCTTGCTGCTTTCGACACCACTACTTACGTCAACTGCGCAAGGATGAAGACGAGCAATCGCCTCGCCCACGTTGTGTGCGTTCAATCCACCACTCAAAACGACCCGAGGCGCGTTTTCGCTTACCCATGTCTGTGGAATCTCCTGCCAATCAAAAGGAACGCCTCCGCCGCCATAACCCTCAACTAGGGCGTCGAGCAGAAAAGCGTCTGCATCCCTATATTGTAGGGAAAAATCGTTAAAAGCGAATTGCTTGCCTATCCGGGCGGCCTTCATCCAAGGGTCATTTTGGGCTATCTCACGACACCTTTCTGGCGTCTCATCTCCATGAAACTGCCAAAGGGTAATGGGTGCTGCAGCACGAATTGCGGCACACTCTGCATCGGTTGCGTTCACCAGCAAGCCAACCGCATCAATTCCAGCTGGTAACCTGGAAATCAGCTGGGCAGCAATATTGGGGCTAACAGAACGCACGCTGGGGGGATAAAAAACAAATCCAACCGCATCAACGCCCGCCTGCACTGCAGCATCAATATCGGCAGGAGTGCGTAGGCCGCAGATTTTGATCCTCGTGCGGCTGGGGGAGTATGTCAGTAAGCCCATGGCTAAATAATAAGGCTTAAATAGCGCCTAATCCCCAATTACCCCGTCTGGGAACCAGGAGTTTTTGAGCCATGGTCCCGGTATGGCAAATTCCTCGGGATAAGCAATTTTGGCCAAATAGAGGCCATCAGGCATAAATGTCGGGGCAGCCATTTGGCGATTTTTTGCCGCCAGCACTTCCGCCATCCATTCGGACCTTCTTTTGCCACGGCCAATCATCAAAAAAGTGCCGACTAAATTACGCACCATGTGATGCAGAAACGCATTTCCTCGGATCCGAAAATACAGCCAAGGCTCACTTGAAATAATCTCAATTGAGTACAGCGTTTTTATAGGCGTTTTACTTTGACACTCTGATGACCTAAATGAGCTGAAGTCGTGCTCGCCAATCAAATAAGTTGCTGCAACACGCATCGCATCAATATCAAACCAAGTATTAGGAGGCAGCATCACATAACCAGCCCTGCCGCTTACCATAGGAGAACTGCAAGGACCAGCATGTAGGGCGTAAATATAAGTTCTTTCTATTGCACTAAAGCGTGCACTAAAGTCCTCAGGAACTTCGCTTGCCCAATTGAGCACAATGGATTTTGGTAAGTAGGAGTTAACCCCCCTAACCCATGAGAACATCTCACGGTCCACATGAGTATCAAAATGAACTACTTGACCCAAGGCGTGAACACCTGCATCCGTTCTACCCGCAGTAATCGTCTGAATGGGTGCATGCCTATCTGGCGACTCACCTATAAATGCTGCAATCGCCCTCTCGAGCTCACCCTGCAATGTAAGTTGATTAGGTTGGACTTGCCAACCAGCATATGAACTTCCGTCGTATTGAAGGCCAAGCGCGATACGCATAGCCCAAACCTATGTCTGACGATGCGAGAGCTCCGACAATACGCCCTGAGCTTCAATGGTGATTGCTGGGTCAACAGCATTACTTGTATTCAATATTTCCTCTAAAGATTTCTTGGCTGCAGAAAAATCTTCGATAGTGATATACGCGCGTGCTAAGTTCAACTTCACCCGCAAGGCATCAGCCAAGGCCCTAGAATCCTCTGAACTGAAGTCAGGCTTAGGCTCTTCCTTTTTGCTTGGGGAACCTAGATCAAGATTGAGCCCAGAAAATATTGCTTGAGCACGCTCAGGAATGTTGTACTCAGATCCCAATTGCGCTTTCGCAGGTTCAGATGGCACATCATCAACATGCACGGGATGGTGAACATCACTTGATTTTGATTTGCGCACAAACAGAATCACACCCCAAAGCAAAATTGCTACCAGTGCAAGCGCTGCAAGAGCCGCTAAAGCCACCAGCACATACATGGCCTGCTTAGGCACATTAGGCAACTCAGGAATATTGGGCAGCTTGGATAGTCCTGGAAGATCGGGAATATTAGGTAGCTTAGGTAAGCTAAATTTATTCTGCTGAACAGGCTTCTCTTCATCCTTTGGTTTATCAAGCAAAGCCTGAAGTTCAGAAATATTCTTTTCTAGGGTCGCTATTCGAGATTTGGTTTGCTCCAGTTGCTTTTCTTCGGCAACCAATTGCTCCACGTATTGCTTTTCAAGGTCTTTGTTATCAGTGCTTGAGCCAATCTTTAATGTATCTTTGGTCGCACCTTTGGCAACTTGGGTCTGATCCTGATCTGACCGAACTTCAACCTTACCCTGTGACTCGCGTTCTGCGCGCCATTGTTGATTTGCCTCTAGGACTATCTGGCTAGCTTGTGTAGGACTAATCGAGCCCAGCACAGACTGACTTGGCTTCTTCAGCTCTGCGCCTGCAGATAGAACATTAATATTGCCGCTCGCAAAGGCATCTGGGTTCGCCTTAAACAAGGCAATCATGGTTTGATCTAATGTTGCGCCATCAAACTCAGGAAGCATACTAGCCGCTATACCTGAGAGAGTTTGACCTGGCTTAACCAAAATCTTTTGAGGGTCCGCCAATAAAAAAGTGAACGTCTTTAGCTGACTACCACTAGCCCAGCTCAAATTCAGCAACACATTAATAAATGGTTCTTCAGCAATGGGCACGGGATTAACCGTCTCGATCAATACCATCAAATCATCTTGACGATTCCGATAGATCATCGCCTGAGGATTGAACTGAATAATCCTCTCGGAAACACCAAGTTGCTCATATGCCGACCGATTGGGCATATCCACAGTCAAGCTCTGCAATAGCACCTGATCATCTGCAGTAACACTAATTGGAATTTCTACACGAAGAGGCTCACCCGCCAATGATTGAACCTGAGGACTGCCTAATGTAAATGCCCAAGACGCACCAGCCCAGCAGAACCCAGTCAAGCAGAGTAATTTGATAAGCGATAAACGGCTGACGCGTGTCATGCTGGCATTATCACTCAAGTAGGATTCTTAACATGCGGCGCAAAGGCTCAGCAGCACCCCATAGCAACTGGTCGCCAACAGTGAAGGCGCCAAGGTACTCAGGGCCCATAGCCAATTTGTGCAAACGACCAATCGGCACCGTTAAAGTGCCACTAACAGCCGCTGGGGATAAGTCACGCTCGGTAGTTTCTCGATCATTTGGAACCACCTTCACCCATGGATTGTCATTAGCCAAAATGGTCTCGATCTCTTTGAGCGGAATGTCTTTCTTGAGCTTGACTGTAAGTCCCTGTGAGTGACAACGCATTGCACCCACACGAACACATAAACCATCAATTGGAATGCTACCTGGCGTACGGAATGCAGGACGTCCAAGAATCTTATTGAACTCAGCGCCACCCTTCCACTCTTCTTTAGTTTGACCATTTTCTACAGGCACATCAATCCAGGGGATTAGGCTGCCTGCCAAAGCGGTATTCCTAAAGTTCTTTTTCGGAAAATCAGCCGAGCGCAATGTCTCAGTCACTTTACGATCAATATCCAAAATCCAGGAAGAAGGGTCAGCCAATTCTGCGGCAACGCTGTCACGCAATGCACCCATTTGCAAAAGAAGCTCGCGCATATTTTGCGCGCCTGCACCAGAGGCTGCTTGATAAGTCATGGCACTAATCCACTCGACCATATCCGCCTTAACAAGTCCACCCATAGCCATCATCATCAAGCTAACGGTGCAGTTGCTACCGATCCAATTTTTGCCACCAGCAGCAAGCGCTTTATCGATTACTGGACGATTCACTGGATCCAAAATCAATACAGCATCATCTTTCATGCGCAATGCGCTTGCAGCATCAATCCAATGACCATTCCATCCTGCAGCGCGCAGTTTTGGAAAAATGTCGTTGGTGTAATCGCCACCCTGACATGTCAGAATAATGTCGCAACGCGCAAGGGCCTGAATATCATTAGCATCTTGCAGCGTGCTCTCACTCTTGGTCACTTTTTGACCATTTAACAGAGGAACCGCACCACCTGCCTGACTAGTGCTAAAGAAAACTGGCTCGATTAGATCAAAGTCTTTTTCAGCGAGCATGCGTTCCATCAGCACGCTACCAACCATTCCTCGCCAGCCTACTAAACCTACTAAAGGTGTTTTTGTATTTGCCATGATCATCAACTATTTATTGAATTCGATTACTTTAGAACACTTTCTTGCAACTTCTATCTTCGCTTATGCCAATGCCGCTACAACTGCATCACCCATCTCCACAGTAGACACTTTTTTCGTGCCCTCAGTGTAAATATCTGCAGTGCGCAAGCCTTGTGCTAAAACCTTTTGAACTGCCTTTTCTATCCGATCCGCCTCACTAGGCATGCCCAATGAGTAACGTAACATCATGGCTGCCGATAAGATGGTTGCTAAAGGATTTGCAATACCTTTGCCCGCAATATCTGGGGCCGAACCATGGCTGGGCTCATACAAGCCCTTGTTATTTTTATCCAAAGAGGCTGAAGGCAACATACCAATAGAGCCGGTCAACATTGCGGCCTCGTCAGATAAGATGTCGCCAAAAAGATTGCCAGTAACAACAACGTCAAATGCTTTTGGTGCCTTCACCAATTGCATCGCAGCGTTATCAACATACATATGAGACAACTCTACATCTGGATAGTCTTTTGCGACCCGAATCATCACCTCGCGCCATAACTGAGATGTTTCCAGCACGTTTGCTTTATCAACACTACATACCTTCTTGCCGCGCTTTTGCGCTGCCTCGAATGCAACACGTCCAATACGCTCTACTTCAGGTTCGCTATAGTGCATAGTGTCAAAGCCCTCACGAGCACCTTTAAATAATGGCAACTCAGAAGAGCGAATACCACGTGGCTGACCAAAGTAAATATCACCATTGAGCTCACGCACTATCAAAATATCAAGACCGCCAATAATTTCCGGCTTAAGGCTAGAGGCGGCTGTTAACTCTGCATAACAAATGGCAGGCCTAAAGTTCGCAAACAATTCCAAATGTTTACGTAGACCTAAGATTGCTTGCTCTGGACGCAGTTCACGAGCAAGCGTGTCGTATTTCCAATCCCCTACGGCACCAAATAAAATTGCATCGGCTTTTTTGGCCAACTCAAGAGTAGCTGGCGGCAGTGGATGCCCAGCAATATCGTAGGCAGCGCCACCTACTGGGGCTTCTTCTAAATCAAAATTTGGCCCTAGCGCCTTCAGTACGCGGACAGCTTGTGCAACGATTTCCGGGCCGATCCCATCGCCCGGGAGAACTGCAATTTTCATGAAAAGGCCTTTAAATCAACAAATTATGGCAACTGGGTTGCCAACCAAGGCATCTTCAGAATGCGCTCGGCTTCAAAAGCCTTAATTTTATCTGCATGACGCAGAGTTAAGCCAATATCGTCCAAACCGTTCAGGAGACAATATTTTCTAAAGGGAGCAACCTCAAAGCTATAGCCAGTGCCATCAGGGGTAATGACCTGCTGAGCCTCTAAATCAATCGTTAACTGATAACCGCTAAATGCCATGGTTTCGTTAAAGAGATGGTCTACCTGCATCTCAGACAAAACAATTGGCAAAAGTCCGTTCTTAAAGCAATTGTTATAAAAAATATCTGCGAAGCTAGGAGCGATCACTGCCCTAAAGCCAAATTGATCCAATGCCCAAGGAGCATGTTCACGCGAACTACCGCAACCAAAATTCTTTCTAGCCAACAAAATACCGGCACCTTTATAGCGCGGCTGGTTTAAAACAAAATCAGGATTAATTGGGCGCTTACTGCAATCTTGACCTGGTTCGCCATGATCAAGGTAACGCCACTCATCAAACAGGTTTTGACCAAAACCTGTTTTCTTAATCGACTTTAAAAATTGCTTGGGAATAATTGCATCGGTATCCACATTCTCACGATTGAGCGGAGCAACCAGTCCATTGTATACCGTAAATTTTTCCATAATTCTGACTTCGTTAAATATATAAACTAAATCTGCTTACTTCACAGGAGTAACAACAACATCTTTACCCTGCGTCTGCGATGGATTTTGTTGGGTTGTGTTTGCGCCAGATCCACCCATTGCATTACCCATAGTCTGCAAATCTTTTCCCATGCCCTCAAGAGTGCTACTACATGCTGCAATCACGAGACCTGCGATACCAACAATGGCCAAACGAGCGATTAAGGAAACAGAAGAAAACTTCATTGCAATTACCTTTACGAAATCTTACGAACGTCTACAAAGTGACCTTCAATTGCCGCGGCGGCAGCCATTGCAGGGCTCACCAAGTGAGTGCGACCACCATTGCCCTGACGGCCTTCAAAATTACGATTCGAGGTTGAAGCACAACGCTCGCCAGGCTCAAGGCGATCAGCATTCATTGCGAGGCACATAGAGCAACCTGGCTCGCGCCATTCAAAACCAGCCGCCTTAAAAATACGATCCAATCCTTCGCGCTCTGCCTGAGCCTTCACCAAGCCAGAGCCAGGAACAACCAGCGCCTGTTTCACATTCGCCGCAACTTTCTTGCCAATGCGATCCACTACTTTTGCGGCCGCGCGAATATCCTCAATACGACTATTGGTGCAGGAACCAATAAATACTTTATCAACTGTAATACTGCTCAGCGGGGTATTTGGAGTCAGATTCATGTACTCCAAAGCACGCTCCATTGCAGATCGCTTATTTGGGTCACGTTCTTTTTCAGGGTCTGGAACTCGATCACTAATCGAGAGAACCATCTCCGGAGAAGTACCCCAAGTCACTTGTGGAGCAATCTCTTCGGCGCGCAACTCAACAACCTCATCAAACTTCGCATCTGCGTCAGAGTGCAAGGTTCTCCAATACTGCAAAGCCTGCAATAAGGCAGCCCCTTTTGGAGCATATGGACGACCTTGAATATATTCAATTGTGGTCTCATCCACAGCAACCAAACCAGAACGAGCGCCCGCTTCAATAGCCATGTTGCAGATTGTCATGCGACCTTCCATGGATAGATTGCGAATCGCCTCTCCCGCAAACTCAATGGTGTAACCCGTGCCACCCGCAGTTCCAATCTTGCCAATCACTGCCAACACAATATCTTTAGCGGTAGCGCCTGGCTGCAAACGACCATCTACACGCACCAACATGTTTTTGCTTTTCTTCATGAGCAAAGTTTGTGTAGCGAGAACATGCTCAACTTCAGATGTACCGATACCAAATGCCAATGCACCAAATGCACCATGGGTGCTGGTGTGCGAATCACCACAAACTACTGTCATACCTGGCAAAGTTGCGCCCTGCTCAGGACCAATCACGTGAACAATCCCCTGACGGGTGTCATTCATTTTGTATTGCGTAATACCAAATGCATCGCAATTTTGATCCAAGGTATCTACTTGCAACTTGGAAATAGGATCAGTAATACCTTGGCTGCGATCGGTCGTTGGCACATTGTGATCAGAAACGGCCAAATTGGCGGAGATGCGCCAAACAGGACGGCCAGCCAAATTAAGCCCTTCAAATGCCTGAGGGCTAGTTACCTCATGCAGCAATTGACGATCGATGTAGATCGTGGCTGTGCCATCTTCTTCAGAGTAAACAACGTGGTCATCCCACAATTTGTCATAAAGCGTACGAGACATGAGTGACCTTAAAACCTTTATTTACGTGTAGAAATATCTGGGACCTTACGTGAAGTTTCGCCAACATATAACTGACGTGGACGTCCAATCTTGTATTCAGGATCCGTAATCATTTCTTCCCATTGAGCAATCCAACCTACTGTTCTTGCTAATGCAAAAATACAGGTGAACATTTCAGTTGGGATGCCGAGTGCGCGCTGAACGATTCCAGAGTAGAAGTCAACGTTTGGATAGAGCTTACGGCTTACAAAGTAATCGTCTTCCAATGCAATCTTCTCAAGAGTCATTGCCAACTTGAACAATGGATCATCTTGCAAACCAAGTTCATTCAGGACTTCATAGCATGTCTCACGCATCAATTTAGCGCGTGGGTCAAAGTTCTTATAAACGCGATGACCAAAGCCCATCAAACGAACGCCAGAATTCTTATCTTTTACTTGTGCAATGAATTCATGGATCTTATCTACGCCACCATTTGCCTGAATCTCATTGAGCATCTGCAAGCAAGCTTCGTTAGCACCACCGTGTGCAGGACCCCACAAGCAAGCAATACCAGCAGAAATCGCAGCAAATGGATTGGTGCCTGAAGAACCGCACAAGCGCACTGTGGAGGTGGAAGCATTTTGCTCATGGTCTGCATGCAACGTGAAGATACGGTCCAAAGCACGAACCAGCACAGGATTTACTTTGTACTCTTCACATGGTGTTGCAAACATCATGCGCATAAAGTTCGCAGTGTATGACAAAGAATTATCAGGATAGATAAATGGTTGTCCTACAGAATATTTATAAGCCATTGCTACCAAAGTTGGCATCTTGGCAATCAAACGAATCTGCGCTACTTCACGAGCATAGGGCTCGCTGTAGTCGATCTCATCGTGGTAGAAAGCAGCCATCGCACCAACTAAACCAGTCAGCACAGACATTGGGTGAGCGTCACGACGGAAGCCGCGCAAGAAGAATTGCATTTGCTCATGAACCATCGTGTGGTGCATGACCATATTCTCAAAATCTTTTTTATCTTTTGCGTTTGGTAATTCACCATTGATTAAGAGGTAGCAAACTTCCAAGAAGTCGCACTTGCCTGCTAAATCCTCAATTGGGTAACCACGATAGAGCAATTCACCCTTATCGCCATCGATATAGGTAATTTTGCTATTGCATGACGCAGTAGAAAGGAAGCCGGAATCGTAAGTGAACTTACCGGTCTGACCATAAAGCTTACGGATGTCAATTACATCTGGGCCAACTGTCCCTTTGTAAATTGGCAGATCAATATCTGGGGTGCCATCCGAAAACGAGAGTTTTGCCTTGATGTCCGATTCAATCATTTCTAATCCTTAGTCATTCAAAATTATGATTACTTCACTATTCGATCACACGCTTGCACTGCAACTACTTCTTCGACTGCACGCTGAATTACTTCTCTCTCAGCCTTTGTAAAACTTTCTTAAAGGAGTCAGACTGCATCTCCTTTTCCAATCCAGCCACAGAATCTTTTCGAGCGATCAATAAATCCATCAAATCGTTGTCATCTAAGGCCAATAACTGGCTTAATACTTTTCCATCTTCTACGCTTAACTGATCGCCGTAACGAGCAAAGAAACGCTGCAGAATTAGATCATTCTCGAGCAAGCCCCTACGAGCATCACTCTTTAAGCGATATAACTCTGCATTGCCGAGGGTCATACCGCCCTACGAACCATCAACTCCTTGATCTTGCCAATCGCCTTCGTTGGGTTCAAATGCTTAGGACATACATCCACACAATTCATGATGGTATGGCAGCGGAATAAACGATACGGATCTTCTAAGTTATCCAAACGTTTTGCGGTTTCCTCGTCACGGCTATCAGCAATAAAGCGATATGCCTGTAACAAACCAGCTGGGCCTACAAACTTATCTGGATTCCACCAGAATGATGGGCATGAAGTTGAGCATGAAGCACACAAGATGCACTCATACAAACCGTTCAACTCTTCACGCTCTTCAGGACTCTGGAGACGCTCTTTTTCTGGAGGTGGATTATCGTTTACCAAGTAAGGCTTGATTGACAAATATTGTTTGAAGAACAAAGTCATATCCACAATCAAATCGCGCACTACAGGCAAGCCAGGTAATGGGCGCAAGGTGATGACCTTAGGCAAAGTCAACATATTGGTTAAGCAAGCCAAGCCATTCTTACCATTGATGTTCATCGCATCAGAACCGCACACACCTTCACGGCATGAACGACGATAAGAAATTGTCTCGTCTTGTTTCTTCAAAGAAATCAACGCATCCAACAACATGCGCTCACCAGTCAGCTCTAACTCATAGCGCTGCATGCGTGGCGCTGCATCGACATCTGGATCGTAACGGTAGATTTCAAATATACGGGTATCGCTCATCTTCTATCTCTCTTGCTTAGAAAGTACGTTCTTTTGGAGGAACTGAATCAACAGTTAATGGTTTTAGCTGCACTGGCTTGTAATCCAAGCGGTTGCCTTCGCTATACCAGAGCGTGTGCTTCATCCAGTTAGCATCATCACGATGTGGGTGATCATCATGAGAGTGAGCACCACGGCTTTCTTTACGAGCAGCTGCTGAGGTCATCGTTGCATTTGCAGTCTCAACCAAGTTAGCCACTTCTAAAGCTTCAATACGCGCGGTATTAAAAATCTCAGATTTATCTTTAACCCACAAATGCTTCGCACGCTCAGTCAACTTCGCCATTTGACGGACACCCTCGTCCATCAACTCTTGATTGCGGAATACACCGGCGTATTTCTGCATGCACTTACGAATATCGTTTGCAACATCTTGTGCGTACTCACCAGAAGTCGAGCTATCCAACTTCGCAATACGCTCCATGGTTTGCTGACCAGCATTCTTAGGCAATGGTTTGAACTCACGATTCTTGAGATCCAAGCTAACGATATGGTTACCCGCTGCACGACCGAATACCAAAAGGTCGAGCAATGAGTTTGTACCTAAGCGGTTTGCACCGTGCACTGAAACACATGAGCACTCACCAATTGCATATAAGCCATTAATGACCTCATTGTGTTTCCCATTAGCTGGCACAACCACTTGACCATTGATGTTGGTAGGAATACCACCCATCTGATAGTGAATGGTTGGCACAACTGGAATTGGCTCTTTGGTGACGTCAACGTTCGCAAAGTTAATGCCAATCTCATAAACAGATGGCAAACGCTTCATGATCGTATCGGCACCAATGTGTGTCAGATCAAGCACAACATAGTCACCATTCGGACCACAACCGCGCCCTTCTTTAATTTCTTGGTCCATCGAGCGTGATACGAAGTCACGTGGAGCCAAGTCTTTCAAAGTTGGCGCATAACGCTCCATGAAACGCTCGCCATCTTTGTTACGCAAGATACCGCCTTCACCGCGGCAACCTTCCGTCAACAACACGCCTGCACCAGCAACGCCAGTTGGGTGGAATTGCCAGAACTCCATATCTTCCAATGGAATACCGGCGCGCGCTGCAAGACCCATACCGTCACCAGTATTAATAAACGCGTTAGTAGATGCATCCCAAATACGGCCTGCACCACCGGTAGCCAACATCACAATCTTGGCTTCCAAGATGTATACCTGACCAGTTTCCATTTCGAGAGCAGTTACACCAACGACATCGCCCTCATCATCACGAATTAAATCGAGCGCCAACCACTCAACAAAGAAGTTGGTCTTTGCACGTACGTTGCGCTGATACAGAGTGTGCAACATCGCATGACCAGTACGGTCAGCCGCAGCACAAGCGCGTTGCACTGGCTTCTCACCATAGTTTGCAGTGTGACCACCGAATGGACGCTGATAGATTGTACCGTCAGGGTTACGGTCAAATGGCATACCAAAGTGCTCTAACTCATAAACCACTTTTGGAGCTTCACGACACATAAACTCGATCACATCTTGGTCACCCAACCAGTCAGAGCCTTTGATGGTGTCATAGAAGTGATAGTGCCAATTGTCTTCACTCATGTTACCGAGTGAAGCGCCGATACCACCCTGCGCTGCAACAGTGTGTGAACGCGTTGGGAATACTTTACTTAGTACAGCAACATTTAAGCCAGCTTCCGCCAACTGCAATGAAGCACGCATACCTGAACCACCCGCACCAACAATCACCGCATCAAAACGGCGGCGTGGCAATGATTTTTGAATTGCAGTCATCGAATTACACTTTCCACAAAATTTGAACGGCGTAGGCCGCACAGGCCACGAGATACAAAACAGTTAACACTTGCAGTGTCAAACGAATACCAACTGGCTTGATGTAGTCCATCCAAATATCACGCACACCAATCCATGCGTGATAGAAAAGACTAAACAAAGCCAAGAGTGTTAATAACTTCATCAACTGATTGCTAAACAGGCCAGACCAGCCTTCATAAGTAGCGCTACCAGTGATGCAGTAATCCACAAGCAGTACAACCGTAAACACCACCATCACAATTGCAGTGACGCGCTGAATAATCCATTCTTTAAGGCCGTAATGTGCGCCTACAACTAAGCGCTTTGGTCCAATTTGATAAATAGGCATGAAATTTCCTTAATGAAGAAACGCTTAGTACAAGCCGAATAATTTAAGACCGACAATCGCAGTCAACGCCAGACCGACCACCAAAACAATGATCGCTGAACGATTGGACTCAGACTTCTCTACCCCGATCTCAAGATCGAGCAAGAGGTAACGAATACCAGCGCAGAAGTGGTGCAAGAAAGACCAGATCAAGCCCAAGCAAATGATTTTCACCAAGATGTTGCTGGTGAAAGCTTGGAATTTTTGATAACTTAATTCAGAGGCCAAACTTTGATCAAAGAGATACAAAATGAATGGCAACAAGAGGAACAATGCTGCTCCACTAATACGATGAAGAATGGAAACTTTGCCAGCCCAAGGAAGGCGGTATTTCACCAACTGGGCTAGACCAATATTTCGATAAACCGGTCTATCTTTTTTTACGTTTTGCTGTGCATCAACCATGGGCAATCTCTATCTTTCGGTGGAGGTTCAGTTTGATTTTGTTGTGTCGCAACATATTCTATTGGAAACCTTGGGTATGGTGGGGGCTTTTAAGGGTTTATAAGGGTTAAAAAGGGGTTTTACGGATAAGTTCAGTTCAATCGATTTTCATAATGTTGCTCAGAAGTGTCGTATCTTGCGTGTCGAATTTCTACTGGTTTATTCCCGTAGGTGAAGGCGACCCGCTCCACTGAGAGCAATGGCGCGCTGATTGCCAACTGGAGGTGCTTAGCTAGACTCTCGTCAGCCGAAACCGCCTTAATTTTTTCTTCCGCCCGTACCATATGGGTGGCATATTGACTCTCGTAGAGCGCATAGACTGGTCCATGCCAATCATTGAGTGTGTCTAGATCTAAGCCCTTGAAGCGGCTTCCTGGAAGCCAAATCTCTTCAAAAACAACGGGTTGCCCTGCAAATGTCTGAATACGATCTATATAAATGACTGGGTCACCTGCCTTTAATTTAAGCAAATTAGCTACATAATCAGTAGCCTTAGTTAGCTCACAGGCTAAAAATTGACTAATCAGATGGAACTTTTCACCAGAATCGGGAGAAAGGCGTAAAAAACGGTATTGCCAATCATCTTCTTGATGGGTGGCGACGAAAGTACCCTTCCCTTGGCGCCTAACCAGTAAATTTTGGGCAGCCAACTCATCAATTGCCTTGCGAACCGTACCCTGACTCACTGCATAACGCGCAGCAAGCTCCATTTCGCTAGGAATGGCATCACCTGGCAACCATTCTGCAGCCTGCAAACTAGCCAAAATCATGGCTTTGATCTGCTCATACAGCGGGCTAAATGAAGCAATAGGCAAATTTACTTCTGACAAATTCACTCCACAAGGACATCAATTGGATAAAATTCTGAGTAATTCTAGTCTTATATAAGACATCATTGACAGTGTAAAGGCAAAGTCCATACACTTGAATGGATAATAGAAAAGTTTTTATTAATCAACCCAATTAACCTTCCTCTGGAGTTATCAGCAATGGCAAAAGCCCCAATGCGTGTCGCCGTAACCGGTGCAGCCGGTCAAATCGGATATTCCCTTCTATTCCGCATCGCCAATGGCGACTTATTAGGCAAAGATCAGCCTGTCATCCTGCAATTGCTTGAAATTCCTGATGAAAAAGCACAAAAAGCCTTGGCTGGCGTGATTATGGAGCTCGAAGACTGCGCATTCCCATTGTTGGCTGGTGTTACCGCACATTCTGACCCACTCACCGCATTCAAAGATATCGATGTTGCCCTGTTGGTAGGTGCACGTCCTCGTGGCCCTGGTATGGAGCGCAAAGACTTGCTCTCTGCTAACGCTCAAATCTTTACCGCTCAAGGTAAGGCATTAAATGCTGTTGCTAAGAAAACTGTCAAAGTATTGGTTGTTGGCAATCCAGCAAACACCAATGCTTACATCGCCATGAAATCTGCTCCAGATATTCCTGCGAAAAACTTTACAGCAATGTTGCGCCTCGATCACAACCGCGCGCTCTCACAATTAGCTACTAAGCTGAACAAACCGGTTGCTGGTATTGAGAAGTTAGTTGTTTGGGGTAACCACAGCCCAACCATGTATCCCGACTATCGTTTTGCAACGGTTGACGGCAAGTCAGTAAAAGATTCCATCAATGATGCAGCGTGGAACAAAGATGTATTTATTCCTACTGTTGGCAAGCGTGGCGCTGCAATTATTGACGCACGCGGTCTCTCTTCTGCAGCTTCAGCAGCTAACGCAGCGATCGATCACATCCATGACTGGGTACTTGGCACGAATGGCAAGTGGGTCACTATGGGCATCCCATCTAAAGGTGAATACGGCATTCCAGCTGAAGTCATCTATGGCTTCCCTGTTACTTGCGAAAACGGTGAGTACAAAATGGTTGAGGGCTTAGAGATCGATGAGTTTTCTCGCGAGCGTATGACTCATACCCTCAATGAATTGCTTGAGGAGCAAGCAGGCGTCAAACATTTGCTCCCTTAATTCACTAAGGAATACAACTTATGAAGAAGTCTCTTCTCACCATTAGCCTTACGTTCGCATGCCTCTCTGGGGCTGCAAACGTAAGTGCCAATGAAGAAGTATTTACTTGGACTTGTAGCGAAAGCAAACAATTCAAAACTACTGGTACTACCGAGAAAGTTCGCCTTACTTGGGAATCAAAGACCTATGATTTGGAGCGCCAAACTTCCTTACCGGGCAGCTTGCGTTACAAAAATACGAACTCTGGTTTTGACTTAGTTGTACTAGGTAACAAAGCAATGCTTTTCAACATCAAGGTTGGAACAAGGCTTGCTGATTTTTGCCAAACAGCAGAAATGAAAGGCGGCAAATTACCGCATTTGTTTGCAGGCGCTGAACCCTTTGTGCAAAACTAAGTTCAACTAAGTTCTTAGCTTCTTTTAGTTTTAAGTAGCCTTCAATAAAAAGCCGAGTGATCCTCGGCTTTTTTCTCGGCTATTTATTTCTTGTTTTGTTTTTTAATGTTCAGTGAAATAAGGGTTGCTGGGTCGGAGTGTCTTCAGGCATTTCCGCGTGCACTGCCTCTCCAGAACGATCTGGGAACAATGGTGCACCACAATCATCGCAAAGCTCTGGATCAAATAGCATCGCATGTCGAAATACATCCTCTACTCCAGCATCATGCAATGCATCGCATATCTTTTTAATTGGACTCTCGTCATCTGATAAATCGTTGAGTGCGTCATTGGCCACGCTCTCGCGATCATACAAAGGCCAAATCACACCATACATCACATCAGACGAACCTTTTGCGCTAAATGAAATACGGTACTCATCAGCCTGTTCTTCACCAAATGCACCCACAACACAGGACAAGCCAGCCGGCAGAATACCCAAGGTACTTTCCAGAAAGTTCACAGCAGCACGAATGCTTAGTGGGCGCACATGCTTATCTGCCAAACGACAGTTTGTGAAATAGGCTTCAGGCAGTAATAACTCAAATTCACAGCCCGGCAACATCGAAGCAATCGGTTCTTGGATGGCATTTTGCCAGCCAATCAAACTCACTCCACGCTCTTGTCTTGCAGGAGACTCTTCTTGCCATTTAAAGATTGGTGAGCCACTAGGAGCGCTAATTGCCGCAACAATAAAACGGGGATCAGCCAAGACAGCGATTGTTTCTGACATATCGCGCAACTCTAATTTGACATCCTTGCCAGAGATTGCAGCATTGGCAAGTGCCTCAGTGAGCACACGCGTTTGGCAATGCGAATGGGGCATTTGATCAATGCTGTAGAGCCAGGGAATAATGGCGATACGCGTGTCGGTAGCAGCGATAGCGCTATGCAAAGCGCTCGCGGTTGCTTCCACCATTTTTGCCGGCAAAGGCCCTGATGGAATTTGATAACGAGTATGAGCAACGATTGGCATAGCCAATAACAGCACGTCCCACTGCTGCCCTTCGTATTCCATCTTGAGTGACTCTGCCAGAGTCTCTGCTGTATCCGCTAGCACTTCGAACGCAACTGTATTAATGCGGAAGGTTTGATCTAATGCTGCATCAATCACATTCTGATTTTGGCTTTTTAATAAGCGCATCAAACGCACATTCAAGCGCTCTTCCCAATAACGATCTTCGATTTGACTGCCTGAAGCAGCCAAAGAGATGGCATCGGCCACGAGCTTTTCCACTTCAGGTGAGGTGCGTTGCGAGGATTTAGTGCGATGCACAGCCATTACTTCTTCTCCGCCCTTCTAAATACAGGTTTCTCAGGTTTTGAATCAGCAGCATAGTACTTATAGCCATCCAAATTAAAGCCCTTTAAATCGGCTGGATCGGTAATCCGATTCTCCACAACATAGCGTGCCATCAAACCGCGTGCGCGTTTTGCGTAAAACGAGATGATCTTGTACTTGCCATCCTTAGCATCTTGGAATACAGGAGAAATCACTGGGCAACCTAATTCCTTGGGCTGCAATACTTTGAAATATTCCTCGGATGCCAAATTCAACAAGACTGGCTTTTTTTGTTTTTCAAGTAGCTGTTTTAAAGAATCTGTCACCCTGTTACCCCAAAAAGCATAGAGGTCTTTACCACGCGCATTCTTAAAAGCAGTTCCCATCTCTAGGCGATAAGGTTGCATTAAATCCAAGGGTCGCAAAGCGCCATAAAGTCCAGACAAAATTCGAATGTGGTCTTGGGCAAAATCAACCGCCTTGGCATTGAGGGTTTTAACGTCAAAACCATCGTAGACATCGCCATCAAATGCATAGATTGCAGGTTTACTGTTCTCTTCAGTAAATTTTTTTGACCAATCTCGGTAGCGACCAACATTAAGTACTGCCAATTGATCAGACAAACCCATTAGCTTAGCGACATCCTGGGGGGCTAATTTCTTGAGATCGGCTATTAACTTAGCCGACTCCGCAACAAACTCTGGGAGGGTTGGCGCCTTAACCTTTGCAGGCGTCTTGTAATCCAAGGATTTAGCAGGTGAAAGTACGATCAACATGGCACAATTTAAAGATGTATTGTTTCCATTCTAGCGACTGCCCAAATTATTCGCCAAAAAGGCTATGGGACCGCTTTTGGCTCGTTTTGACCAAATGAACTCCGCCCTTATGCCGCCCTCATTCCCGAGTCGCCTTCCCAGAGTGGGTACGACAATCTTTACGGTAATGTCTGCCCTGGCCACCGAACATCAAGCCATTAACTTGGGCCAAGGCTTTCCAGATTTTCCGTGTGATCGTAAATTGATTGCGGACGTCAATGCAGCGATGCTCGCTGATCACAATCAATACCCTCCGATGATTGGGGTTCCCAATTTACGTCATGGCATCGCAAACAAGATTCAACAACTCTATGGACATCAATACAACCCGGATTCTGAAATCACCATCACCGCAGGCGGCACACAAGGAATTCTGACTACTATTCTTGCGTGCGTTAGCCCTGGTGATGAGGTTGTCATTCTGGAGCCAGCATATGACAGCTACAGACCATCCATTGAATTAGCTGGCGGAAAAGTTATTGCGGTTGCTCTTGAGGCAATTCGCAATGGCAATGGAAAAGTAGCCTCCTATCAAATTCCATGGGAAGCGCTATCAAAGGCGATACATACCAATACTCGCTTGCTCATCATTAATACACCGCATAACCCAACAGGCATGGTCTGGCAAAAGTCTGACCTCGATCGCTTGGCAGACTTACTCAGAAACACTTCCACTTTGATCTTGAGTGATGAGGTTTACGAGCACATGGTCTATGACGGAGCGCATCATCATAGCGTTGCCTCTCACCCTGAGTTAGCTGCGCGCAGTTTTCTGATTTCTAGTTTTGGCAAAACCTATCATGTCACTGGCTGGAAAGTCGGTTATGTTGCTGCACCTACCTCGCTCAGCGCAGAGTTTCGTAAAGTGCATCAATTCAATGTGTTTACGGTAAACACACCAATGCAATTTGGTTTAGCCACTTACCTATCTGATGCATCGCATTACTTAAATCTGCCTACCTTTTATCAAACCAAGCGAGACTTTTTTAGAGCGGGGCTAGAAAAAACAGCATTCAAATTGTTGCCCACACCAGGAACGTACTTTCAATGTGTTGATTACACCGCGCTCGCGATTCCCGAGGCAAAACTCAATGAAGCAGATTTTTGCAAATGGCTAACCACTGAAATCGGCGTTGCTGCCATTCCAGTTTCTGCCTTTTATGAAAAACCTACGGAGTCAGGCGTCATTCGTTTTTGTTTTGCAAAGCAAGAACAAACGCTTTCCTCGGCTTTAGACCGCCTACAAAAACTTTAAATACTTTTAATACTCAATAACTATAGAGATTCTTATGGCAATCAAGAAAAGTAAAAATAGTAATGTGATTGATGTTTATAGCTGGCCAACTCCAAATGGCCACAAGGTCCACATCATGCTCGAAGAGTGTGGCTATAAATTGGGGCGCGACTGGATAGCCCATCCAATTGATATTGGTGCCGGAGACCAATTTGATAAAGCATTCTTGGAAATGAGCCCGAACAATAAAATCCCAGCCTTGGTTGATCCTCAGGGACCCGATGGCAAACCCATCAGCATCTTTGAGTCAGGCGCAATTTTGCTCTACCTTGCCGCCAAAACTGGCAAGTTTTTACCCAAAACCACCCGAGGCAAGTATAAGGTCTTACAGTGGTTGATGTTCCAAATGGGCGGTCTTGGACCAATGCTTGGTCAAAACCATCACTTCCGGCTTTACGCTCCTGAAAAAATTCAGTACGCCATCGATCGCTACACCAACGAGGCCAAACGACTTTATGGGGTTTTGGATAGCCAACTGAAAGATAATACGTATATTGCGGGCAAAACCTATTCGATTGCCGATATTGCGATTTTTCCTTGGACAAGGAATTGGAAGAATCAAGGCATCGATATCGATGCGTATCCGCATTTCAAGCACTGGTTTGAAATGATTGGTGAACGCCCCGCGGTTAAACGAGGATGCGAAGTATTAACAGCGTTACGCAAGCCTTTGCATGACGACAAAGCTAGAGAGCAGTTATTTGGTTCAACCCAGTATCAACGAAGGAAATAAGATGAAGATTCAGTCAATCGGCGTAATTGGTGCAGGCACCATGGGTAATGGCATTGCACAAGTGTGCGCTGTTGCAGGACTTGACGTTGTGATGGTGGATATCAATGAAGCTGCGGTTCAACGCGGTCTTGATCAAATTAGCAAGAGTTTAGATCGTCTCGTAAAAAAAGAAACACTTAGCGCAGAAGCGAAAGATGCCGCGCTCAAGCGCATCAAAGGAAGCACTTCTTATGCAGACTTCAAGGGTCTTGGATTAGTGATTGAAGCTGCCACAGAAAACCAAGCAATTAAGGAAAAAATTCTGAAGCAAGTCGATGAGATTGTCAGCAAAGACACCATCATCGCCACCAACACTTCATCACTCTCTATCACTAAACTTGCGGCGCTCGACTCTAACCCAGCACGCTTTATTGGTATGCACTTCTTTAATCCACCGCCCCTAATGGCGTTGGTTGAAGTGATTCGCGGATTACAAACCAGCGACGAAACTCATGCTGCCATTATTGAAATGGCTAAACGCGTTGGCAAGGAGCCGATTACCGTCAAAAACTCTCCAGGGTTTGTTGTAAATCGAATCTTGTTGCCGATGATTAATGAAGCTTTCTTCGTTTTGTCAGAGGGTTTAGCAAGTCCAGAAGATATCGATGCAGGCATGAAGCTGGGCTGCAATCAGCCTATCGGCCCTCTTGCTTTGGCAGATCTCATCGGCCTAGACACCTGTCTTGCAGTCATGGAAGTGTATTTTGAAAACTTTAGCGACTCAAAATATCGCCCTTGCCCACTCTTGCGCGAAATGGTCGCCGCCGGTTACCTTGGTCGCAAAACCGGACGCGGTGTTTACACATACGATAAATAATTTCTAACCCATACAACTCATAAAAAATAATCTGTCGTGAGTAATAACCCCTTACCTCCATTAGTTCTTAAACTTGGTTATGCAGGCTTAATTCCATTTGTTGGTTTAGCCTTGCTAGTACAACTTGCACCAACGCCCATTAACTACTTGAGCGCTGAATCGCTGGCTGGATATGGGGCAGTGATCACCTCATTTATGGGCGCATTGCATTGGGGCGCCAATTTACACAATTTAGGTAAAGCAACAACAGGCGATCGCTGGTTAGACCGAAATGCTTGGATCTGGGGCGTGATCCCTGCTTTAGTTGCTTGGGTAGCTTTACACATCTACATTCCAGTTGGCTTATTTATCATGGCCTCGACCTTGATCATTCAGCGCAACATTGATCAAAATACCTATCGTCTTTATTTTTCAGATGAAACTGCATGCGCAGCCTTTATGGCTATGCGCAATCGCTTAACGTATATTGCTGCCTTCTGCTTAGCTTGGGCGGCGGTTGTGATTCTGTTTATTCAAGCTTGATCAATGAGTGGTCTTTTTGATAGTGCACCTCCGCCCCCTTTAGCGGAAGCACTGCGCCCAAGATCCATCGATCAGGTCATTGGGCAGACTCACCTACTCTCTTCGAACAAACCGTTAAATCTGGCTTTTGCATCTGGCAAGCCTCACTCCATGATTTTATGGGGACCGCCAGGTGTAGGAAAAACAACCTTGGCTCGTTTATCCGCCAAAGCCTTTGATCGGGAGTTCATCGCCATCTCTGCAGTTCTAGCGGGAGTTAAGGAAATTCGGGAAGCGATTCAACAAGCAGAACAAACCTTAGCGCAATCTGGCAAACAAACAATTTTGTTTGTCGATGAAATTCATCGCTTTAACAAGAGCCAACAAGATGCACTCTTACCGCATGTGGAATCTGGTTTATTCACCTTCATCGGCGCCACTACTGAGAATCCCTCTTTTGAAGTGAACTCTGCACTACTCTCACGCGCACAGGTCTATGTCTTGAAATCTTTAAACAAGACAGAACTTAAGCAGTTATTTGAACGTGCACATCAGTATGCCATGCCAGAAGTTCAATTCGAAGCGGCGGCAATTGATACGCTTATTCACCATGCGGATGGTGATGCAAGAAGGCTGCTCAATTTGGTTGAGCAGGTTCTCAACGCTGTGCTTGCACTAGACTCCAATACCAAAATTGTTGATCAAGCCTTTATTGAAAATGCGCTTTCCACTCAGGCTAGACGATTTGATAAAGGTGGTGACCAGTTTTATGATCAGATCTCTGCACTACATAAATCTGTGAGAGGCTCTGATCCTGATGCCTCTCTGTACTGGTTATGTCGTATGTTAGATGGCGGAGTAGACCCTCGTTACTTGGCCCGTCGCATTATTCGTATGGCATGGGAAGATATTGGGCTTGCTGATCCACGTGCCATGCAACTGGCAAATGATGCGGCCCTGACCTACGAACGCCTTGGTTCACCCGAGGGAGAGCTAGCTCTTGGTCAAGCAGTGGTTTATCTTGCTGTAGCGGCAAAAAGCAATGCGAGCTACAAAGCGTTTAATGCCGCTCGTGCATTTGTAGCAAATGATCAATCTAAGCCTGTACCCAATCATTTACGTAATGCACCTACTAAGTTGATGAAAGAACTTGGTCACGGCAAGGAATATCGCTACGCCCATGATGAGCCTCACGCCTATGCTGCTGGTGAATCCTATCTACCCGAGGGTATGGCAGCACCCCATTGGTATGAACCGGTTGAGCGCGGACTTGAAAGTCAGATCAAGGAAAAGATGGCATTCTTGCGTCAGTTAGATGCCGAGCATCAAAAATAATATCGGGAACTAGATTAGAAATGTCTTCTAAATTGCCTGCGCGTTTTTATTACGACATTATTTCCCCGTTTGCCTATTTGTATATCAAGCAACGTAAACGTCTAGAGGAAAAGCTGGAGATCACTCCCGTGCCTATTTTATTGGGAGGCCTCTTTAGGGCTACTGACAATAAGGGGCCTGGCGAAATTGCAGCTAAACGTCCTCACACTTATCAGTTCTGCGTATGGCAGGCAGAAAAATTAGGGATCCCTTTTCACTTCCCAGATCACCATCCATTTATGACAGTTGCACCCCAACGTCTTTTGGTTCAAGAAAAGGCGAATTGGGCAATGGTGGAAAAAGCTTTTGACTACGTATGGCTAGAAGGAAAAGATCCTAATTTGTCTTGGCCTGACTTTTGTGCTTACCTAGGTTTATCTCTGGATACACCAAAACCAGATGATGCCTTGGTGAAAGCTCAGCTCATTGCCAATACTGAGCAGGCTAAAGCAGATGGTGCATTTGGTGTGCCTGCACTAGTCATAAATCAACGCTGTTTTTGGGGTGTAGATACGATGGACTGGGTACTGGACTACCTTTCTCGCCCAGACATGTTTGAAGAAGCGCCTTATGCAAAAGCGGGCAAGCTTCCCAATGGCTTAAGTCCCTAGGGCAATACAATACTTTATTCATACTAATTACATTATTTCGGTTGAGGAGCCTTTATGCGTAAGTTTTTTACCCTATTTGTTTTTGCTATTACCTGTTTTGCAACTCAAATGGCAATCGCTGGACCGAAGGTGGAGTTCAAAACCACTATGGGTAACTTTGTAGTGGAGTTAGATGATGTGAAGGCTCCCAAAACAACAGCTAATTTTTTGAATTATGTAAAAAGCGGTTTTTATAACGGCACGATCTTCCATCGAGTAATTGATGGCTTCATGATTCAAGGTGGCGGCTTTACGCCAGACCTTGTGCAAAAGCCAACTGATGCGCCAGTTGCTTCTGAGGCAAATAATGGATTAAAAAATAATACCTACACCATTGCCATGGCACGCACTTCTGATCCAGATTCAGCAACTGCTCAATTTTTTATCAACGTCAAAGATAATGAAGGCCTAAACTACCCAAATGCAATGGGTAACGGTTACACCGTATTTGGCAAAGTCATTTCTGGCACTCAAACCATTGACGCCATTCGCAAAGTGCCCACGATGGTTGCGCCAGCCCCACGCATTGGCAGAATGGCTGACGTACCCACCAAGCCAGTTGTCATTGAATCGGCCTCCATCATCAAGTAATTGATAGAGTGAGCGTCATGATTTTGCTCGATGACGCACAAAGCACGGCGGCAAATCCGTCAAGTCGAGTCTATAACGCGCCTTTGCAATATTGGCGCGTTCTTCCGAGTGGTAATCACGAAGTTGATCGTCAAGCAGTGGTCGACTGCTTGGAAGGAATCACTCTTGCATTAAGTGAAGGCAAACATATCGTTACCGCTCTGGCTTACGAACTAGGTCAATTAATTCATCATCTAAAGCAGGCTACTCCAAAATCACCAGAGATAGTAAATCCTCATCCGCTAATTGAGGCGTGGGCTTTTCAGGAATACCAAAAGTTTTCTAAAGAGCAAATGGATCACCATATTGCAACAGAATTAAAAGCACTTTCAAATGCCGAACAACTTGCAGGCGTAATGGATTTGCATGAATCAATAGATCAAGAGCATTTTTGTGATGACATCGCCAAGATCCAGGAATGGATTCGTAGTGGCGATACCTATCAAATCAACCATACCTATCGCATCACCGGCAAAGTCTATGGTGCACCGCTAGCCTTGTATAGCCAATTACGCAAGCGCCAACCTGGTAGATTTGGTGCCTACATCGCACAAGACAATCACTATTTACTCTCCCAATCGCCTGAGCTATTTATTGAGCGTCAAGGGAATACATTAAAAGCAATGCCCATGAAAGGCACTGCTAGTGCCCTGCTGGATACCCCAAGTTCTTTGTCCGACGATCCTAAGAATCGAGCAGAAAATTTAATGATTGTCGATCTATTGCGCAATGATTTAAGTCGTATTTGTTTGCCAAACACCGTTAAGGTGCCTCACTTATTTCAAGTGGCAAGACATGGTGATGTATTGCAGATGACCTCTACTGTTGAAGGGCAAATCAAACCGAATGTGAAGTTGCGTGACATTTTGAATGCCGTCTTCCCCTGCGGTTCAGTCACAGGCGCGCCCAAGAAACGTAGCATGGAAATTATTCAAGAACTTGAGCAGTCCGATCGGGGCTATTACTGCGGCGCTTTAGGGTGGCTTGATCCAAATGGCGATTTTGCCTTTAGCGTCCCCATTAGAACCGTTGAAATAGAGAAAGATTCTTTATCTCAGGCAATGAGCTTTACTCTCGGCGTTGGTGCCGGTATCACAATTGACTCCGATGCTGAGCAAGAGTGGCATGAATGTCGCATTAAATCAGCTTTCCTAACAGAACTTCCCAGCAATACTGGTCTATTTGAAACAATTGCCGTTCTCAATCAAGCGCCTCAACGACTTGAATCACACCTAAATCGAATGGAGCGCTCGGCACGCACGTTGCGGATCCCATTTAGCAAAGAGCAAGCTCATGCAGTTGTTGCAAAAGCATGCGCCACCCTCGAGCCACTCCCTTATATGCGCCTACGACTTGACCTCGCTGCCAACGGAGATTTAAGTACTCAATGCGCAGTCTTTGATCAGATCGATGAACCAGTCAAGATTTTTTGGGCAAAAGATATTTTGTCTGTGAACTGCGAAATGCACTCCAATAACCTCCTGCTGACCCACAAAATTAGTGCGCGTGGTTTATATGATGCCGCCTGGCAACAAGCAGTGAAATTAGGTGGTTTTGATGCCCTCTTTGTGAATGAACAAGGTCATGTGACTGAGGGTGGCAGAAGTAGCATTTTTATCAAATCTCACCATAGCGATGAATGGCTAACACCACCTTTATCTGCAGGAGTGTTACCTGGAGTCATGCGACAGGCTTTACTGAATGATCCCGCCTTTAATTCCCGCGAAGCTAACCTGACTATTCAGGAGGTATTGAATGCAAAAGAGATTATGCTTAGCAATGCCCTGCGAGGCTCTATCAAGGCCCATTTCTAGAAAGTACTATGAAGTATTGTCCAAACTGCGCAGCCACCATCACGGTAAAAATACCAGCCGATGATTCGCGGGAACGCCATGTGTGTGAAGCATGCGGAAGCATTCATTACCAGAACCCCAGAAATGTTGTTGGCAGCATTCCTGTTTATGGAGATAAAGTTTTACTTTGTCGTCGTGCTATTGAGCCTCGCCATGGTTATTGGACTTTACCGGCAGGCTTTATGGAATTAGGCGAAAGCACTAGCGCTGGTGCTGCTCGCGAAACACTTGAAGAAGCTGGTGCAGAAGTCGATATTGGGCCTTTGTATTCCTTGCTAAATGTTCCTCACGCCGAACAAGTGCATTTGTTCTATCTAGCGACCATGAAGACTCCAGATTTCTCAGCTGGTGAAGAAAGCTTAGAAGTGGCTTTATTTAATGAACATGAAATACCATGGGGTGAACTTGCCTTTCCGACAGTTAAACAAACCCTAGAATGGTTCTTTGCTGATCGTGCTGCTGGGATATTGTCTGGTGAGTTCCATGTGCGCAGTCGCGATGTCCTGCGTACCGAGAAAATCTAAATCAGCTGTACTGCTTAGCGCATGAGTCAAATTTGTTGGCTTGGACCCCAAGACTCCTTTCCTAACCCCCTACTGACTCCAGACCCAGACCCAAGCGTACCTGGTCTCATTGCCGTCAGTGAGCGCATTTATCCTGCACAACTACTTCAGGCATACCAACTGGGAATCTTTCCCTGGTACTCAGATGAACAACCAGTGTTGTGGTGGTCGCCTGACCCACGAATGGTACTTAAACCCAATGACTTTCACTGTAGCAACTCTTTGCAAAAATGCATTCGGCATTTTTATGAAGATGCTCAAGCTGAACTTCTTGTCGATGCCGATTTTGGCGCAGTCATTCGCGCATGCGCAACAAGTGCCCGCAAAGATCAAGATGGAACTTGGATTACCCATGAAATTATGGATGCTTACACCACCATTCATGAGCAGGGCTATGCTCATTCCCTAGCACTTGTAGAGCAAGGTGAAATCACTGGGGGTTTATATTGTGTTGCAATTGGCGGGATGGTTTATGGTGAATCGATGTTTAGTCGCAAACCCAATGCCTCTAAAATCGCCTTAGCTGCCCTTAGCGCTTGGTGCATAGAGAATCAAGTAGCAATGATTGATTGCCAACAAGAAACCAAGCATTTGCGCTCAATGGGTGCCAGACCTTTACCAAGACTAGAATTTTTACAGCAACTGCAAATTTCTTTAAATCAATCTAATATTGTTCCATCCTGGAAATTTAACAAGCAAATACTGACTCACTGGTTATGACGCGTTTAAAAGAACTACCCCTCACAACCATCCAGTTTTACGCGACTGCACCCTATCCTTGCAGTTATTTGCCAAATAAAACCGCACGCTCTCAAGTTGCCACACCATCGCATTTAATTCATGCAGATGTCTATAACGAACTGATTCATGCGGGCTTTCGTCGTAGCGGTCTTTACACCTATAGGCCCTATTGCGATTCTTGTAATGCTTGTATTGCTACACGTGTTTTAGTCAATCAATTCAATCCCAATCGCAGCCAACGTCGCGCCTGGAAAAAACACTCAGGTCTTCAAGCCTCTGTTTTGAATCTGGGCTATCAAGAAGAACACTATCAACTCTACCAGCGCTATCAAAATGATCGACATGCTGGCGGCGACATGGATAGTGATGACCAAGATCAGTACATGCAGTTCTTACTTCAAAGCAGAGTCAATTCTCGTATCGTTGAATTTAGGGATGGCCCCAATGACCCCCATCCCGGAAGATTGCGCATGGTCAGCATGATCGACATTCTGGAACACGGCATCTCCTCGGTATATACCTTTTACGACGCATCGGATCGTACAGCTAGCTTTGGCAGTTACAGCATCTTGTGGCAAATTGAGCAGGCTCGGATATTAAATCTACCCTATCTCTACCTTGGCTACTATATTCAGGAGAGCGAGAAGATGTCCTACAAAGCAAAATATCAGCCGATGGAAGGGCTGATTGAAGATCACTGGCAAAAGCTGACTAGTTCATAATATGCGCCATGATTGATCGCTACTCACTCTTACGCCCCTGGCTCTTTTGCTTAGACCCAGAACAAGCTCACAATCTCACACTCACCAATTTAGATCGTGCACAGCGTTGGGGTTTTTTAGATAAATTAGTCAGCAAACCAATTGCTGATCCTCAGCATGTTTGCGGTATCGAATTTCCAAACCCTGTTGGTTTAGCTGCAGGGCTAGACAAAGATGGAAAACACATCGATGCATTAGCAACTCTGGGTTTTGGTTTCCTAGAAATTGGTACTGTTACACCCCGCCCTCAGCCTGGCAACCCAAAGCCACGGATGTTTCGTTTGCCAGAAGCCCAGGCCATTATTAATCGCATGGGTTTTAATAATGATGGAGTTCAAGCCTGCGTTGCTAGAGTACGCCAATCTCAATTCTGGCAAAACGGTGGCATTCTTGGGCTCAATATTGGCAAAAATGCTAGCACCCCGATAGAAGATGCTGCTAGCGATTACGTACTCGGAATGGAATCTGTCTACGATATTGCAAGCTACATCACCGTAAATATCTCATCACCAAATACAACAAACCTGCGCGCTCTTCAGGGCGAAGACATGTTGCGAGATTTGTTACGTAATTTAGATGATGCAAGAAAGCGCTTAAGCGATCGCACCGGAATTCGCAAACCCTTATTTTTAAAGATTGCTCCCGACCTTGATCAGGGCGATATTCATCTCATTGCGGATTTGCTGATGGAGTTTGGCATGGACGCCGTGATCGCTACCAACACCACTATTTCACTCGATGCAGTACAAGACATCGAACACGGCAAAGAAGTTGGGGGCTTATCTGGAGCCCCGGTTCGCACCCCATCGAACATCGTCATTAAAGCCCTCAAAGCGAGACTTGGAGATCAACTCCCGATTATTGGTGTTGGTGGCATCCTATCTGGAGCTGACGCCAGAGAAAAAATCAGATCTGGGGCCAGTTTGGTGCAACTCTATAGCGGCCTCATTTACAGAGGTCCTGATCTTGTTAATGAATGCGCTAGAGCCCTAAGAAGCGCCTAAATTAGCATTTAAAGCCTCTAATTTAGCGATTTGGCTGCTGAAAATCAGCAGTTGTAGATTTCATAATATGCAATATGGCATGGAATCGCTACAATATGCCATATGAATACCAGCAAATCTGTCAAAGACTCTAAAAATACCGGGGAGGTTGCCAAAACAGCCATCCAGGTGGTTGAGCGCATGATGAATTTGCTAGATGCCTTAGCAGAGCATGAAGAATCCTGCAGCCTTAAAAACTTAGCGGAACAAACAGGCTTACACCCTTCAACCGCTCACCGCATCCTCAATGACATGGTTGCTTGCCGCTTAGTTGAGCGTGGCGATGGTGGCACTTATCGACTGGGGCTCAAGTTATTGGAATTAGGCAATCTCGTTAAAGCGAGATTATCAGTCCGCGAAGCCGCTCAAGGGCCGATGCGCACGCTCCACAAACTCACTGGGGAAACGGTAAATCTCTCGGTACGCCAGGGTGATGAAATTGTTTACGTCGATCGTGCATATAGCGAGCGCTCAGGCATGCAAGTTGTGCGAGCCATTGGTGGACGCGCACCCCTTCACCTCACTTCTGTAGGCAAACTCTTTTTAGCAAGTGATGATGCTAACCAGGTACGCGCATATGTCACTCGCACTGGACTATCTGGTCACACTCGCAATAGCATTACTGATTTAGCAAAACTAGAGTCTGAACTCAATCACGTACGCAGAGTAGGCAGTGCGCGCGATGATGAAGAGCTTGAACTTGGCGTGAGTTGTCTTGCGGCAGGGATATTAGATGACACTGGTAAATTAGTGGCTGGCTTGTCACTGAGCGCACCTACTGATCGTATTCAGGCAGACTGGCTCCGATCACTGCAAGATACTGCCCTGCAGATATCTAAAGGCATGGGGTACAAACCCAAATTAACTGAGACCGGTAGCCCAGCTTAATCTGCACCCTTACATCAAACGACGTATCGGTTGAGTGCCTGTTGGCATGCGCTCATACCAATCTCGCACACGCACCGCGTCAGCAAAACGTGATTGGGTTCCGACTGAGTCCAAGAAAACGAGTAAGAGTGGCGTGTTATTGACCCTAGCCTGCATCACTAAACATTTGCCAGCAGCATTAATAAAGCCCGTCTTTTGCAAACCAATATCCATGTCGCCAGAGCGCACTAAGCGGTTCGTATTTAAGAACTTTTGAGGACGCTTGGCAATCACCATCGTTAAATCTGGCCAAGTGGAATACTCTCTGATTAACTTATATTGATACGCTGCATTAACCATGCGCGTTAAATCTTCTGCAGTAGAAACGTTCTCGCTGAGCAAACCGGTTGGATCAGCAAAGTGCGAATGCTCCATTCCTAACTCTCTAGCTTTGCGGTTCATCGCATCCACAAAGGCAGGCACGCCGCCAGGATAGTTACGCGCTAAGGTATAAGCCGCACGGTTCTCAGAAGCCATTAACGCAAGATGCAGAGCATCTTCGCGAGTCATTGCTGTGCCTTCAGCTAAACGTGAACGACGATAAATATGTGCATCCTCTGGATTAATCACGATTGTTTCGTCTAATGGCAATCTAGAGTCCAAGACCACCATTGCCGTCATCAACTTGGTAATCGACGCTATGGGCAAACTCACATTTGGGTTTTTCTCGAAGTAAACCTCTTTGGTGTCTTGGTTAACAACCATGGCGACACTGGATTTCAAACTTAAATCATCATGCTGTCCACGTAGACCAAGCGCTGTGGCGAATGAAGGTGGACTAGCAACTTCTGGGGCATTCGCACGGGTCACGGTAACACGAACTGCTTTCGGTTTCTTTGGGGACTTCACCACAACTTTTGTGGACTTGGTTTGCTTCTCTTTATCCTTGCTGGCAGCAATACTTTGAGCAATATTCAATGCGCCAAAGGCAAAAACAAAAATTACAGCAAACAAGCAAGTTCGACTTAAGCGCATCCGAAAAAGACCCTCAAAAACTTTCAATATACGGAATGATAAATAATTTCTAAATGGACACCGAAATTATTCATTTATTGATACCTATTCAGCAATCGTAGCAACAGTATTATTCTGACGGGCATTTACTAGCACTACACCCGTCATGGTCAGGCACAACCCTAAAGCCATCATTAGGGTAAATGGTTCATCAAACAAGAGCCATGCCATCAAAGCAGTTGTTGGGGGCGTTAAATACAACAGGCTCGTGACTTTGGTAGCCGCACCCTTGCGGATCATCATGAATAACAAGCTGATTGATCCAATGGAAAGAGGGAAAATGGCCCACAGCAAAGCAGTAATCACTGGGGCATTCCAGACCATCACGCCACTCTCAAAGTAGTACATGCAAAAGAAGCAAAGAATGGCAGAAACTCCAAACTGAATAGACGAGCCTGCCCGTAAGTCGAAAACTGGGCAATACTTCTTTTGATAAAGCGTTCCAAATGTGATTGATAAAAGCGCTATGAACGCCAATACATAACTGACAAATGGAATGTGCGCAAAACCAATTTTTTCAGCAACCACTAAAGCAACCCCAGCAAATCCAAAACACAAGCCAATCCATTGGCGAGGCGTAACCTTCTCTGAGATCCAGGCTGCAAACCATGCCGTCAAGATCGGCTGCAAGCCAACAATGATTGCCACCAATCCTGCAGTCATACCAAGTCTGACTGCAAACCAAACCCCAAGCAAATAACCAAACTGCAACAAAATACCTGCAATCGCAATATGCTTGATCTGGGTCCAACTAGGCCATGTAATGCGCCAAACTAGACTGAGCGCTGCCATGGCGGCTAGCACCCCACTAAAACGCCAAAATAGAAAGGTTGCGGGTTCTACATAAGGCATGGCCAGACGCGCAATCACAAACCCGGTACTCCAAATCAATACAAAAATGGGTGCGATAAAACTGTCTAAGCCTAGCTTCATGGGTAACTTACTGAAATAATTGATTTTTTTAATTGAATCCCTCATTTTAGGCTTTTTCATAATGCCCTCGCCATCCGCAAAGGACCACTGGAATTAACCCATGAATGATGCGACGCAATATATAAGCCTTATAATTGTCCGTATAAGTTAGTTGATCCAATTAACCCCGAGGGTCATACTAAGAAAAGTAACTTACCCAAAGGAAAGGGTCCACGATGAACTTAACTCCAGAACAACTCGCAGCAGCGCAAAAAGCCAACTTAGAAACCTTAAGCGGCCTAACAAACCAAGCCCTACAAAGCATTGAAAGATTAGTCGAGCTGAATTTAGCAATTGCTAAACAAAGCTTGAGTGATAGCGTAAACAATGCCAAGAAGGCATTAGAGGTAAAAGACATTCAACAACTTCTTGCACATCAAGCGGAAACTGTTCAACCTATCGCTGAGAAAATTATTTCTTATAGCCGTCATCTTTATGAGTTGGCGCACGAAACACAAGATAGCTTTACTAAGTCAGCCGAAAAAGAATTTGCAGCGAATCAAAAGAAAATGAATGCGCTGGTTGAAGAGTGGACTAAGAATGCTCCTCCAGGTTCAGATGCTGCGGTACAAGCACTCAAGCAAGCGATTGCCTCCGCTAATAATGTCTATGAAACCAGCCAAAAGGCAGTGAAGCACGCTGTTGAGGTTGCTCAAACCAACATCAATACTGCAGTAGACGCGGTAAGTAAAAATGCTGGTTATGCAACTAAGACCTCAAAGAAAAAATAAATGCGGCACCAAGTAGTAAGCAATAAGTATTAAATATTCAGTTTTTAAGTATTCAGCATTAAAAAGACAAAGCCCCGATTGTGAATACACTCATTGGGGCTTTTTCTTTGTTGCTACAACCTCATCTTGCCAACAACTGGTCACATTAGATTACATTAGGCAGTTTTCTTTTTTACTGGTGGTAAGTCTGTACAGTGACCATGCGCTGCTTCTGCAGCCAAGCCAACAGATTCTCCTAGAGTAGGATGCGGGTGAATGGTCTTGCCAATATCGACAGCGTCAGCACCCATTTCAATAGCAAGGCATACCTCACCAATCAAATCTCCAGCATGCGTACCCACAATTCCACCACCTATGATGCGATGGGTATTGGCATCAAAAATCAGTTTTGCGAAACCCTCATCGCGACCGTTTGCAATCGCACGTCCGCTAGCCGCCCATGGGAATAAACCTTTTTCATATGCAATACCTTTGGCTTTGCACTGCTCCTCAGTAAGACCCGCCCATGCAACCTCTGGATCGGTATAGGCAACTGATGGAATTTGCTTGGCATCAAAGTAAGACTTTTCTCCTGCAGCAGCCTCAGCAGCAACATGCCCCTCATGAACAGCTTTGTGAGCTAGCATCGGCTGCCCTACTAAGTCACCAATCGCAAAAATATTTGCTACGTTGGTGCGCATCTGCTGATCCACTGGAATGAATCCGCGCTCATCCACTTGAACTCCCGCTTGATCGGCAGCAATTTTTTTACCATTTGGAGTACGCCCTACTGCAACCAATACCAAGTCATAAGTTTGTGCTTGAGCGGGGACATTCTCACCCTCGAATGTCACTTGAATGCCATCAGGCTTTACTTCGGCTTTTGCGGCACGAGTCTTAAGCATGATGTTTTCAAAGCGTCCTGCATTGAACTTTTCCCAAACTTTTTCTAGGTCTCGATCAGCGCCGGCCATGAGCCCATCCAGCATCTCGGCAATATCAATGCGTGTACCAAGCGTGCTATAAACCGTAGCCATTTCCAAACCAATAATGCCGCCGCCGATAACCAACATTCTTTTTGGAATGTTCTTTAACAACAAAGCTCCTGTGCTATCAACGATACGAGGATCTTCTGGCAAGAACGGCAATTTCACTGGTTGACTTCCAGCAGCGATGATTGCTTTCTGAAACCGCACGACCTCTTTTTGTCCTGTTAAGTCTTGACCAGATCCAGTGGTTAATTCGACTTCTACGTGATTGGCATCTAAAAACTTACCTAGACCACGCACCACCTTTACCTTGCGCGCCTTAGCCATACCAGCCAATCCACCTGTCAATTTTGCAATGACAGATTCTTTATATCCGCGTAATTGATCAATTTCAATTTTTGGTGCGCCAAATGTAATGCCATGCTTGGCCATTGATTTCACTTCATCCATCACGGCAGTTGTATGAAGCAATGCTTTTGATGGAATACAACCTACGTTTAAGCACACACCACCCAAGGTTGCATAACGCTCTACTAAAACCGTGTTCATTCCCAAGTCAGCACTTCGGAATGCAGCGCTATAACCGCCTGGACCTGCGCCAAGCACCAACATCTCGCACTCGTGATCAACCTTACCGTTGTACTGCCCTGCTTTTGGTGCTGGGGCGATAGCTGCTGGAGGTATTGCTGGGGTTGCTGGCTTAGGCGCTACTGGTGCAGGAGATGCAGCAGCCGCAGCACTAGCTTCGATTTCAGCGATCAAAGAACCCTTACTCACTTTATCGCCTAACTTCACGGCAATACTCGTAATAGTTCCAGCAGCATCTGCTGGAACTTCCATGGTTGCTTTATCCGACTCAAGAACCAATAGTGGCTGCTCTTTTTGAATTGTGTCGCCTACCTTTACCAATACTTCGATGACTGGCACATCTGAGTAATCACCAATATCTGGCACAAGAATTGTTTGCTTAGCCATAAGTCCCCCTTATAGCGAAGCACGACGGAAGTCGGCTAAGAGTTGAGCGATATACACATTAAATCGAGTTGCAAGAGCGCCATCAATCACGCGATGATCCGCAGAGAGAGATAGCGGGCAAATCAAGCGAGGTACAAATTGTTTGCCATCCCAAACAGGCTTCATGGCAGCTTTACTAACACCTAAAATAGCTACTTCAGGCGCGTTCACGATGGGTGAGAAATAAGTTCCGCCGATACCACCTAAAGACGAGATCGTAAAGCTGGCGCCTTGCATCTGATCTGGCTTTAACTTTCCTTCACGCGCCAATGCAGCTAACTCAGAAGTCTCTTTTGCCAACTCAAAGATACCTTTCTTATCCGCATCTTTAATGACTGGAACAACGAGACCAGTTGGCGTATCAGCAGCAAATCCAATATTGAAGTATTTCTTCAGAATTAAATCATCACCATCTAAGGAGCTATTAAATTCTGGATACTTCTTCAAGGCTGCCACAGCAGCTTTCATCAGGAATCCAAGCATCGTAATCTTGACGCCTTTTTTCTCATTCTCTTTGTTGGTCAGCACGCGGAATGCTTCAAGATCAGTAATGTCAGCATCCTCGTGATACGTTACCGCAGGAATCATTACCCAATTACGGCCTAAATTTGCGGCAGTAAGTTTCTTAATGCGATTCAATGGTTGACGTTCAATTTCACCAAACTTCGTGAAATCCACCTTAGGCCATGGAATCAAATTCAGACCGCCCAAGCTACCGCCACTTGCCACCGCAGATGAAGAGCCGGCGCCACCACCACTCATTGCCGCCTTCACAAAGGCTTGTACATCTTCTTGAGTGATGCGACCTTTAGGACCAGATCCCTTGACCTGTCCAATCGTGACACCAAGTTCGCGAGCAAACTTTCTAACTGAAGGGCTTGCATGACTAACAGCAGCATCTGCTGCAGGAGGAGCATTACTGATTGGTGGAGGCGCTGGCGCTCTTGCAATCGGAGGCTCAACCGCTTTAGTTGCTGGAGCTGCAGATACGGCTAGGCTTGCTACAGCAGGAGCAGAGGCTCCGCTTGATACACCATCCAAAATAACTACCACTGAGCCCTCAGACAGATTATCACCAACCTTAACCTTCACCTCTTTCACAACACCTGCATGAGACGATGGCACATCCATCGTCGCTTTGTCAGACTCTAGAACAACAATCGATTGCTCTTTTTCTACTTTGTCGCCCGCTTTTACTAAGACTTCAATCACAGGAACATCTTTGTAATCACCAATATCTGGCACTTTTACTTCGATCGGTGCACCACCTGAATTGACTGGAGCAGCTGAAGTGGCTGGAGCTGCAGGCGCACTAACTGCACTTACAGCAGGAGCGGTTGCTGCGGCGCCCTCTTCCAAAGTAATCACGACAGAACCTTCTGATAGGGTGTCGCCCACTTTGACTTTGACTTCCTTCACAACACCCGCATGTGAAGAAGGCACATCCATAGTCGCTTTATCGGATTCCAGAACAACAATTGATTGTTCTTTATCAATCTTGTCGCCCGCTTTTACGAGAACTTCGATGACAGGCACATCTTTATAGTCACCAATATCCGGTACTTTGATTTCGATTATTTGACTCATGAAATGATCTCGCCTTAAACCGTCATCGGGTTTGGTTTGTTAGTGTCGATGCCATACTTCTTAATAGCCTCAGCCAGTTTTTGACGATCAAGCTGACCAGAATCAACCAAAGATCTCAATGCGGTAATCACAACCCAGCGACGATCTACCTCAAAGAAGTCACGTAGCTTCTCGCGAGTATCTGAACGACCAAATCCATCGGTACCAAGCACCTCATAGCGACGACCCATATGCTGAATTGCTGGACGAATTTGTTCAGCGAACATGCGCACATAATCTGTAGCAGCAATAATTGGGCCCGTCGTATCTCTGAGACACTTCTCAACATGGGACAGCATTGGCGTAACAGTTGGGTTGAGTAAATTGGTGCGATGTGCAGCATTCCAATCACGGCCTAACTCCGTAAAGCTTGGGCAACCCCATAAATCAGATGCGATACCCCAATCTCTTTGCAGTATCTCAGCAGCCTCAATTACCTCACGGAAGATGGTGCCTGATCCTAAAAGTTGTACACGAAGTTTCGCTTTATCGTCACCAACAGACTTCAATTTGTACATGCCCTTAATAATGTCTCCTTCGACACCTTTGGGCATTGCTGGATGAGCGTAGTTTTCATTCATTAGCGTGACGTAGTAGTACACATCCTCTTGAGCCTCTAGCATGCGACGCATACCATCCTGAATCACTACTGCTAATTCAAAAGCAAAGGTTGGATCGTAGCTAATGCAGTTTGGCACTGCAGCGCTCCAAAGATGACTATGCCCATCTTCGTGTTGTAGTCCCTCGCCATTCAATGTAGTTCTACCAGCCGTACCGCCAAGCAAGAAACCGCGACTACGCATGTCACCTGCCGCCCAGGCTAAGTCGCCAATCCGCTGGAAACCAAACATGGAATAGAAAATATAGAACGGCAACATCGGAACACCGTGTGTTGAATACGACGTAGCAGCGGCAATCCAATCACACATACCACCAGCTTCATTGATGCCTTCTTGCAAAATTTGGCCGGACTTGTCCTCTTTATAGAACATCAATTGATCATGGTCTTCTGGTGTGTAGAGCTGTCCTAATTGGTTCCAAATACCTAATTGACGGAACATGCCTTCCATACCAAAGGTACGTGACTCGTCTGGAACAATCGGCACTACTCGTTTGCCAATGGTCTGATCACGCACAATCGTATTGAGCATGCGCACAAATGCCATCGTCGTTGAAATCTCGCGCCCTTCTGTTGTTGCTTCAAGCAAAGGAGCGAATGCATTCAAAGCTGGCACAGGCAAGCTCTCCGCCTTGGCTCGGCGCTGCGGTAGATAACCACCCAACTCTTGGCGGCGCGCCTTCATGTACTCGAGCTCTGGACTGCCTTCAGCAAATTTGACTAAAGGCATTTCAGGCAGATCCTCATCTTTGACTGGGATTTCGAAGCGATCTCTGAAACGACGTACGTCGTCATCATTCATCTTCTTCGCTTGGTGCGCAATATTCATTGCCTCACCAGAACCGCCCATGCCGTAACCCTTAATAGTATGTGCCAAGATTACTGTGGGTTGATCTTTGTGATTTACTGCTGCATGAAAGGCGGCATACACTTTGTGAGGATCGTGTCCGCCACGATTGAGTTGCCAGATTTCCTCATCGCTCCAATCGCTTACTAAAGCTTTGAGTTCAGGAGTATTAAATACTGTCTCACGGACATAGGCGCCATTTTTGGCCTTCATAGTTTGGTACTGACCGTCAACGATCTCGCCAAGACGTTGCATCAAGATACCCTTCTTATCGCGTGCAAAGAGCGCATCCCACTGACCGCCCCACACTACCTTGATTACATTCCAACCTGCACCACGAAACTCGCTCTCTAACTCCTGAATAATTTTTCCGTTACCACGTACCGGGCCATCCAAGCGTTGCAAGTTACAGTTAATGACAAAAATAAGGTTGTCTAACTTTTCACGTCCAGCCATACCAATGGCACCAAGAGATTCAGGCTCGTCTGTTTCACCATCGCCGAGGAATGCCCATACCTTGCGACCTTGCTCCTGAATAAAGCCGCGATCTCTTAAGTACTTCATAAAACGCGCTTGATAAATCGCCATAATGGGTCCAAGACCCATAGATACGGTTGGGAACTGCCAAAAATCTGGCATTAACCAAGGGTGCGGATAACTTGATATCCCTTTACCACCCACTTCTTGGCGGAAGTTATTGAGTTGATCATCACTTAAACGACCCAACATATAGGCACGTGCATAAACGCCTGGTGCTGAATGTCCCTGAACAAAAATTAAGTCGCCACCATGCTCTGCTGATGGTGCATGCCAAAAATGGTTGTAGCCCACATCATATAAAGTTGCCGCAGATTGAAATGAAGAAATATGGCCGCCAACATTGGTATCTTTATTGGCACGCAACACCATTGCCATTGCGTTCCAACGCGTATATGAACGGATGCGATGTTCTACATTTTGATCGCCAGGCAAACGAGCTTGATTCTCCACTGGAATCGTATTGATGTACGGAGTTTCCGCATGAAAGGGTTGATCTACCCCATTGACGCGTGCGTGAGAAATTTGCTGATCAATTAAATAAGCTGCACGCTCTGGTCCCTCGTTATGAATTACGCCATCGAGCGCCTGCAGCCATTCTTGAGTCTCAACAGGATCCGCATCCTGAGGATTTTGTTTACCTAAAACTTGATCTGGAACTGCAGCCATAACTCGTCTCCATTAGTTACTTGATTACTTCAGTTAATTCATTTTTAGTCATTCACTCTATAGGCAACATTCTAGGAAGGTATATGGGTGTTAACAAGCAATTTTCCACATAATGATAATATTTCTCATAATGTGGTATTTTGTTGCGATGCACAGATAATAGGCTTGGGTGGTCAAAAATGAATAATTAGACCCCCTCATCAGGCAAAATGAGCTTATATCTATGAAATCATCGGCATTAATTAGCTTATTTGTTAAGCCCTTTTTATGGCTCCGAAAAATACGGGGTCTAAAGCTGGTTTACACCCCTTTACTGGCTATTGTGCTGTTCACCATGGTGATGAGCGTCATCTTAGGAACGTTACATCTTCAAGAAAAAAATCAACAAGAATCCGCTCTATTTCGAGAACTTTCTTTTGCAAAACAGCGTATTCAATTGCGCTTTGCAAACAACACAGAAACGCTCAACTCGATTAATCGAGAAATTGCTGCCAGCGCTGAGGATGCGAAATTAAGACAGTTAGTTCGTGATCAAGCTGACGATTTGATTATGAATAATCATGAAATCGTCAAAATTATTTGGCTAGATGCTGAAAGCAAACCCATTTGGTCGGTACCAGTTAAGAACAATAAATCTGATTTCATTAGCAGAACCCAGGATGACAAGACTGCCAATGAGAATCTGGCAAGCACAATTGAATTAAGCAAAGCAACCAGCAGAGCCGCATTTAGCGCATTCATAACCTTGAGCTCGCCAACTGAAGAGCCCATAGCTAAAGAAAGGCGGACAGTGTTTTGGCAAGTCGTACCTAATATTATTGGTGGCCAGACGGTTGGCTTTTTAGCTGCCCTCTATACGGCTCAAGGCGTACTTGAAATCATTCCAGGAGAGCTGAAAGCCTACTATCGCTTCACCTTAATGACCGACAACGAGAGAGTGCTTGCTATCTCCTCTGATCGCAATACTCCAAAACGCGCGTTTAGTAATCAAACCAGTTTAGATATAGGGGTGCTCAGCCCCAATATGGTGTTGCGTATTGACACCTACCCCCCTCCCACCAATCTAACATTTCGGATGCTGATTGGTGTAGTGATTGGTCTTTCTGCATTCGTGATCTGGAGCCTCTGGTCTGTATTGAAACAAATGCAAGTGAGGCAAGAAGCGGAAGCAAATCTACGCACCGAAACCAGTTTTCGTAGTGCCATGGAAAACTCTACGCCTGTAGGTATTCGTGCACACGATATGGAAAAGCGCATCACCTACGTCAATCGTGCTTTTTGTGAAATGACTGGATGGGACGCCAAAGAACTCATTGGGCTTGAGCCCCCATTCCCCTTCTGGCCTGATAGCCGCAGGGACGAACTGGTCGATAAAATGAATCGAGCACTTCATTCTGATATCAACAGCGGTTTAAAGAAAGGCATTGAAGGCGCCATTCTCAGAAAAGATGGCTCTTTAATTCAAACGAGAACTTTTATTGCCCCACTCATTAACGAGCGCGGTAAACAAACAGGTTGGGTCACCTCATTGATTGACATCTCTGAGCCTAAAAAGATTCGAGAAGAGCTGGCAGCTTCGCAAGAGCGCTTTACAACCGTTTTAGAAGGTTTAGATGCTGCGGTTTCTGTTGTCTCATTAGAAACAGATGAACTTCTCTTTGCGAATCGCTTCTACCGCGAGAACTTTGGTAACGACTCTAAAGGTCACTTCCAACTAGCGCATCAAGAGAACCGCATTGATACTTTGCACAATATTGCGCAAGATCTACAAGATTACATACGTGATGGCATCCCTACTTCATACCTCTATCAAGAGTCTGAGTCTGAAGATGTTCAACTAAGTGATGGCAGCAATAAATGGTATGAAGTGCGCCGTCGCTTTATACCCTGGGTTGATGGACATCTTGCACAACTTCTCATTGCAACAGACATTACTTTGCGTAAAGAAGCTGAGGATCTGGCACGACAGCAAGAAGAGCGCATGCAATTTACCAGTCGTTTAACCACCATGGGTGAAATGGCTTCTTCACTAGCGCACGAACTCAATCAACCTTTATCCGCAATCTCGAACTATTGCATGGGCGTCGCCAAGAGATTGGAGGGCAGTCTTGATCCAACCATCAATAAAGAGATTTTGCCCGCGCTAGAAAAAGCATCTGAGCAAGCACATCGCGCTGGCACGATCATTCAGCGAATTCGGGGATTTGTAAAGCGCAGTGAACCGCAACGCAAATTTATTGCTATCAACGAAATCATTAATGATGCCGTGGGACTAGTTGAAATTGAGGCACACCGTCATCGCTTGACGATCAACTCAAGCATCGCCGAAGATCTTCCCGAGGTCAACGTCGACCCCGTTCTGATCTTGCAAGTTCTGGTCAATCTTCTAAAAAATGGCTTAGATAGCTCCAGAGAGGCTTATCCCCTTTCTTCTCGTTGGTCGGCCCCACCAGTCTCGATTAGCGCTGATTTGGATACCAGTATTTTTCCAGCCATGCTGCGCATTCAGGTCAAGGACGGGGGCGCCGGAATTCCCGAATCGGTCTCACAACGCATGTTTGAGCCCTTTTTTAGTACAAAATCTGATGGAATGGGCATGGGGCTCAATATTTGCCGTTCAATTATCGAGTCCCACCATGGTCGACTATGGGCCGTTAATTCCATGGATGCCGAACATACCAAGCTTGTCGGCTGCACCTTTACAATATTGCTACCCCTAGAATCCCCCGATACTAGTGGAAATGTATAACTGCCGTACTACTGATTTATTTGTGAGACCCGTTATGAACTTAAGCGCCAACACTAAACCCAACCAGGCTGAAGTTGTCTATGTCGTCGATGATGATGAAGCCGTTCGTGATTCTCTAACATGGCTATTAGAGAGCAATGGTTATGTGGTTCGCTGCCATGCGAGTGCAGAACGTTTCTTGCAATCACTGCAAAGTACTGATAAGTCCACCATCTCTTGCGCCATTCTTGATGTGCGTATGCCTGGTATGTCTGGTCTTGAATTACAAGAGCGCTTAATTAGCGAAAATCTACCAATGCCTGTTGCATTCATTACTGGTCATGGCGATGTTTCCATGGCGGTATCGACAATGAAACGAGGTGCAGTTGATTTCATTGAAAAACCATTTAAAGAAAACGATCTGTGTGGACTTGTTGATCGCATGTTGGCAAAAGCACGCGTGGACTATTCACAAGCTAGCCAACGCAAAATTACTCAGAGCTTGCTCAGTAAACTGACTGGTCGTGAGCGTCAAGTGCTAGAACGTATTGTTGCTGGCCGTTTGAATAAACAGATTGCCGATGATCTTGGCATCTCTATCAAAACAGTTGAAGCCCACCGCGCCAACATTATGGAAAAGCTTAACGTCAACACCGTAGCTGATCTATTGCGTCTTGCGCTCTCTGACCCACAACCCAATTAATTTTTAGTTCGACTCGTAATGCCGGCCCAACTACTCGACGGAAACGCACTCTCCAAAAAACTTCGCACTGAAATTGCTGCCCGCGGCGCCATTGTCACTGCCAAAGGTGTGCGCCCTGGTCTAGCGGTCATTGTTGTTGGTGATAATCCTGCTAGCCAAGTCTATGTCCGCAATAAAGTGAAAGCCTGTGAAGATGTGGGCTTTCATTCAGTGCTTGAGCGCTATTCAGCCGATCTCGGCGAACAAGAGTTGTTGGCGCGCATCGCAACGCTCAATGCCGACCCTGCTATTCATGGCATCTTGGTACAACTGCCTCTGCCAGAGCATATTGCCGCTGAACGCGTACTAGAAGCAATCGCACCTGAAAAAGATGTGGACGGCTTTCACGTTGCTAATGCAGGCGCGCTCATGGTGGGGCAACCAGAATTTAAGCCTTGCACACCATACGGTTGCATGAAAATTTTAGAAAGTATTGACTACCCTATTCGGGGGACTCGCGCTGTCATCGTTGGCGCATCGAATATTGTCGGCAAGCCAATGGCCATGCTATTACTTCAGGCAGGCGCTACCGTTACGATTTGCAATAGCAAAACGCGCGATCTCGCTCACCACACTCAAGACGCCGATATTCTTGTCGTTGCCACTGGTAAACCAAAAATGATTTCTGGTGACATGGTTAAGAATGGCGCAGTAGTAATTGACGTTGGCATTAATCGCCTTCCAGATGGTAAGCTCTGTGGCGATGTTGATTTCGATGCGGCTAAATATAGAGCAGGTTGGATTACCCCTGTTCCCGGTGGTGTCGGCCCCATGACAATCACTATGCTCTTAATGAACACTTTAGAAGCAGCAGAAAAAGCAGCAAAGCCTTAGATCCGTTAAGCTAGAGGGATGAATACATCATCCCCTCAAACTGCACTAAGCCCTGAATTACAAAACAATCCTCTGCTGAACTTTGGCCGAGGAATTGCTTCGTATTCCGAAGTAAAACCTGAACACATTACCCCGGCGATTGAGTTCTTATTGAAGCGTGCTCAATCCGCCGTTGATCTTGCAACCGACCCTGATACGCCTGCCACCTGGAATCAATTAGCCGAACCATTGGAAGATGCTACCGAAGCACTTGGCAGATCATGGGGGGTCATCTCACATCTCAACAGCGTTGCGGATACCCCCGAGCTTCGAGCAGCCTATGGCGCAATGCTGCCAGAGGTAACCGCCTTCTTCTCTAGTCTTGGACAAAATTTGGCACTGTATCAAAAGTTCAAAGCACTTAGCAAAAGCCCTGAGTTTGCCAAGCTTAATCGTGCACAGAAAAAAGTGATTGAGAACTCCCTTAGAGACTTTCGCCTTGGTGGTGCAGAGTTAAGCGATGCGGATAAACCCCGCTTTGCTCAAATTCAGGATGAACAAGCAATTTTGGGTAAAGCATTCTCAGATCACGTTTTAGATGCGACCGATCACTTTGTTCATCTGATTAACGATGAATCTGAATTAGTCGGCCTACCTGATGATGTAAAGGCAGCCGCCGCCGATACTGCTGAACAAAAAGGTTTAAAAGGTTGGGCATTTACTTTGCACTTTCCATCTTATTACCCAATCATGCAGTATTCAGAAAATCGGGCTTTACGTCGCCTGATGTATGAGGCATACATCACCCGCTCTTCTGAGCTGGCGCCTCAATACGGTAAGGGCAAATTAGATTGGGATAACACACAAAATATGCTCGAGCAGCTACGTCTACGCGATGAAGAAGCTCGCATGTTGGGTTTTGCCAATTTTGCTGCACTGAGCCTTGCGCCCAAAATGGCCAACACCGTTGAGGAGGTTGATCGCTTCTTGACCGACTTTGCCATCAAATCCAAACCATTTGCCAAACGCGACTGGGATGAACTTTGCGCATTTGCCAAAAATGAACTTGGCATACCAGATGGCGTTCAGCCTTGGGATATCGCATTTGTTTCTGAGCGCTTGAAGCAATCTCGTTATGCCTTTTCTGAAAATGAATTAAAGCAATACTTTCCTCTACCCAAGGTATTGGAAGGACTGTTTGGTCTCATTCAAACTTTATTTAACGTCAAGATTGAGTCGGCTAACTTGCCAACTTGGCACGCGGATGTGCAATCGTTTGCCGTAAAAGATTTATCCGGCAAATTGCGTGCGTATTTCTATTTAGATCCTTATGCTCGTAATGGCAAGCGTGGCGGCGCCTGGATGGATGATGCGCGCGGTCGTAGAGAATTACCTAATGGTGAAATTCAGATTCCGGTTGCATATTTAGTTTGCAACTTTGCACCGCCTGTAAAGGTTGATGGCGTCCTACGTCAACCCACCATTACCCATGATGATGTCATCACTCTCTTTCATGAAAGTGGTCATGGCTTACACCATCTCTTAACTCAAGTGAGTGCCTTAGGGGTATCTGGCATCAATGGCGTGGAATGGGATGCCGTTGAATTGCCAAGCCAGTTTATGGAAAACTTCTGCTGGGAATGGGAAGTCTTGGAAAAGATGACATCTCATATTGAAACTGGTAAGCCCTTACCGCGTGAGCTGTTTGACAAAATGTTAGCTGCCAAGAATTTCCAAAATGGCTGGATGACCTTACGGCAGATCGTGATGTCATTGACTGATTGGAGGCTGCACTCACGCTTTGATGCAAAAAATGCAGAAGGTCAAGCAGTCTTAGATCTCTCCCGTGAAATCGCTGAAGAATTCAATGTGATTGCGCAACCAGAGATTTCGCGATGGATTAATACATTCAGCCACATCTTTGCAGGAGGCTATGCTGCGGGTTATTACAGCTACAAATGGGCAGAAGTTTTATCTGCTGATGCGTACTCCGCATTCGAAGAGGCTGCGAAACTCACGGGCTCTGTTCTCGATCCCGTCACTGGCGCACGTTATCGCGAAGAAATTCTAGAGGTGGGTGGCAGTCGCCCTGCTGCAGAGTCCTTTAAAGCATTTCGTGGTCGCGAGCCAAGTATTGATGCACTCTTGCGTCATGGAGGTCTTGCTTAAGCTAGATTTGGATATCAATCAGTCGGTCGATTATCCAACCCAAACAGGGTATTTATACATCACCGACTGAAATAGCTTTGATTCCAGTCGCTTGGCAAGCCAGTGCTTTAATTTTGGCAATGGTAATGCCTCAAATTGCTCCAAATTCACCATAGAAAACTGTCGAATAAAAGGAAAGATTGCAACATCGATCCAACTAAGATGCTCACCCATTAAAAAAGCTTGCTTACTTAGCGCCGTTTCCATGGGATCGAGCATCAAGGCAACAGCACTATCGAGAACTTCTTGTGGATTGAGCTCGGGATGGCGATTCGGGTATTTATATTGATCCAGTAAGTTCTTAAATGGGCCATCGTTGGTATTTAGCCAGTCATTGGCTAACTGCTGATCTACTGTTAGCCAACCATCGGGATCGGACTGCTCAAGAGCCCAATGCATAATCTCAACGCTTTGCTCTATAACGAGATCACCAAGCTGTAGAACGGGTACCGTCCCTTTGGGTGAAATTTGTAACATAGATGCCGGCTTATCTCGCAATGAGATTTCGCGTATTTCCACTTCAATGCTGGCATACTTTAATGCCATGCGCGCTCTCATTGCATAAGGACAGCGACGATAGGAATACAAAATTGCGGCCATGGCTTATTACCGACTACCCTAGCACCTAAGACTTTTTGATTTGTGCAATCACTGGCGCATGATCAGAGGGTTGCTCCCAAGCTCTTGGCTCTTTATCTACCATACTGGCGCTACATTTTTCTTTAAGCGCTTCACTTAACAGAATATGATCGATTCGCAGCCCTGCATTTCGACGAAAGCCCATCATACGATAGTCCCACCAACTGTATGTTTTGGGCGCCTGCTCAAACATTCTGAAAGAATCATGCAAACCAAGTCCAAGTAAAGCTTGAAAAGCATCTCTCTCAGGAGGTGAAACCAAATTCTGACCTTCCCAAGCTTTAGGATCATGCACGTCCTCATCTGCAGGTGCGATATTAAAGTCGCCCAATAATGCTAAACGTGGATTTTGTATGAGCTCTGACTCCAACCAAGTCTGCAAGGAGCCTAACCAATTGAGCTTGTAAGCAAACTTTTCACTATCAGGTGATTGGCCGTTCGGAAAATATGCCGACACTAAACGTATCGGCGGCATGCCTGCAAACGGAATAGTTGCTGCCAAGATGCGTTGTTGCTCATCTTCAAAGTTTGGCATATTACGCACAGGTTTTAAAAATGTTGTGTTCGCATCACTCGCAATGGGTGCCAAAGCAGCTTTGCGCACAATAATTGCTACGCCATTGTAGGTTTTCTGTCCTGCGGCAAGACTGAGATACCCTGCAGCCTCCAGCTCTTGATGTGGGTATTTATCATCTGTTAGCTTAAGCTCTTGCAAACAAATCGCATCAATCGCTTGTTGCTTTTGCTCCTGATCTTGCAACCAACGCAGTAGATGCGGAAGGCGAACTTTTAAAGAGTTCACATTCCACGCCGCAATCCGAATGGAATCAGTCATCTATTCCGAGCTCTTGCAATTTACGAGTAATGGTATTGCGCCCAATACCCAGTCGCTGTGCTGCCTCAACTCGACGCCCACGGGTAACCTCAAGGGCTGCCTGCAATACTGCCTTTTCAAAGCGCGAATTTAAAGCATCAAATACCGCCGCATCACCATCTTGCAACATCTTCACCGCTAGGCGAGATAAACCACTCTCCCAATCACCCGCACCCATCTTCGTTGAAGCACCGTGACTTGATGGCGATGATTCCCCCTGAACCAGGATCGGCTGATCACTTAACTGCGAAATAGTATCGGCAGGCAAATCACCGACACCCACTACATTTGCAGGTGTCATGACGGTTAGCCAATGGCAAAGGTTTTCAAGTTGACGCACGTTGCCTGGAAATGCCATTGCGGTCATTTCCTTAAGCACTTCATCAGAAAGTTTCTTCGGCTCTACGCCTAAAGATTTTGCGCAAATCATCATGAAATGTTTAGCAAGCGCAGGAATATCTTCAGAACGTTCGCGCAAGGGAGGCATCCGTAAGCGAATGACATTGAGGCGATGCATGAGATCTTCGCGGAATAAACCTGCCGCTACCCTTTGCTCAAGATTTTGATGGGTTGAGGCAATGATCCGCACATTTGCCTTAATTGGATCTTGACCACCTATGCGATAGAAATGGCCATCCGTCAAAACTCGCAATAAACGCGTTTGTAGATCAAATGGCAAATCGCCAATTTCTCCTAAAAATAATGTCCCGCCATCAGCCTGCTCCAAGCGGCCACGACGCAATGTCTGTGCGCCAGGGAATGCACCGCGCTCATGACCAAATAATTCAGATTCCAACAGATCTTTTGGAACGGCAGAAGTACTGAGCGATACAAATGGTCCTTTTGCACGGGGACTATGTCGATGCAAAGCCTGAGCGACTAATTCTTTTCCAGAACCAGATTCACCAGTAATTAAGACGGTTGCATGTGACTGGGCTAAACGACCAATTGCACGAAATAGCTCTTGCATGGCAGGAGCTTGACCAATGATTTCTGTCGAATCTTGTCTCCAGCCTGCAGCCTCTCTAGCATTCGAGTCACTTTGCAATCCTTGCTCTACCGCCCGATGAATCAGCTCTACTGCTTTCTCAACATCAAAAGGTTTTGTCAGATACTCAAATGCACCGCCCTGAAATGAGGAGACTGCCGAATCCAAATCTGAATAAGCTGTCATGATGATCACCGGCAAATGAGGATGCGTCACTTTGACATGCTGCAACAAATCCAAACCGTTGCCCCGTGGCATCCGAATATCTGAAATCAATACCTGTGGAGCTTCTTTCTCCAAAGCATTGAGGACATCATTCGGATTAGAAAAGCTCTTGAACGGAACATTTTCCCGTGCCAATGCTTTTTCTAATACCCAACGAATAGATTGATCATCGTCGACAATCCAGACTGGTTTCATGATGCTTTCTCCCGCTTACGGTATGGAATTTGAATATGAAAATCGGTGCGCCCAGGGCGGCTATCACAAGCGATATAGCCTTGGTGTTGCTGCACAAATGTTTGCGCTAAGGTAAGACCCAAACCGCTACCGCCTTCGCGTCCCGATACTAGGGGGAAGAAGATGCGATCAATAATTTCTCTTGGAATACCCGGCCCGTTATCAATGACATGTAAATCCATTGCCAACTTGTAGCGCTTCTTGGCAATAGTGACTGAACGGGCTACGCGGGTTTTTAATTCTATTTGCGCAGTGCCTTGACTGATTTCTTCTGAGAGTGCTTGAGCTGCGTTGTGAACAATATTCAATACCGCCTGTATTAATTGTTCACGGTCACCCATAATCTCGGGCAAGCTGGTGTCATAGTTACGAATAATGCGCAAGCCTTTCGGAAACTCTGCCAAAACCAAACTGCGTACTCGCTCTAGCGCTTCGTGCACATTAAATGACTCAAGTGCGTGCGCTTTACGGTGTGGCGCCAGTAATCGATCGACTAATGTTTGCAAGCGATCTGATTCTTTAATGATGACCTGCGTGTATTCACGTAAGCCCTTTTCAGGTAACTCAAACTCTAAAAGCTGAGCCGCCCCCCGAATGCCTCCCAAGGGATTTTTAATCTCATGCGCTAAATTGCGCATTAACTGCTTATTTGCTTCTACTTGTTGCGTCACACGCTCATCGCGCTCACTACGCAACTGCTGATCAATTGGAAACCATTCCATCATGATCAAAGTGGGATCCTCTAAAGCTGCAATTACCACATGCGCAGGAATAGAGTCTTGATGAATACTGCCAGGCAATGAGTGCAACACCATCTCTTGGCGTTGCGCCATCACATGACCTTGCTTAATGTCATTAATCATGCCGTTTAAAGCTTGATTGTCACCAAACAAATCGTGCACAGATTGGCCTTCAAGTGACTTACGTGAGAGATCCAGTGCAGACTCTGCAGCGGGATTCACATAAACCAATTGTTGGTTCTCAGCCTCAAAAACCACGATGGCATTGGGCATCTGATCGAGCAATGTCGGAAAAAAAGAAGCAGCCGTAGCTGCTCCTTTGAACGAATTGCGCAACAAACCTGCGCTCAAGTTCTCTCCTTCGCTTACAGGGAGTAGTACATATCAAACTCAACTGGATGAGTAGTCATACGGAAACGTGTGACATCCTCATTCTTCAACGCGATGTATGCGTCGAGCATTGAATTTGTAAATACACCGCCACGAGTCAAGAACTCACGATCTTTGTCCAAAGCTTCCAAAGCTTGATCTAAGCTGTGGCAAACGGTTGGGATCTTTGCATCTTCTTCTGGTGGCAAGTCATACAAGTTCTTATCCGCAGCTTCGCCTGGATGAATCTTGTTCTGTACACCATCCAAACCAGCCATCAACAAGGCAGAGAATGCCAAGTATGGGTTAGCCAATGGATCTGGGAAGCGAGTCTCAATACGACGACCCTTAGGATTCGCAACGTGTGGAATACGGATTGAAGCAGAACGGTTACGTGCAGAGTAAGCCAACTTCACTGGAGCCTCAAAGCCTGGAACCAAACGCTTGTATGAGTTTGTACCTGGGTTAGTAATTGCGTTCAAAGCACGAGCGTGCTTGATGATGCCGCCGATGTAGTAGAGAGCGAACTCTGACAGACCTGCGTAGCCGTTACCAGCAAACAAGTTCTCACCATTCTTCCAAACAGATTGGTGAACGTGCATACCAGAACCGTTATCGCCAACTACTGGCTTAGGCATAAAGGTTGCAGTCTTGCCATAAGCATGAGCAACGTTCTGAATTACATACTTTTGCCAGATAGTCCAGTCAGCGCGTTGTACCAATGTGCTGAACTTTGTACCCAATTCGTTTTGGCCTTGGCCAGCAACTTCATGGTGATGCACTTCAACTGGAATACCCAATGATTCGAGAATCAAACACATTTCAGAACGCATATCCTGGAATGTATCCACAGGAGCAACTGGGAAGTAACCACCCTTTTTGCCTGGGCGGTGACCAGTATTACCACCTTCGATCTCTTTAGATGAAGACCATGGAGCCTCTTCGGAATCAATCTTCACGAAGCAACCTTGCATGTCGGCACCCCAACGAACGCCATCAAAAATAAAGAACTCTGGCTCTGGGCCAAAGTAAGCAGCGTCACCTAAACCAGAGCTCTTGAGGTAGGCTTCAGCACGTTTAGCAATAGAACGTGGATCGCGGTCGTAACCTTTGCCATCAGATGGCTCGATCACATCACAAGTGAGAACCAAAGTTGGCTCTTCATAGAATGGGTCAATATACGCAGCTGTTGGATCTGGCATCAACAACATGTCAGAAGCTTCAATACCCTTCCAACCAGCAATAGAAGAACCGTCAAATGCATGACCGCTCTCAAACTTATCTTCGTCAAATGCAGAGATAGGTACAGTTGTATGTTGCTCTTTACCCTTTGTGTCTACAAAGCGGAAATCAACGAAAGTACATTCTTTCTCTTTAACTAACTTCATCACATCAGCGACGGTTTTCGTCATGCAACTCTCCTCTATTAACTAAACTTGGAATTCAAAACTAAGGCATACACCCTTGTTTATTCCAGGCATGCAACATGCCTCTCGGATGTATGTAATTTACTGAAGCAAACAACGGGGAATAGTCATTATTGCACTGTTTAAGTGCCCGAATACCCGCATTAACCTATAAAAATGGCTATTTTGCACCTTTTTAGGGCATGAATGACTAGGTTATATCGTGAATCTCGTAACCCAGCTCTTGGGTTCCTGTTCTTAGGGCAATCCAAGCACTTTCTAGTAGATTGGCATTGCCTTTAATCCCTAATTCAATATGCCTATGGGCGTATACACCGCCCTTGCTGGCATCACCCACCGAGGGCAGGCTAAAGACCTTTACCCCTGGGAAATTTGCTTCGATACGCTCCATCAGGGGTGTCAAAGTCGACTCAATGCCTTTAGGCACTATAAAGCTCTGCTCTGCCCATTTTTCTTGATGAAATAAATCTCGGTAATGGGTATCTAAACACCAAGCCATCATTGGGGCTGCCATCACCGGAAAGCCCGGAAGAAAGTGATGTTCTTTGGTCCGAAAGCCCGGAATTTGATTGTATGGATTCGGAATAATGTCACTACCAATCGGAAACTCACCCATCTTGAAGCGATGTTGGTTTTCTGGAGTGTTGAGATCCGCTTTAATTGGGTCGCCCTCTGCCATCGACTGAATGCGACCAGCAATTAACTCTCGCGCAGTAGGATGCAATTCAGTTTTTGTTCCCAAGGCCAATGCGGCACATTGCCTAGTGTGATCATCAGGCGTCGCACCAATCCCGCCAGTACTAAAAACCACATCCCCGCTTGCAAAGCTTTCTTTTAAAGTCGCGGTAATTTGCTCAGGATCATCTGCTACATACCTTGCCCAACTCAAACTCAAGCCACGCTCAGTCAATAACTCAATCAGCTTGCTCATGTGCTTGTCTTGACGGCGCCCTGACAAAATCTCATCACCAATCACGATTAAGCCAAAACGTCTCGCAGCTTTGACATCACCTTGCGGAGCATCGACCTCCACTTTTTTTAGCGCATCTACCATTTCATTAGTCATGATGAGGAAGCTCCGCTTCAATCACGCGTGTTGGCACCGTTAAAGCTTTGTCCAACTCCTCTTGCCTGAGCGTTTTTAAAGCATCTAATAAAAAATGGCTAAACCATAAAGCCGCAAACACAAAGATCAAGGAATAAATCCACAAAGCCACAAAGCTCACGATAGGAAAAAGTACCAAAGCTAAAGCAGAGGTAGCCCAGAAGAATGTTGGTACAGCCCCTAACATGCCAGAAGCAACGCCCATAACTAATAATGGCCAGCGATATTTTTCAATTAAGAGATCGCGCTCTTCTGCGCTAGCATGTTTAGCCAATACGTCATAAGACATTAAGCGCATCGTTAACCAACCCCAAAGCAAAGGTGGGAGAATGGCCACAAGAGGCGGCACCCACCATACCGGCAAAGTGAGCATGACCAGTACCAAGCAGATTAAAGCGGACCATAAGGTGTAGACCAAGCTACCAATCAAACCGCCCCCATGTCTGCGTTCTAAGTCTTGGTATTGGGCTTGTCTTGCGACAATATTCACAATCGAGGGTACGGTAGAAAAAGCAATGAGCACTAATAAGCTGATTGTGATCAAAGGAATAATGAGCATCACAAAAAACAAGGGCGCTATCCATGCTCTCGCATTATCAAAGCCAGCCCAAACTAGACCATCTTGTATCCAGCTAGTAAAGATAGAGCTCGTCAGAAAAATACTCAAAGCCTCTAAGGCTGGAGTCCAAGTAAGCCAAATGAGGCAACCCCAAAGAATCGAGACTATCAAAAAAGGTCGCAAGCTTAGCCACAACATTCGTGGATGCATCGTACCGACCAATGCAAGTCCGAATGATTTAAACACTTGCTGAATACCAACCATATAACTCCTTACTAGCGGCTAGAACTTAGATCATTACTTAGCAAACAACTCGCGCGCAGCATGGACTAATCCCTGCCATTGTTGCGTAATGATATTTTGCGATACCGTTAAGTTTCGCACGCCAGTGGGATAAACCCCTTTCGGAAATATGGCCGTCCTAAAGATCATGTCCCACCAAGGAAACAAAACCCCAAAATTGCATCCGCCCAATACCCCTGGTTTGCCTTGCGCTTCATGCCCATATCCAACGGCATGATGCATGCGATGGTACAGCGGAGAAATCAACAAATATCGAGTAATAGCCAAATCGCTTTTGATATTGGCATGTTGCCAGCTTTGTATAAATTGGCTGATTGCTACTAGAGTAACAAACTGACCTGGCGAAACACCAAACAACAATGCAACAAATGACATCACTGATGCGCGCATGATGTCATCTAATACATGATTACGATTATCTGACCAAGCGGTCATCACTGTTTGACTATGATGCAAAGCGTGCAATTGCCACCACCAATTAAAAGCGTGAGAGGCGCGATGGTAGAGGTAGTCGACTAAATCAAGCAATACTAGATAAATCAGAAAACTCACCACTGGAATTGAGGTAACTCCAGGCCACCAATTTTCGACATTCAGGCGATCAAAGCGAAAATCATGCAAGACTGAGTCGATCTCAAAAAAGAATCCTGATAAAGCGATAAACACCAAACCGTGAAATATCCCAAGCCGATGAAAGATGGTATAGAACACGTCGGCCTTTGTTGACGATGAAAAACGCTCCTGCACTTCTGCTGGCTGGAAGCGCTCCCATGTTCGAAGAACCAAAATGATCAACGCAATCTGAATACAGCCAAATAAAAACCAATCAATGCCATCAAAGGCATCTTCAGCCCATGACATTAAATCAAATTGGTAAAGCGCTGGGCCAACGACATTCGTGAATAGCCATTCTTGAATGCTGCCGTATACAGCAACAATACCCGAGGTGATATCAGTCCAATTCATGCTTTATTTTGACTGATTCCCTGAACTTTTGGGTAGAAGCCCAAAACAAAAGCCGCGCTGCTTCAAATTGACAATTAATTGCTCAAGTACAGCAGGCGCCCAAGGGTCTTTTCTTGACCAGATACCAAGATGCGCCATGGTAATGTCACCATCCTGAATAGCCGTGCTGGCTTTTTCTAGCAGGACTTGATTGGGATATTTATCTGAATTGAGCTCATCACCCAAAAAGCCAGCTGGTGCCCAAGCAATATGCTGATACCCGCACATCTCACCCATCCGAATCAAAGTCGGAGAAGTTTTTCCACCGGGAGCTCGCCAGATCTTTTGCAATGGCTGGTTAGTTAGCTCCACAAAGCGTTGATCGACACGGCGGATTTCTTTACACATTGCCGCCTCGTTATACAAAACCGTCATACCCGCCTTGGGCCCAAACTGAGGCTTCTCAAAAACCTCACCTTTAGGGCCGTCTTTTACAAAATAAGTATGGTCATAGGTATGACTACCAAAGTGATGCCCCTCTTTAGCGAGTTCTTCCCAATAGGGCCTCCATGAATCCTCTAGTGCGTAATCACCCCGAAAGGTTTTCTCATTAGCCAGAAAAAAAGTGGCTTTAATATTTTGACGCTTTAAGATCTCGGCGACTTTTTGGGCTACCGACATATTGCCTGTATCAAAAGTCATATAAACGGTTTTATTGCATGCGGGTGCCTGTGCATTGACGCACAATGAAAAACAGCCGAGCATCAGCGCGGCTGTAAATTGAATCATGCTACGAGGCTTCATCTTGATTCCGTTTGACACTCATCCGCTTAGCACTCACCCGATTGACTCCTTTCTTACTCCCAAGAAGCCCTGGGATAAAAGAAGACTCCATGAGGAGACTTACCTACGGGTATAGCAGTCATTAATTTCATGGTCGGAATGTCAATCACACCAACCTTCTTGGCAAAACGAAAGGTCACCCACAGGTTCTTACCATCGGGAGTGATTTCCATATCATCCGGACCCGAAGGAAGACCAGTAATATCGCCCACCTTTTCTAAGGTTTGCATATTAATCATGCTAATTGTGGAAGCAATTCGGTTGCTTACAAAGACATGCTTCTTATCCCCAAGCGGGCGGAAGTTATGGGCGCCCTTACCAGTAAAGATTCGCTTTACCTCTTTGCGATTTTTCCAATCGATGACTTGTACATTGTCTTCACCAGTAATGCCTACCAATAGATACTGATCGCCAGGCGTCATCCATAACCCAGCAGGAACCTTCCCTGTTGGCATGACCCATAAAACAGTTTGCGTCTCTAAATCAATTGCAGCGAGCTCACTTGAGTCTTGTAGAGTGATAAAGGCAATTTTGCTATCTGCAGTAAAAGCAATATGGCTTGGCGTCTTTGCTAATTTAATTGTCTTAGCCAATTTGAGATCGGCACCATTAGCAGCATAAATATCCACACGATCCAAGCGATTACCGTTAGCCACAAACCATTTGTGATTTGGCGAATAGCCAATTTGGTATGGGTCAATAATATTGGGAACGCGCCCAGTGATTTCACCGCTAACTGGATTCATCAAGACCACATCATTACCTGCGGCATTGGCAATCAACAAGGTTTTTTGATCTGGCGTCATCATCAAGTGATGCGGCTCTTTGCCCACCGGAATTGTTTTGGTGACTTGACGAGTTTGCATATCGATCAAGCTGACAGAGGCTGACCCCGAGTTTAGGATTACGGCTAGCTTTGGTTGTGTGGGAGCAGCTGCTGTTGCACTAGTGCTAGCACTCGATTGTGCATTGACAGGAATTTGCAAGTTGGCAAATACAAAGCCCAAAGATAAGGCAATAGCGCTAAAAGTTCTAATCTTGATAAATGTGTGCATAGTCACATTGTAAGCAATGCAAAATGCCTAAAAACCCTTCTCGGGGCTCAAATTTGACCTAGCGCAAGCTGGCCAAAACTTTTTCTAAGCGCTTAAGGGACATTGGTGTCGGGGTTTTCAGTTCCTGGGCGTACAAAGCCACTCTTAGTTCCTCTAGTTGCCAACGAAAATCCATGAGGGCCTGATCACCCTCCATCGCGTAGGAAGCGGAACCCTTGCTTCCCTGCAGAAGCTTTTGCCAGGGTCTTGCTACCGACTCCCAATCCTTTTGGCACTGTGCATCTCGGGCTGGATTAGATCGCAACTTATCAATTCGCAATGCAATGGCTTTGAGGTAGCGCGGCAAATGCACCAATTGGGCATAGGGTATGTTGGCAACGAACTTTGCAAAGATTAAACCCTGCACTTGTGTCTGAATATCAGCATAGGCGGTCGGGGAAACTGCTTTTGCCTGAGCCATCTTCTTTTGAAGATCGGCATAGGCTTGCAATGCGGCCAGAGTATGTCGGGCAATCTCTTGTGCAATCAGGGCCAGTCTTGGTTTACCCTCTTGAAGTCGTTGTGTAAATAACTCCGCTGTATTGGGCAATGGCTCCGCCATAAACGCTCGCTCTACAGCAAGATTTAGTATTTGCTCAATCAGCCCATCTACCGATCCGACATTAATAAAGAGCAAACCAATCTCACGAATGCCAGGTAATTGTTTTTGCAGTGCCTTCAGGGTGTCTTTGTTGTTTAAGGCAAAGAGGCGCAATAAACCCTGGGCATGTTGCTTGCGTGCCTCTAATAAATCATCAAACACTTCTAGATCACAGTAGTCCCCACGATCAATTAAAGCGGGGTAACCAAAGAGAGTCTTATTACCTTTAGCGATTTCGAGGGTTTCTGGAAGTTCACCAAAATCCCAACTTCGGTATCCACCCTGCTCTACTTTACGAACTTGTTCTGGTGCATTCTTTTTAGCAGAGACTTGGGGTTTCACTTGATCAATACCCAATTCGGCATTGGCAAACTCTTGAGTTACTGCCTGAAAGGCCTCACGGGCCGTTTGCCCATACTCTGATCGCAAGCGCGCCAGATTACGATCAAGCTCGAGTTGGCGACCATGCTCATCGATTAAACGAAAATTCATAGAGCAATGCAAAGGCAATGCCTCTGGCCTGAAATCCACTCTCTTGATTTCCAGACCGCGCTCTCGCCGAATATCTTCAATGAGGCTATCCAAAAAATCACCTATGCCAAATTGATTGCTATCTAGCTTGCGCTCAAGATAAGACTTAGCGTAATCAGGCAAGGGAACGCAATGGCGTCGAAGTTTTTGTGGGAGCGTCTTGAGTAACAACAAAATCTTCTCTTCACACATTCCTGGCACCAGCCACTCACAACGACGTCCATCAATTTGATTTAGCTGTGCTAATGGCACTACCAAGGTGACTCCGTCCTTAGGGCTAGCTGGTTCAAAGTGATACGTCAAATTCAGTTGTGCACCACCTACTTTCATTACCTTGGGATAGCGATCAACGGTAATGCCTGCCGCTTCATGGCGCATCAGGTCTGCCTTTTCTAGACGAAGCTGGACATCTAGATCAGGGTGTTTATGCAAATAGTTTCTTAGACTCTCGCGATTACAAATATCTTTCGGAATCCGGGAGTCATAAAAAGCAAATAGTAAATCGTCATCTACCAACACATCGGGGCGACGTGAACGATGCTCTAACGCCTCAATCTCTTTTACTAATCGGTGGTTGTGCCAAAAAAACCCAAAAGCATTGGAATATTTACGTTTTGCATCCGCCTCGGTTTCGCGTTGAAGTGCAGGAGTATCCATGCGCCCAAACATTTCTTCCTGAACCAATGCCTGACGAATAAATAGTTCACGTGCTTCTTGCGGATCATGAGGCTCATAACGTACACGACGTCCGTGATAAATCGGTAATCCATATAAAGTGCCGCGCTCAAATGCCAATACCTCACCTTGACGGTTATCCCAAAAAGGATCGCTCAAAGATTTGATCAATCGATGGGTGGCGACTTTCTCAACCCACTGCGGCTCTATTTTGGCAATCGTGCGCGCATACATTCTGCTAGTCTCTTGTAGCTCTCCTGCCAAAATCCAGGCACCCGCTTTTTTACCAATCGTAGAGCCTGGCCAAATAAATGGACGAATGCCTCGAGCCCCTACATAGCCGCCAGTCTTGCTATTGCGGTCCTGAGACTTCTCGTCTTCTTCTTTTTTAGCAATAAATCCCAGTAAGCCAGTTAATAGTGCTAAGTGGATTTGCTCATAGGTAGCAGGAGTCGCATTTTCTTTCCAGCCCTTTTCACCAAGCATCGTGTGCAACTGACCATGCACATCACGCCATTCACGCATTCGACGCGGAGACAAGAATTTACTGCGACAAAGATTCTCTAACTGACGATTACTATGCTTGTGCTGTAAAGCATCCTGATACCAATTCCACAGCTTTACAAAACTTAAGAATTCAGAACGTTCGTCAGCAAACTGCAAATGTGCTTGATCCGCAGCCGCAGCTTGATCGATTGGGCGATCACGCGGATCTTGAGTGGCTAAAGCCGAGGCAATAATAGTGACTTCCTTTAAGACATTTTGCTCTTTGGCCGCCAAAAGCATTCGACCAATGCGAGGATCAAGCGGCAGATCTGCCAACTGCTTACCAATAGGCGTTAACCTAAACTGGCTAGATTGCTCCTTGCTATCTTTATTGGATGCTATTTGCTGTTCATGAAATTCAATGGCTCCCAACTCATCCAAAAGTTGCACACCATCTGCAATTGCTCTTCCAAGAGGCTTATCGATAAATGGGAATTGCGCAATTGTCGGCAGACGTAATGCACTCATGCGAAGCAACACTGCGGCTAGAGAGCTACGAAGAATTTCAGGATCGGTAAATTTAGGTCTTCCCTGAAAATCTTGCTCGCTATAGAGACGTACGCAAATACCATCTGATACGCGACCGCAACGACCCGCTCGTTGATTGGCGGCAGCCTGTGATATTGGCTCGACTTGTAATTGCTCTACTTTATTGCGATAGGAATAGCGCTTCACTCTGGCTAAACCACTATCAATCACATAACGAATATTGGGAACTGTCAGCGAAGTCTCCGCAACGTTTGTCGTCAGGATGATGCGACGTCCATTACCGGGACTAAATACCCTCTCTTGTTCTGCTACAGATTGGCGTGCAAATAAACTCAATACCTCTGGATGAAAGCGTTGGTGTAAAACATGGTCCTTTCGCAAGGCTTCGGCACAATCCCGAATCTCTCGCTCACCTGGCAAAAATACCAAGACATCTCCAGCACCTGCTGCACCCTCCCGCCAAAGCTTGGCAATTTCTTCGGCTACCGCCTCTGGAATTTCTTTTGCCGCCTTAGATTCTCTTTTTGCATCCGGTTTTGTTTCAGGCTGAAGATCTGACTCAAGCGGAGAGTAGCGCTGCTCCACTGGAAACAACCTACCACTCACCTCAATCACTGGCGCCACTTTGCCATCGATCGCAAAATGCTCAGCAAAGCGCTGCGCATCAATCGTGGCCGAGGTAATAATCAACTTGAGGTCTGGGCGCTTGGGTAGCAGTTGCCTGAGGTAACCCAATAAAAAATCAATATTGAGGCTACGTTCATGAGCCTCGTCAATGATGAGCGTGTCATAGGCTCGCAACCGAGGGTCCCGCTGGGTCTCAGCCAGCAAGATGCCATCTGTCATTAATTTAATAGAGGCGCTATTGCTAGTTTTATCCGCAAAGCGAACCTGATAGCCAACGTCTTGCCCGATGGGTGAACCCAGCTCTTGAGCAATACGCTTGGCTGTTGCAGTTGCAGCGATTCTGCGAGGCTGGGTATGCCCAATTAACTTTCCACCATTGATCGTGCCTCGACCAAGATCCAAGCAGATCTTGGGTAGCTGTGTTGTCTTACCAGAACCAGTCTCACCGCAAACAATCACTACCTGGTGGCTGTGCAGGGCATCTTTGATCAGCTGGCGCTGACCAGAGACTGGCAATTCTTCTGGAAAGCGGATCTCAAGCCTTCGACCAGTGTTGGAAGCAGGCACAGGCTTTGGAGTTGACTTGGGTTTTTGTTGGTTTATGGGCTCTTGCACCCTATAATTTTCTCACTATGCCGACAAATGCACCAAACCAGGCGTCCAACGCCGAAGAATCTACCTCCAACTTCCCTTTCGTAGGGTGGTTGCGCGATGTCGCACCCTACATTCATAGCTTTCGCGAAAAAACCTTTGTCATCGCTTTTGCTGGTGAACTTGTACAGGAAGCGGGTCTTGAGAACCTTATCGAAGATATCGCCATGTTGCATGCCATGGGTATGCGGATTGTTTTGGTTCATGGTATTCGCCCTCAAATTGAAGAACAGCTCAAATTGCGCAAAATTAAGAGCAAGTTTGGCAAGAGTGCAATGCATAGCTATCGGATTACTGATGCAGCCGCCCTAGAGTGTGTCAAAGAAGCTGCCGGTGAATTGCGTCTAGATATTGAAGCAGCATTTAGTCGCGGTCTACCAAATACCCCAATGGCTGGCTCACGCATCTCAGTGATCTCAGGAAACTTTATTACTGCAATGCCAGTAGGTGTTGTAGATGGTGTTGATTACATTCATACTGGCTTAGTGCGTAAAGTCGACTCCACCTCGATCAAACTCTCGCTCGACAGTAACAAGATCGTTTTGCTCTCCCCTTTAGGATTCTCTCCAACAGGTCAAGCATTTAATCTGGCTTTTGAAGATGTTGCTGCATCTACTGCTGCAGCACTCAAAGCTGACAAGCTCATCTTCCTGAGCCCTTACGAAGGCCTACGGGATGATGAGGGTGATTTCATTACCGAACTTTCAATGCCGCAAATGCAAGACTACGTGATGCAGCATAAAGATTTAGATCTTGGTATGAAGGGCATGCTCAATATTGCTGGTAGAGCGATTCGTGCTGGTGTTAGCCGCGTGCATTTCTTACCCTGCAATCAAGATGGTGCCCTTTTAGAAGAACTCTTTACCCACGATGGTATCGGCATGATGTTGGCTTCATCTGATATTGAAAACTTACGCGAAGCCAATCAAGATGATGTTGGTGGTATTTTGCAGCTCACCATGCCACTTGAAGAAGAAGGTATCTTAGCCGCTCGCGGTCAAGATGTGATCGAACGGGATATTCAGCGCTTCTCCGTAATTGAGCATGACCGCGTACTCTTTGGTTGTGCTGCCCTTTTTCCATTTCCCAATGGGGTTGGTGAGCTTGCCTGCTTAGCAGTTGATCCCGATGTTCAGGGCTCTGGTGACGGCGAGCGCTTGCTCAAGCGTATTGAGATGCGTGCTAAACAAGAAGGCATTAAAAAGTTATTTGTTCTAACTACTAGAACAGAACATTGGTTTTTAAAGCGCGGCTTTAAACGGGCGACAGTAGAAGACTTGCCTGAAGAGAGAAAACAAATTTACAACTGGGACCGCAAGTCCATGGTGTTAACTAAAGACCTATAAGCGATATCAGGAAAGGCATTACAAATGGCAAGAATGGTTCAATGCATCAAACTCAACAAAGAAGCGGAGGGCTTGGATTTCGCTCCACTTCCTGGAGAGTTGGGCAAAAAAATTTGGAATCAAGTTTCTAAAGAAGCGTGGGCAGGCTGGCTTAAGCAACAGACTATGCTCATCAATGAAAATCGTTTAAATATGGCTGACCCTCGTGCCCGTCAATATTTATTAAAGCAAGTTGAGAAGCATTTCTTTGAAGGTGGTGCAGATACAGCTCAAGGTTACGTTCCACCTGCAGAGTAATTTGCAATACAGCGTCACTCACAAAATGACCAAAGTGACTAAAGCCCGATGAATATCTGTCATCGGGCTTTTTAATTTGATCTTGAAATCTAAAAGGTAATACGACTCACGCCTGTGGCATTGCTTACCAAAAGCACATTGGCTTTTTCCTTAGCAAACAACCCTACCGTAATGACGCCGGCAATTTGATTAATTTGTGACTCCATTTGAATCGGATTCGCAATCTGTAGTCCTGCTACATCTAGTATCCAGCCACCATTATCGGTAACAAAAGGTTCGCTTAGCGTTTGATTTAAATCGGCACGAGTAGCCTTAGCTAATCGCAAAGTGACTTTGCCTCCGAGCTTTTCTAGTTCGCGACTGACCACACCTTTGGCCAATGGAATAATTTCTACGGGCAATGCGAAATTACCAAGAACGGGCACCTGCTTTGATGAATCACAAATGCAAATGAATTGCTTTGCCATTGAGGCAATAATTTTTTCACGGGTAAGCGCTCCACCACCCCCTTTAATCATGTTGCCTGCTGGGTCAATCTCATCTGCGCCGTCTACATAGGCTGGCAAACCTTGAACATCATTAGGATCTAAGACCTTAAAGCCATGCTTTAGCAGTCGTTCAGTAGTCGCATTTGAGCTCGATACAGCGCCAACAAAGTGATCTTTATGTGGAGCCAGTGCATCAATGAAACAGTTGGCGGTAGAGCCAGTACCCACCCCCAAAATCTGGCCAGCGGGCAGTTTTAATACTTCGTCACAGGCTGCCTTACCTACCATTTGCTTCAATTGATCCTGATTCATATATTCGCCGTTTGCTGGAAGATCGTATGTAATACATCTATCATATGATATTCACGATATTGACCCCATAAATTCTTCTATGAATAGCGCCCCAGCCTTGAGCCAACTTGAGCAACTGAAAAAATTCACTACCGTTGTGGCTGATACCGGAGACTTTGAGCGGATGCAGGCGTTTCAGCCGCAAGATGCCACCACCAACCCTTCTCTGATTCTCAAGGCTGCTCAACAAAGTAATTACGAATCTTTAGTCCAGTCAGTCAAAGTGGCTCACCCAGGATTAAGCGCAACGGCTTTAGTTGATTACATCTTGGTTGCCTTTGGTCTAGAGATTCTGAAGATCGTTCCTGGTCGCGTATCTACCGAAGTGGATGCGCGCCTATCTTTTGATACCAAAGCGACTGTAGCCAAGGCCAAACATTTAATTGCCCTTTATGAGTCACATGGCATTGATCGCAAGCGTATTCTGATTAAGCTAGCCGGCACCTGGGAAGGCATTGCAGCAGCAAAAGAATTAGAAGCCTCTGGCATCCACTGCAATATGACCTTACTCTTTTCTTTAGTTCAAGCAGCTGCTTGCGGCGCCGCCAATGCAAAACTCATCTCCCCTTTTGTTGGGCGCATTACTGATTGGTATAAAGCAAAGTTAGGCAGCAATTGGAGTGATGCCAACAATGGCGGAGCCAATGATCCAGGTGTGACATCAGTCAAACGCATCTTTCACTACTACAAGCACCTTGGCATTCAGACGGAGATTATGGGTGCTAGCTTTCGTAATACCAGCCAAATCCTAGAGCTTGCTGGCTGTGACCTTTTGACGATCAGCCCGGAATTATTAGCTGAATTGAACGGCAACAGCTCTACCATCAGCAAAAAGCTAGATCCGATGAATGCCCAAAGCGCATTGATCGCTGAAAAGATCACTCCGCTCAAGCTCGATGAATCAAGCTTTAGATTGCAACTGAATAATGATGCAATGGCAACCGAGAAATTGGCCGAAGGTATTCGTAATTTCTGCGTAGATACTGAAAAACTGGAAGCATTACTAGCAGGTTAATTTGCTAGTTCTTGCACCCGACCTAGTAAGAACTTATTTTTTAGCGGTATTGATACCCAGCAAGCTGTAGGCTGGGCAATTACCAATCATTCCGGTTAGTAATGGGACCACCCCAATCCAAGCCCAAGAGCCTGTAATCCCAAAGCCCGCTAAGCCCATGAGTGTTACACCAACAGTCATGCGCAAAACACGATCTGTGTGACCGATATTGCATTTCATAAGGACCCCTTGTTCGTTACTTGGATGATTAATGACTTTACTTCGCTGCTTTCGCCTGACGCTGGCGCAAGGCTTCATACAAGCATACGCCACTTGCTACCGATACATTTAAACTCGACACGACCCCTTGCATCGGTATACGCACGAGCTCATCACACGTTTCACGAGTGAGGCGGCGCATTCCCTCGCCTTCGGCCCCCATGACTATCGCAATTGAACCCGTCAAATCAATGTCGTAAATCGATTTTTCTGCCTCATCGTCGGTTCCAATTAGCCATACACCCGCTTCTTGCATTTCTTTCATGCTGCGAACCAGATTGGTAACCGTAATCACGGGCATGACTTCAGAGGCGCCACTAGATACCTTACTCACTGTGGCATTGATTGAGGCAGAACGGTCTTTAGGAATTACCACTGCATTCACACCAGCACCATCGGCAACTCGCAGGCAAGCACCAAAATTATGAGGATCTGTTACGCCATCTAATACCAAAAACAATGGTTTTTCCTTGCTGCCTTCGACATCTTCAACAACCTCGGTAATCGTGCGTGCCATGGTCATTTTTTCTGCCAAGGCAACCACGCCTTGGTGACGATCGTGACCAGTTAATTTATGCAGTCGTTCAGCATCAGCAGCATGTAAACGCTCGCCCAAAATATCTTCGGCCTGTTTTAGAAAATCCCCCATACGTCGATCGCGACGACTTGGATCAAAATAAACCGACTTTAAGCTATCCGGATCAACTCGTAGGCGCGCCTGAACTGCATGGAATCCAACTAATATTTGTTTCATGTTCTATTGCTCTAATGCCTTATTTACGTCTAGCTTTGGTGTTGCGAACTGGCGGTTTGGAGCTGGCCGGCTTTCCGGCAGACCTACTTGGCTTGCCCGCTTTACTGTTCTTGCGACTGGCTTTGCTTTTAGACTGACTAGCGCTTAATGTGCCAGCAGATTTAGCTGCATTGACATTTACTCCGCCTGACTTTTGGGGGGCTTTATGAGCCGGCCTACTCTTAGTAGAAGCCGCTTTCTTAGTTGGTCTTCCAGTATCGTTGGCCAATATCATTTGGCGTCGACCAAAGGATCCACCAAGGTCAGAGCCAGAAGCTTTTACCAAACTAAATTCAATTTTGCGGGCATCTAAATCTACACGGCTAACCAGTACATGCACTCTATCGCCTAAACGATACCGAATACCCGTACGCTCACCACGCAATTCTTGACGCGCTTCATCATATTGAAAATAATCGCCACCCAATTCGGTAACGTGGACCATGCCCTCGACAAACAGGTTTTCCAACTGAACGAATAAACCGAAACTAGCCACACTTGTAACTGTGCCGGCATACTCTTGGCCTAGATGGTCGCGCATGTAGTAGCACTTTAACCATGCCTCAACGTCACGAGAAGCTTCATCAGCGCGGCGCTCATTCGATGAACAGTGAACTCCTAATTGACCCCATATCGGCAATGCGGCATTAGCACCCTTGGGTACTTTGGCGCCTTTTGCTGGGCCTGCTTTGGCATCACTTTGAGATTTTTTGGCATTTACTGCATTCTCCCTGCCCTTACCTTTGCGGGGCAGAGATAGGTTCAGTGGCACTTTTGGCGGCAGAACCGGAACATAGGGTTTTTTCTGCAAAATCGATTTAATGACACGATGGGTCAGCAAATCAGGGTAGCGACGAATCGGACTCGTGAAATGAGAGTACGCTGGGTACGCCAATCCAAAGTGTCCTTCATTATCAGGCTGATACATCGCTTGCTGCATTGATCGCAACACAACCGATTGCAGCATATTGGCATCAGGGCGATCTTTAATCTCGCGCATCAATTTTGCAAAATCTCTTGGCTTAGGTTTCTCACCTCCACCTAATGACAAGCCTGAGGTTCTGAGTACTTGACGCAAAGTCATTAACTTCTCTTCAGAGGGTTCTCCGTGAACACGGTAAAGACTCAAATGCTTATTCTTTTCAATAAAGTCAGCTGCACAGACGTTTGCTGTCAGCATGCATTCTTCAATTAAACGGTGCGCGTCATTCCGAATGCGAGGCTCAATTCGCAAAATCTTACCAAGCTCATTGCTAATAATTTGTGTCTCGGTTGTTTCAAACTCAATGGCACCCCGCTTCTCGCGGGCAGCTAAGAGAATCTTGAATAATGAATACAAATTGGTGAGTAGCGGACGAAATTGTGCAAAGCGCGCAGCTTCAGGCCCTTTGCTGTTGGATAGAATCTCCCAAACAGCATCATAAGTAAATCGCTGCGCTGAATGCATGACCGCTGGATAAAACTGGTAAGCCAGCACAACGCCATTGTTATCAACTACAGAATCACAAACCATACAGAGGCGATCTACGCCTGGGTTCAGTGAACATAAGCCATTGGAGATCTTCTCGGGCAGCATGGGAATAACGCGCCGAGGAAAATAAACAGAGGTAGCGCGCAATAAACCTTCATCATCTAGAGGATGGCCTGGCTTTACGTAGTGAGAAACGTCGGCAATCGCAACAATCAGGCGCCATGCTTTTGTTTTGCCATACATCACTGGCTCGCAATAGACGGCATCATCAAAGTCTCTTGCATCGGCACCATCAATCGTAACCAATGGCACATCGCGTAAGTCGACACGACCCTCTAGATCCTCTTGCCGAACACCATCGGGCAATGCTGCAGCCTCTTTCATGGCTGCCGCGGAGAACTCGTGAGGAACGCCATATTTACGTACGGCGATTTCGATTTCCATACCAGGATCATCAATTTCACCCAGTACCTCAACAACACGCCCTACCGCTTGGCGATAACTGTCTGGGTAATCAATAATCTCAACGCTAACGACCTGACCTAGCTTTGCTTGGCCCTGTGCTTTAGGCGGAATGAGAATGTCGTGACCAATACGCTTATCTTCAGGCGCAACAATTAATACACCGTTTTCATTCAAGAGCCGTCCAATGACTACTTTATTGACGTGTTGCATCACCTCAACGATCTGCCCTTCAGGACGACCCCGTCGATCAGTACCGATAACCCTTACATTGACTCGATCACCATGCATGACGCGAGACATTTCTCTCTCAGAGAGAAAAATATCTTCACCACCATCATCGGGGATTACAAATCCAAATCCATCTCGATGCCCCTGAATCGCACCTAAACGATCCGCCTGTCGGGGCATCAAGTCTTTTGCTTTACGCATTTAATTCCTCTGGCAATTCCTGCCTTATTTATATCTATTGATATCTATTATTGTGATGAATAAGGCTACTGTATCAAACCACCAAGTCCGAAGGGAAAAAGCCTAAATGCACCTGGGCAAACCTCATAGCCTAGCCTAAAGCGCCCAGCCCTCTATAATGAACAGATGCCCAGGTGGCGAAATTGGTAGACGCACCAGCTTCAGGTGCTGGCGATCGCAAGGTTGTGGGGGTTCGAGTCCCTTCCTGGGCACCAAACACCATCAATTCACCTTAATTACCTCACCCCTCTTATATAGGGTCAAATACCGAAATTTCAAGGCGCTCTAGAGCCCCATGGTACGGTGAAGAATCTTGGGCTTCATTTCTTCCCAAAGGCTTTCAAAATCCTCGATCTTTTCGTCCGAGAGTTTGACGGGGTCATAAAGGTGACCAAACACAATCGACTCACGTTTAACCAAAGTCTTCTCGAACTCAGAGAGCGCAATCGGCTTATCTTCCATATCCCGCGTCAATTCAGCTGAGCAAACAATCGCCTGCTGGTCGTCTCGATCCACCACAGCAAATTCAATAAATTGCTGATTTTTTTCGACGATAACTAAAGTTCCCCTGGCATAGGTAACGGCATCGTGTTCTTTGACAATGTAGGCCAAAAAATGATCTTCATCAGCGCGCTCCATTTGTAAATCATTAATAAAGAACAAATACTGATCACCATCAGCATTCACCATGGTAAACACCTTAGGTGTAGCCCCATGACCCAAAACAATATTGCGGTAATAGTGAGAGACTTCGACGGCGAGATTTTCTGAAAAAAGATGCATATTAATTTGTGTTTATTCTATGTAGCCAATTTAGGGGCTCTATTCAGTTCGAGTTTTAATAGACTCAATAATCTTATAAAAGGCATCTGGTTTAACAGAGCTTTGACCCTTAAATGGCTGATCCGTAATAACCAATAGCGAAATTAATGCACCTAATGTTACAGGTAAGATTTTTAAGCCAAAGAAAAAGGAATCGGATGGCAAAAACAATGTATTAATTGCTAGCAGAGAGAATATGCAAATTAAAATCACGATCCAGAATAATCCTGGCAAGCGTATGCTAGACCTTTCAATGCGAGCCTCTCTACTCTCCGCCACTTCTTCTGACTTTTTGATAATGTCGGTATACATCGCTATCTGACGATTTGTAACTGGCTCTAAAGACATGATCTTGCGCGAAATCCCTCGCCAGAGCATGTGAGTCTTACTACTACCTTGACCTCTCTCTAAATTGACCCATTCATCATCAACAATGGAGTTCATGTACTCAAATAATTCTTTTCGAATTACCGCTACAGCAGGATCCCCATAACGCGTTAGCAAACGGTCTAAATTATTAATCCTTCCCGCCTCTTGAGAAACCAAGGATTGCACTTCACGCAAATTCATTTGAGCTTGATTTAAAAGAAAACCAATTAGTAGTCCACTTAAAGTGATGATTGATCCAAATAGACTCAACCCAAGACGAGTACTGTCTTGCGATGGCGCTAGTGCTGGAATAGATTGCAAGACCCTAGGGACGATGTCTAACAAAACTACAAAACAGCTCACCAACAAGATCAGAATCTGTGCATTGCTTCGCTTATAAATCCAATTAAAAATCATGTATCGGCCAGTTTTTTAATGATTCAAGTTCTTTTTAAGGAACTCCATCGTTCTATCCCAAGCCAATTTGGCTGCTTCAGCGTTGTATTCCAAAGGCGGCAATCCGCGAGCATCCGACTTTGGATTTGCAAAAGCATGTTTTGCATCGTAGCGATAGAACTCATGCTGAACACCAGCTTCATTTAACTTGACTGCCAACTGATCAACCCCTGAGATCGCAAAGAATTCATCATGGGTTGCCCAGTGCGCCATCATAGGCTTGGTAATTGCCTTTGCATCTACATACTCTAGAGGTGGATAACCATACCAAACAACTGTGCCATCAAGTTCAGGCACATTACACGCTGACAATACTGTCAATGCCCCGCCCATACAAAATCCAGTCACCGCAACTTTAGAAGAGCCGCTAGCCTTGAGATATTGAACGGCGCCGCGAATGTCTTGCCCAGCGGCATCACCAAAATTCAGATCACCCATGAGGTGTTCAGCCTCTTTTGCTTCCAAAGCTAGCTTACCGCGATAGAGATCCGGAACCAGAGCACGATATCCTGCTTTTGCCAAACGATCCGCAACCGCTTTCACCTCATCGTCTAAGCCCCACCATTCCTGAATCACGACTACTCCAGGGGCTCCTTGCTGACCAGGTTCTGCCAAATATCCATTCACTGTTTTGCCATCGGGTCTCTTGTATTCAATCATGTTGCCTCCCTTAATTGCTCAAATTGTTTCTTACGTCTTCTTTGTATCAGAGTGAATATATCCTACCAGCCAAAAGGTCAGTAAGCCGCAAGCCGCAGCTCCATAACCCACTAGGTTGTAATGCTCCATTTTTCCGTCTGGCGTAATCGTGACGACTAGCCCCGCCAAAACAGATGCAATGCCAGAGGCAAGCATCTGCGTAGAGCCCACCAAACTCATAAATGTTCCCCTGATTTTTGGCTCAACCAACTGACTCACAATAGCCATCGCTGGAATCATTCGCCCTGAAATCAAAATAAAGAATGCCGTAGAGTTGATCAATACGACCCACAGCGGCACCGGCACTAAATTAGTCGTAACCAATAATGGAATCAGACTAACTATGGCAAGCACCCGAAATACCCGCACCTTGCCATATTGATCAGCCATGTGGCCAATCAATCTTGAGCTCATCAAGGTCGCAATCCCGCCACATAAATAAATGAGAGAAATATAAGAATTCGCTACGCCTACATTTGAAGTTAAAAATAGCGCAATGTATGGAATCACTGAGAATCCGGTAATCATGATCAAGGCCATAAATAGAAATGCGCGCGCATGGTGATGCGCTATAGCAATCTCATAAATTTGTTTAAAACGGTTTCCCACTTGCACATGATGCAGATGACCAGAGATCTTGGGGATATTACGATAAGCGATCAGCAGAATTGCTATAGAGATCAGACCAATAAATAGAAAAGGGGCGCGCCAGCCCAAAAAGGAAATGTGGTTTGCTAGAAATAAGCTCAGCGGCACTCCCGCAACTGTTGATACAGAGAAAGCCGCCATTACCGTTCCCAGAGCTTTACCCCTTCTCTCAAACGGAATCGAGTCAGCAACAATGGTCTGCACAAAAGAGCCCAAGATTCCGCCAAATGCACCAGCGCATGCTCTTGCGATAAATAGCATGTGATAGTTCGGGGCAAAAGCACATGCTACCGTCGCGACAATAAAACAGACATACAGACGGATTAAAAGCTGCCTTCTTTCAAACCGATCAATGTAATAGGTAGCAAATACTCCTGCAATCGCAGCTGCAAAGGTGTAGGAAGAAAGCAATAAGCCAAATTCGTGCGTATTAATTGATAAGGCTGTAATGAACTGAGGCCCCAATGGCATCATGATCATGAAATCTAAGATGTGCGTAAACTGAATTCCTGCAAGCGCCAGCAGAAAAAATCGTTCATGCTTATTTGATAAGAATAGGCTCTGGGTATGGTTGGATTGATTCAAGGCTGGCTTTACATCGTCATATTCATGTGACATTATCGCTCTTGATATCAATACTTGCAGACTATGCCGATGCCAATACTCCCAGACCAAATAGCCAACTCATCGATCTTGGGGCTCCCAATCTTGCCGCTGATCACCGATAGCTTCTTTGGTTTAGTTGGCATGACAATTGTATTAATTTTTCATGGCATTGGCATCAATCATCTCATCATGCGCTTCGAACGCAAGACGGATGCAAATCTGAACTTAAACCAATACAACCGCGTATTTGCCCATTTTTATGCCACCTTTCTGTTTATCGCAATTGTGCATATTTGCGAAATTGTCTTGTGGTGTTTTTATCTGTTGATCTTAGGATTAGTTGAAGATCCATTACAAGCAATGCTGTTTGCAGGTAGTTGCTACACAACCGTTGGGTTTATTAATGACATTTTGCCGGTGGGCTGGAAAACTCTGGCATTTTTTATTGCATTCACTGGCTTATTTTCATTAGCGTGGACGACGTCCGTCATGATTGGCATGACCAACACCTATAAAGCAGCCTGGAATCTTAAATACGGTCGCCAAGCACCTAATCAATAGACCAGCAGTGGCTAGCTATTCACTTTTTGAGGTAATACCCATAAACGCAGCGCGTACCTCCTCTAGAAGGATCATGCGTATCGTGCAACACTCCATCGATCAAGGTGGTGAGGTGTTTTGAAACTTTCACAATCAAGGTTCCGCTAGGTAGTTGATCTGGCCTGAGATGAACCTGACAACCAGCCCCCACTTTCATCGTCGGCACCCACTCAAACCCTTGCCGCAAAATATATTCGTGAAATACATTGCGATGGTTACCATTGCGAGGCGATGACCCTCGTTGCTGAAGCATTCTAGAAAGCTTGTTATCGCGCTCCTGAGCATAACGTGTGTTTGCTTCCCGCAAGTCTTCATAAACCTGCCTATAAGGCAGCCTAGCGGCAATTGCAATTGACCTCACTACACAATCCCCTGCCCCACCTACAAATCCAGCTGCAACCCGGCCGCCATCATTTATCTGCAGAGGGTAAGTTGGATAAGTGCGAGTAAGCCGACTTAGAAAACGGAACATGCTTTATTGCTTATTACTCTAGCTCATGAAAATAAAAATGGATTTGCCTCTCGACAAATCCATTTGAACATCATGCGCACTAGAAAAATATTCTAGATTGACTAGATTGCCTATATTACTTAGCAGCCTTCTTGACTTCCAAACGCCATGCATGCAAAAGTGGCTCTGTATAGCCATTTGGTTGCTCAAGACCCTTGAATATCAGATCGCTAGCCGCTTTGTATGCATATGAGTCTTTGTAATTAGGCATCATTGGCTTGTAAAGTGGATCACCAGCATTTTGACCATCAACCACTTTAGCCATGCGTTGCAAGGTTTCGTTTACTTGATCTGCAGTCACAATGCCATGCAATAACCAGTTAGCAATATGCTGACTAGAGATACGCAAGGTTGCACGATCTTCCATTAAGCCCACATTATGAATATCAGGAACTTTGGAACAACCAACACCTTGATCGATCCAGCGCACCACATATCCCAAAATACCTTGGCAGTTGTTATCTAATTCTTGCTGAATTTCTTCTTTAGACCAATTAGCCTGCTCAGCTACTGGAATCGACAACAAATCATCCATCAAGGCTTCTGCTTCAGCTGCTGTGTCGAGTTTTTCCATTTCTTTTTGGAGCTCGGCTACATTGACCTGGTGATAGTGAAGTGCGTGCAAGGTTGCTGCGGTTGGCGATGGCACCCATGCAGTATTAGCACCAGCCTTTGGATGAACAATCTTCTGCTCAACCATCGCTTTCATCATGTCTGGCATTGCCCACATACCCTTACCGATCTGTGCGCGGCCACGCAAGCCGCAATCTAAGCCAGCAAATACGTTGCGACGCTCATAAGCAGATAACCATTTACTGGTTTTCATATCACCCTTGCGGATCATTGGACCTGCATACATCGAGGTGTGCATCTCATCGCCTGTGCGGTCCAAGAAACCAGTATTAATAAAGGCTACGCGTGCACCTGCAGCAGCGATTGCTGCTTTGATGTTCGCACTCATGCGACGCTCTTCATCCATGATGCCAAGCTTGACCGTATCTGCTGGCAAGCCAAGTAACTTCTCTACACGACCAAACAGCTCAGCTGCAAACGCCACTTCTTCTGGGCTGTGCATTTTTGGCTTCACAATGTATACAGAGCCTTTACGTGTATTGCCAATCGCTTGAGTTGCCGGACGATTAATGTCATACAAAGCAATCAATACAGTGACCACTGCATCCAAGATGCCTTCGTAAATCTCTTTACCATCACCAGTCAAGATTGCTGGGTTTGTCATTAAGTGACCAACGTTACGGAGGAACAAGAGTGAACGACCATGCAAAGTCACCACACCATCTTTAGCATTGACCGCACCGATGCCTGCTTTGTACTGACGGTCTGGATTTAGTGCGCGAGTGAAAGTTTTGCCACCCTTGCTCACTTCTTCAACCAAAGTACCCTTCAAAATACCAAGCCAGTTCTCATAAGCGAGTACTTTGTCATCGCCATCAACTGCAGCAATCGAGTCTTCCAAATCCAAAATGGTAGAAAGTGCTGCTTCAAGCACGACATCATTAATACCTGCTGGATCGCCTGCGCCAATGGTTTTGCTCTTATCGATTTCAATATCAATGTGCACACCATTGTTGCGAAGTAGTACAGAGCTTGGAGCTGCTGCATCACCTTGATAACCTACGAATTGCTTTTCATCTGCAAGGCCAGTAACTGAGCCATCTTTAAGCTTCACAGATAATTTATTGCCATCTACTGTGTAGGCCACTGAATCACGATGCGAACCTTTTGCCAACGGCGTTGCTTGATCCAAGAAGTTACGAGCATAAGCAACTACTTTTGCACCACGAATCGGGTTGTATGCACCCGCTTTGGTAGCGCCATCATCTTCAGAGATAACGTCGGTGCCATACAGAGCATCATATAAAGAGCCCCAACGCGCATTGGCTGCGTTCAATGCATAACGTGCATTGAGTACTGGTACGACTAATTGAGGACCAGCTTGAAGTGCTAATTCATCATCAACGTTTTTGGTGGTACCAGCAACCTTGCCTGGAACTTCATCGAGATAGCCAATTTCTTTTAAGAATTTGCGATATGCAGGCATATCTTTGATCGGACCACGATTGGCTTGATGCCATTTATCCAAATCCAACTGAATACGATCGCGTTTTGCCAACAATGCTTCATTTTTTGGTGTTAAGTCTTTAACGATTTCATCAAAACCCTTCCAGAAGTCGGCACTCTTAATGCCAGTTCCAGGAAGCACTTTGTCTTCGATAAAACGATATAGAGGGGTTGCCACTTGAAGGCTATTGCAGGTAGTACGCGCAGTCATGTTTAAACCTTAGTTTGGAATATAAAAAATTATTTAAAAATTGTTAAAAACTCAAATATTTACAGGGCAAACGATTATTTTCCATCAATCCTGAAAAGGATGCTGTAGCAAGATGGTTTCATCACGCTCTGGGCCTGTAGAGACCATAGCAATCGGCTTACCAGCCACTTCCTCGATACGACGCAGGAAGTTTTGGGCTTCCACGGGCAACTTTGACCATTCGCGTATACCAAAGGTCGTACCCTGCCAGCCTGGAAAATCTTCATAAATTGGCTCACAGCGAGCTACTGATTCAGCGCCACGTGGCAATACATCCAACTTTTTGCCATCCAAGTTGTAACCTACACAGAGGCGAATCGTCTTGAGGCCATCAAGCACATCTAACTTAGTGATACATAAACCAGACAAACCATTAATCTGAATCGAACGCTTCAGTGCGGCAGCATCTAACCAACCAGTACGACGTGGACGGCCTGTTACAGAACCAAACTCCTTACCGACTTCTGCTAGGCGCACGCCAATCGGGTCTTGTTTTGCAGGATTGTCATGGTCATACAACTCGCTTGGAAATGGACCAGCACCAACACGAGTGCAATACGCTTTGGTGATGCCCAAGATGTATTGCAATGAATCTGGGCCAACTCCGGATCCGGCTGCTGCATTACCAGCAACGCAGTTACTAGAGGTCACATACGGATAGGTGCCATGGTCAATATCGAGTAACGTACCCTGCGCACCTTCAAACAACAGATTTTGGCCTGACTGTTCTGCAGCATACAAAGCACTAGAGACATCTACCACCATAGGCTTGAGGCGCTGCGCATAAGACATTGCTTCAGCAAGCGTCTTCTCATAATTGACCGGTTCAGCTCCGTAGTAATTACTGAGCATGAAGTTGTGATACTCCAAGTTTTCACGCAATTGAGCAGCAAACTTCTCTGGGTAAAACAAGTCTTGTACTCGCAAGGCACGGCGCGCTACTTTATCTTCGTACGCTGGGCCAATACCTCGACCGGTTGTGCCGATTTTCGCTTCGCCACGCTTTTTCTCACGCGCATGATCAATTGCTACGTGATAAGGCAGAATCAATGTAGTTGCCTCAGAAATCTTTAAGCGCGATTGGACATCTAAGCCCGCTGCTTCTAATTCACCAATTTCTTTAAAGAGGGCTTCTGGCGAAAGCACCACACCATTGCCGATATAGCAAATCACATCCTTGTGCATGATTCCAGATGGAATCAAACGCAAAATCGTCTTCTTATCGCCAATGATCAAGGTATGGCCAGCATTATGTCCACCCTGAAAGCGAACCACCGCCTGCGCATGGTCAGTTAACCAATCGACTACTTTTCCTTTGCCTTCATCACCCCACTGGGTGCCAATGACAACGACATTACGACCATGTGCTTGCTGCTTTGAAGACATATTTAATCCAAAAAGATAATGACAAAAATAAGTTAATGGTGAAAATTTGCTTTGTTTTTAAATGACCGCTCTTTTATTTCTTCTTTACTTCCCAAGAGCTGCCTTGCTTGACCAACTCTCGATCGCATTCGTATTCGGCTGCTTCCACCATTTCATTGGCAAGCACTTGAATCACGACTTCACCACGATTGCGTAGATCAGCAATGACTTTCTCGAGCGCAAGATCTTGTACCCAAGGTGCCAAGATCGCTTTCTTTCCAATATTGAATGGCGACAAGCTTGCTAGAGTCAGCAAGTCTAATGAGAACCCGGTTGCTGGACGTGAACGACCAAAGGCCTGACCCACTTGGTCATAGCGACCACCTCTAGCGATTGGTTGAGGCAATCCATCCACATAGGCGGCAAACATCACACCGCTGTGATATTGATAACCACGCAGATCGGCCAAATCAATACTGAGCTCTAAACTGTGAGCCGCCTTGCTAGCAGACACAATGCGATCTAGATCTGCTAGGGCTTGATCTACAGCTGCGTGTTTTGGCAGCGTACTCTTAGCCTTAGCTAAAACCTCTGCACAGGGTCCATTGAGTTCTGTTAAAGCAAGTAAAGCATCAGCTACTTTTGCTGGCAAGCAGGTAGCCCATTGACGCAAGCGTGGGCGATCCTTGGTTTGTAAGAGCTCATATAAAGATTCAATAGTCGCTTTATCGAGTTTTTGGTCGGCCAAGATGCCAGTCAATATTCCGGCATGCGATAGATCTAAGTAAACCTTCTTGAGACCCGCAACATCGAGTGTTTTGACAAGCAAAGTAATCGCTTCAAAATCAGCTTCCCAGCTAGCACATCCATAGATCTCTGCACCCAACTGCAACTGTTCACGAGAAGAGCTACCTACTGGGGTTCGTGCATGTGCCACAGAGCCGGCATAGCAAAGACGAGTAACACCAGCACGATTTAATAAGTGCGCATCAATGCGGGCAACCTGAGGGGTGATGTCTGCACGTAAACCAAGGGTGCGGCCTGATAACTGATCCACCAACTTAAAGGTTTGCAGATTGAGATCAGAACCTGTGCCAGTTAATAAGGAATCTAAGAACTCCAAGATAGGCGGCGCTACGAGCTCATAACCATAGGATTGATATAGATCCAAAATCGAACGGCGTAAGGCTTCCACTTTGCGAGCTTGAGCTGGCAATACATCAGCAATATCTTCCGGAAGTAACCAACGATTCATGATGTGAACTATTCGCTTTCTTATTTTTTACGCAGAAACTTCAAGAAATCGCTATTGGGTTCCATCACCATCACGTCCCTCTTGTCTTTGAAGGTATTGCGATACGCTTCTAGGCTTTGATAAAACTCTGCAAAGCTGGCATCTTTTGAGAAGGCTTCGTTGTAAATGCTGGTTGCCTTAGCATCACCAGCACCTTTAATCTTCTGCGCTTCACGATATGCTTCTGCCAAGATCGTGTCACGCTGACGCTCAGCATTGGCACGAATCCGATCCGATTCCGCAGCACCAGTCGAGCGCAATTCATTTGCAACCCGTTTACGCTCAGCTTCCATGCGACGGTATACAGAATCACTGATTTCAGCTAACAAGTCCACGCGCTTTAAGCGCACATCCACAATCTCTACGCCAATATCTGCAGCATCATCAGCGACCTTCTTACGAATACCCTGCATCACTTGCTCGCGCTGATCGGAAATCAATTCACGAACCGTGCGTTTAGTAAATTCCTCATTTAATGCAGAGCGAACTAACTGGGTTAAGCGGTCTTGTGCCAAGCGCTCATCGCCCTTAAAGCTGATAAAGAACTTGCGAGGATCGACAATGCGCCATTTGACATAGGAATCTACTAGTAAGTTTTTCTTTTCAGCAGTGATGAAACGCTCTGCTTCTGGGTTATCAATTGTCAAAATACGACGATCAAAGAAGCGCACACTTTCAAAAGGTGCAGGAAACTTCACCTGAATACCAGGCTTCTCAATCACACGCACAATTTGCCCAAATGAAAATACCACGGCGAACTTGCGCTGATCGACTACGAATACGCTCGATGAGAGCACATAGATCAGCGCAATAAAACCAAAGATCGAGGCAATCAGACGATTAGCATTCATTAGCGTGAATCCCGATCACGGCTACGCAAGCCATCGCGTTTATCAGCTGACTTACCTATCGCATTATTGGAGTTGCTATTACCTGAATTAAATGCAGGAGGCGGTGTTGTGGTGGTTGATGGTGCTGTGTTGTTACCTGTTGCTCCGCCAACGCTGACAGAACCTGTGGGGGTTGCTGTTCCAGATGTAGATGACACACCAGTAGCTTGCACACTCTCGGCATTTACTTGCGCAACAATCTTATCAAGCGGTAAATACAAAAGGCTATTGCTCTTATTGGTGTCCACCAAGACTTTAGTCACATTGTTATAGATCTCGCGCATCGTATCGATGTACATCCGATCGCGCGTTACTTGTGGTGCTCTTGAGTACTCCGTCAAAATTTGCTTAAAGCGTGCAGCATCACCCTCTGCAGTAGCTACTACACGGGCTTTATATCCTTCTGCCTCTTGAATTAAACGTGCAGCGGTACCTTTAGCGCGCGGGATGATGTCATTGGCATAAGCCTCACCCTCACTCTTTAAACGCTCTTGGTCCTGACCTGCTTTCACTGCATCATCAAATGCAGCTTGAACCTGCTCAGGGGGCTGGACGTTTTGCACCGTAACGCTGGTGACATAAATACCAGCTTTATAACTATCGAGGATTTTTTGAATTGAGTTTGCTAGATCGATGCCGATCTTCTCGCGCCCTTCATACAAAACGGTATCCATCTTGCTACGCGCAACAATCTCACGCACAGCAGTCTCTGCTGCTTGTACTACGGCAGCATCAGGGTCACGATTATTAAACAAATAATCGGTTGGATCTTTTAAGCGATATTGCACAGCAAAACGCACATCAATAATGTTTTCATCTTCCGTCAACATAGAAGAATCTTTTTGATTGGTTGCCTTAATTAATACTGGGCGACCCACTTCAACTGAACGCACACCCGAAAGGTTGACAGTCTCTTCTGTCTGAATCGGCCAAGGCAAGTGCCAATTGATTCCTGACTTAGCGGTGTAGCTGTACTTACCAAAAGTCAGAACAACGCCAGCTTGCCCTTCTTGAATAATGAAAAAGCCACTGCATAACCAAATGAATGCAGCAATCGCGCCAGCAATAAAAAATCCTTTTTTGGATTCAAATGGATTAACGAAATCAAAGTTCGGCGCTGAGAAACCGTTGTTACCACCACCATTTCCTGAATTACCGCGTTGTGATGGCGGAGGAATATCTGTGCTGTTGGGTTTGTTGGTATTTGAGCTTGAATTGGGGTTCGCACTGCCACTCTTGCCAGGCTTTTTCTTACCACCCAAAATGCCTGCAATGCGATCATTGAAATCACGCCACAGTTCATCTAAATCTGGCGGACCATCTGGCTTGGTTTGCTGACCTGTAGGTTTATCCGCAGGTTTATTCGTTTGCTCTGGATCTACTTTTGGAGCTTGATCACTTCCCTGCCCATCTTTGGCATCTTTAGATCCCCCGTTGGCGCTGTTGCCCCAATTTGGATCATTGACCGAAAACAGGCCCAAGAATTTACGCATCATTCGACAAATAGTTTCGGTTAGGAATCGGATTAAATTCAGAAGACTCGGGTCTTTCAGGTAGAGGAGCTAAAAACTCCTCAGGAGTCATCTGAGTTTTGGCACGATTTTGTTCAGCCCTCATTTTATCAGTCATTTGGCTACATTCCGCTAGGGTTGAACGCAGCAAATCAAGGCCCATGCCCGATTGGGCTGATAGGAAAATCTGGGCTGGGAAGCCCTGAGCATCCCGCTCTAAAACCGCCCCACGGGTAAAGGTTTGTGGCATCAAATCGATCTTATTCATCACCTCGATGCGAGGGATGTCATCTGCCCCGATTTCAGCCAAAACCGCCTCAACTTCCGCCTTTTGCTCTTTGGCTACAGGGCTACAGGCATCAATCACATGCAAAATCAGGTCAGCATGAATGGTTTCGTCCAAAGTTGCCCTAAACGCCTCTACCAGTTGGTGTGGCAATTCCCGGATAAAACCCACGGTATCAGACACCACAATAGAGCCCACCCCATCCAAATGCACTTTTCTAGAAGTGGTATCTAAAGTAGCAAAAAGCTGGTCAGCAGCATAAGTGCCTGCCTTGGTTAGTGCATTAAATAAAGTTGACTTGCCAGCATTGGTATAACCCACCAAAGATACAGAAAACACATCCTTGCGATTGCGCGCACGGCGTTGGGTACGCTGCTGACGTTGCAGTTTCTCTAATTCATTTTCAAGACGTTTAGCCTTGGTCGCTAACATCCTGCGGTCCAACTCCATTTGTGTTTCGCCAGGGCCGCCACGCACACCAATACCACCTCGTTGACGCTCCAAGTGACTCCACGCTCTGACTAATCGCGACATGCGATACCGTACTTGCGCCAGTTCCACTTGAGTCTTACCAATATGACTTTGCGCACGTTGACTAAAGATATCCAAAATCAAGCCAGTGCGATCCATCACATGACGTCCAATGTGTCGCTCTAGATTGCGCTGCTGGGTTGGAGATAAAGGATGATTGAAGATCGCAAGTTCTGCACCTTGCTCCTCCATCGCACGCTTTAATTCATTGGCCTTTCCAGAGCCAATAAACAAAGCGGGATCGGTTCTGCCCTTTCGAGCAATTACGCTAGCTGCGGGTATTGAGCCTGCGCTGTCAGCCAGAAGGCTAAGCTCAGCCATGCTATCTGCAAAATCTTCGCGCCCTGTATCTACACCAACCAGAACCGCGCGTGCCGCATCTACTCCAGTTTTATACAGAGCTGCCTTCTTCTATACGAAAGTCAATGGCACGAGCAGGAACGATCGTGGAAATAGCGTGCTTGTAAACCATCTGTGTCACGGTATTGCGCAAGAGCACAACGTATTGATCGAATGACTCGATATTGCCTTGCAATTTAATGCCATTGACCAGATAGATCGATACTGGAATATGCTCTTTACGCAAAGCGTTCAGAAATGGATCTTGAAGTAATTGGATTTTGTTATTGCTCATACCGCTCCTAATTTATTTTTAATTTTTTATTGGTTTGTTTTATGGGAGTCTTGCTTTTATTTCAATGTATCTTAAGGTTGTCTCGAAAAAGAAGTTATCAATCATCGAACTCGTTATATTGAGCCTAATTTTATAAAAATCAAGCCCTTACTGAAATCTAGGGTTTAAAGGGCAGAAAACTAGCGCTTTTTCCCTTTTTTACCCTTATCCGCGTCCACATATGGGTTCTTGGCGGTATTCATCTGAATCCGTAAAGGGGTTCCACGCAACTTGAACACATCTCGAAAGCGACCTTCCAAGTAACGCTTATAGCTATCGGTCACGCCACTCAGAGAGGTCCCATGAATCACCACAATCGGTGGGTTCATGCCGCCTTGATGGGCGTAGCGCAATTTGGGTCGACCCATACCAACTCGCTTGGGTTGCTGGTGTTCAACTGCCTCTTGCAAGATACGAGTTAAGCGCGGGGTTGGCAGTTTTGCCATTGCCGCCGCATAAGCAGAATCCACATCCTTAAAGAGTTCTTTTAAGCCCGTTCCCTTCTTAGCGGAGATAGGGTGCACGTTTGCAAAATCTAGAAAACGCAACTTTTGCGCAATCTCTAAACGCGCGCGTTCTTTGACATAGGAATCAATGCCATCCCACTTGTTGACGGCAACCACTAGAGCACGCCCTGCTTCCACAATAAAGCCAGCGATGTGAGCATCTTGCTCAGAAATATCTTGCTGGGCATCGAGCATCAAAATCACGACGTTGCAATCAGCGATTGCTTGCAATGTTTTGACTACGGAAAACTTTTCAATCGCTTCAAAGACCTTACCGCGACGACGCAAACCAGCCGTATCAACCAGAATATAAGGTTTGCCATTGCGTTCAAACGGCACTTCAATTGCATCTCGTGTAGTACCTGGCATATCAAATGCAATGACACGCTCTTCACCAATCAACTTATTAATCAGTGTTGATTTGCCTACGTTCGGACGTCCCACTACTGCAATTTTCATAGGGCGATTAGGATCGTTTGCGAGCTCTTCCTCATCAGGCTCTGCGATTCCTAAAGAATCTAGAGCATCATCAATCAGACCTCTAACACCATCACCATGCGCAGAAGAGATCGGGAATGGCTCACCTAATCCAAGCTCATGAAAATCAGCCGTGACAACACCAGCTTGCATGCCTTCCGTTTTGTTGACTGCCAAAATAACAGGTCTGCCTGATTTGCGTAAGAAATCCGCAATCACTCGATCTTGTGGCGCCAAGCCTAAACGGCCATCAACTAAGAAGATCACAATGTCAGACTCAGCAACTGCTTGCTTGGTTTGCTTGGCCATCTCGGCCACAATGCCAGTCTTGGCAACGGGTTCAAAACCGCCTGTGTCGACACAGATAAATGCACGGTCACCGATGCGACCTTTGCCATAGTGACGATCGCGCGTTAAACCAGAGAAGTCTGCAACGAGTGCATCGCGTGAACGGGTTAAGCGATTAAAGAGCGTGGACTTCCCAACGTTAGGTCGACCAACGATAGTGATGACTGGATTCATTTGGGGCTATAAGCGGCGATCTTGCCACCTTGAGACTGAATCACAATCAGACCACCCACTGCAATCGGCGCCGCTGAAATTGGGCTACTGTCATGACGAATGCGAGCAACTAACTCCCCATTTGCTTGAGCGAATGCATGCACATAACCTTGGGCGTCGCCCATCAGCAATACTCTACCTACTGCAAGTGGTTCACCTACATCGCGGAACGTGAGTTGTGTGTTCTCCCAAAACTGACCGCCATCTTTTGTCGCAAATGCGAAGACATGGGATTTTTCATTAGCGGAGAAGACTAAGTCTGAACTTTGCGCAGTACCGGTGTAACTGGAGAAGTCTTTAAACCAGAGCAAATTACCAGTACGTGCTTGACCACAACCAATGCGACCTTGATAAGACACCGCACACAGAATCTCACCTTCCATACTCGGTTTTGCAGTCACATCATTCAAACGCTCAATCTCAGAGAAGCCTTTTGGGAAAGACACAGGGGTTTCCCAAATCAATCCACCATTAGCCAGCGCAATCATGCCAAAGCGACCGCCAGCAAAGCCCGTGACGATGACTTCATTATTAATCGGCAACATACCGTAGCCCACACGCAATGACAAGGCAGATTGTTGACGTTGGTAGTTCCATTTACGTGCGCCTGTTTGCGCATCTAGGCCAATGAAGCGATTGTCTAGCGCGCGAATCACCACAACGCCACCAGCAACAACAGGCTCACTGAGCACTTCACTACCTACGTTGACATTCCAGAGAGCTTTACCAGTGTCGTCATACGCATAGACATTGCCCTTAATCGAGACCGCCACAGTTGTACGACCATCTGACCCAGGACCAATCGCCAATCGCTCTGGTACAGAAACTTCCCATACCTTATTGCCAGAGGCCAAATCAATCTTCGTTAGATTGCCGCGATGTGATGCTGCATACACTGAATTACCCGCGACCACAGGATGAAAATTAAACGATTCAGATGAACCTACGCTGGTTGACCATACTGGCTGCAAATCAAACTGGTTCTTCACCTCAACTAATTCGGCGGGTTTACGAACACGAGAGTTTCCAGAGCACGCAACTAAGGCCGCGCTAATTAATCCAAGTACTAAAACCTTGCTTGTGAGCTTTACTCCAAGTTTTACTGCGTGCTTAGCCACTATCACTGTGCAACCCCTCCAACAGCATCTAGCTTCACTTTCAAGAGACGGCGCGCCTCTTCTGGAAACTCTTTAGCCTGATCTAATTTTTTCCAAGCATCTTGATAACTTGTTTTTGCTTGTTCATTTTTCTTTTGGGCTAAATACCAATCGCCGCGGCGCTCAAGCCAAAGAGCTTCAAAGCCTGCAATAGGCTTACCCTGCAAAATCTGATCTGCTTCAGCAAAATCTTTTTCAGTGCCCTGCTCGATCAATTGAGAAACCAAACGCATCTTGGCCAAAGCAAGATAAGCATCATTGGCAGCATTCTTGGCAGCCCAACGTAAATAATCTAATGCCTTGGCAGCATCGCCTGCATCTGAAGCAATACGAGCGGCAATCAAACTAGACATGGGTGCATATGGCGTACTTGCAAAACTTTTTTGCAAGTCATCGGCAGCGCGCAAGGTTTGTTCTTTGTCGCCCTTCTCAATCGCACTTACCATCGTCTCATATAACTTCGATGCTTCTAATGCTTGGCTATTGCGCCACCATTGATATCCGCTATAGGCGGCATAGGCAAATAAAGCGACCGTTGCAACACCCGTAATCAGGTTGCGATACTTTTGCCAAAACGCTTTGAGTTGGTCTAGTTGTTCTTGTTCTTCTAAATCTAATGGCATATCAATCCAAACTCACAATTCAGGTTCTATATATATTGCTATTCTATTCGGAGGTGCCCACCAAGGCATCGATTGCAACCTCAAGCACCCCATCCAAGGAAACGGTCTTTTGCTCACCGGTACCACGCAGGTCTTTTAGAGAGGCCTCATTTTTAGCCAGCTCATCTGGTCCAATAATGACGGCAAATGCTGCCCCACTGGCATCCGCCTTCTTCATCTGGGATTTAAAGCTGGCTGATTGACCGTCTGGAGGGCAGAACAAAATCGTGTCAATTCCTGCACTACGCAAACGTTCGGCAATAATCATGGCGGCAGTCAATGTCTCGCCACCCTGATGTAAAACAAAAATATCGCATTGCGCTTGGGGCTCAGGCAGTGAACCCGACACTTTCATCAGCTCGAGAACGCGCTCCATGCCCATTGCCCAGCCACATGCGGGTGCTGCTTTGCCACCCATACGCTCAATTAATGGGTCATAACGACCACCACCAGCAATCGTGCCTTGCGCTCCCAACTCATCAGTAATCCATTCAAAGACCGTCAGGTTGTAATAATCCAAGCCACGCACCAAGCGTGGATTAATTTTGCATGGAATATTGTTTGCTTTAAGCAAGGCTTGAACTGCTTCAAAGTGCTTGAGGGACTCTTCACCCAAGAAATCCAATAACTTTGGCGCGCCCTCTATTAAAGCTTGCATCTCGGGATTTTTAGAATCCAAAATGCGCAATGGATTGGTTAGTAAACGGCGTTGAGAATCTTCATCTAGTTGTGACTGGTTTTTCTCAAAATAAGCCACTAGTGCTGCGCGGTGCTCTGCGCGCTCATTAGCTTGGCCCAATGAATTAATCTCTAGGCGCACGCCTTTAAGACCCAACTCATCCCACAAGCGTTGACCCATGAGAATAATTTCAGCATCAATATCAGGCCCAGCAAATCCTAAGGCTTCGATACCAAACTGATGGAATTGACGATAGCGACCACGCTGTGGGCGCTCATGACGAAACATCGGGCCGGTATACCAAAGACGCTTTGGTCCTTCATAGAGAAGATTGTTCTCAATCACAGAACGCACGAGTGCGGCAGTACCTTCAGGGCGCAAAGTGAGTTGCTCACCATTGAGTCTATCCTCAAAGGAATACATCTCTTTCTCAACAATGTCGGTTACCTCACCAATGCCTCGTTGAAATACTGCAGTCGCTTCCACAATCGGCGTTCTTAAAAACTCATAACCATAAGCACGAGTGAGATCACGCAAAACATGCTCTAGATGCGCCCACTGCGCAGCATCGGCTGGCAATAAATCATTCATGCCGCGCACGCCGTTGATTTTTTGAACTTTCGCTTTGTTGTTCTGGTCGGTCATCTTTGTTGTTCTTACTGTGTTCTTGCTTTGTTCTTTTATTTAATTGTTTTATTTTGGGGCGTAGTGTTGTTTGACATAGTCATCTACGATTACCTGAAACTCTTGGGCAATATTGTCGCCACGCAATGTCTTTACTTTAACCCCATCTACAAACACTGGGGCTGCGGGGGTCTCCCCTGTGCCTGGCAAAGAAATGCCGATATTGGCATGCTTGCTCTCACCAGGGCCATTCACGATACAACCCATTACCGCTACATTCATATTTTCAACGCCTGGATGAGTCTTCTTCCAAACTGGCATTTGCTGACGTAAGTAAGACTGAATATTGGCAGCGAGCTCCTGGAAAGTCGTGCTGGTAGTCCTGCCACAACCAGGGCATGCAATTACCATTGGCGTGAAATTACGCAAGCCCATGGTTTGCAAAATCTCTTGCGCAACAATCACTTCATTCTCGCGAGGTGCACCAGGCTCTGGTGTTAAAGAAACCCGTATGGTGTCGCCAATACCCTCTTGCAACAAAATTCCCATTGCCGCAGTAGAGGCAACGATACCTTTACTACCCATGCCTGCTTCAGTTAATCCCAAATGCAATGGGTAGTCTGAGCGGCGCGATAAGTCACGATATACGGCAATTAAATCTTGGACATTGCTCACTTTGCAAGAAAGCAAAATCTGATCAGGGTTCATGCCTAGCTCCACCGCTTTCTCGGCAGATTGCAACGCTGACTGAATCAGCGCCTCAATCATTACTTCTTGCGCTGTCTTAGGCACTTCTAGCGCTGCATTGCTATCCATGATGGAGGCCAATAGATCTTGATCTAAGCTTCCCCAGTTCACGCCAATCCGAATTGGCTTGTCATATTTACAAGCCGCTTCAATCATTTGTGCAAATTGCGGATCGCGTTTAGCACCCTTACCCACATTACCTGGGTTAATGCGATATTTAGAGAGTGCTTTTGCACAATCTGGAAAATCATTTAATAAAGTGTGGCCGTTGTAATGAAAGTCACCAATCAGCGGCACCAAGATATCCATCTTGTCTAACTGCTCACGAATATAAGGAACCGCTGCTGCCGCTTCGGGCGTATTGACAGTGATACGCACCATCTCTGAACCAGCGCGTGCTAATTCTTTTACCTGTATTGCCGTGCCAACTGCATCAGCAGTGTCGGTATTAGTCATTGATTGCACACGCACTGGCGCATCGCCACCAACGGTAATGATGTTGGTTTTCCAAACCACTTTCGCTTGGCGAGTAGCACGCTTGGGTGATGGACCCAAAGGTAATTGAGCTTGTATTAAAGAATCATTCATATGAATCGTTCATATCAATTTAATTTCTTGAGCCATTCAATTGGCTGTTCATTTGATTGAGTGTCAACGATGATCTCAGCATCATGAACTGCGCGCTCTCGAACACGAGTGCGATCAACCACATCTCCTGCCAATTGGCCACAAGCAGCGGCAATATCATCGCCCCGAGTCTTACGTACAGTTGCCACCATGCCCGCATCCAAAAGAATGCTGGCAAAGGTATTCACGCGTTGCGCTGGTGAACGCTTTAAGCCTGACTCTGGAAATGGATTAAATGGAATCAGATTGATCTTGCACTTAATGTTCTTTAATAAACGCACTAATTCTTTTGCTTGAATATCAGAATCGTTTACACCATCAAGCATGCAGTATTCAAAAGTCAAAAAGTCTCTGGGCGCAAATGGCAAATAGCGTTCGCAAGCATCGAGCAATTCCCGTAAAGGGTATTTCTGATTGAGTGGCACGAGTTGATCACGCAAGGCATCGTTGGGTGCATGCAAAGAGACTGCTAGTGCTACAGGGCAATCTTGCGCTAAACGATCAATCATGGGCACGACACCCGATGTGGATACTGTCACACGACGACGAGATAGCCCATATGCTCGATCATCTAGCATCAGGTGCAATGCCGAGACGACATTGTCATAGTTGAGCAAGGGCTCGCCCATACCCATCATCACCACATTCGAAATCACACGACCGGTATGTTCCCAACCTGGTGTTGGATATTTTTCAATACGGCGAACCGCATCTGGATCATTACGCAATAGATGTTCAGCAAACCAAAGTTGACCGATGATTTCACCTGAGCTGAGATTGCGTGAGAAGCCTTGATGTCCGGTGGAACAAAAACGGCAGTTGACAGCGCAGCCAGCCTGAGAAGAAATGCACAATGTGCCACGATCATCTTCTGGAATGTAAACCGACTCCACCGCATTGCCTGCGCCCACATCCAATAGCCACTTGCGGGTGCCATCTTGGGCATGCTCGTCTTTGATAACAGGTAAAGAGAGTATTTCAGCTTTATCGAGCAAGGTAGCCCGAAAACTCTTTGCTAAATCACTCATGTCATTAATGTTGGATACACCACGTTGATGTATCCACTGCATGAGTTGCTTTGCCCTAAAGGGCTTTTCGTTTAACCCCGCGACATACGCCGCCAGTTGGTCAGCGTCAAAATCTAAGAGATTTACGCGCGGGGAGGTCAATGCGCCTACTTTTCAATTAAGTCGGGTGATTGAATAACAAGTAACGATTAACGATTGAAAACGTTCATGCCAGGGAAGAAGAATGCAACTTCCACAGCAGCAGTTTCAGGAGCGTCAGAACCGTGTACCGCGTTGGCATCGATGCTGTCAGCAAAATCTGCACGGATAGTGCCTTTATCTGCTTTCTTAGGATCAGTAGCACCCATCAAGTCGCGGTTCTTAGCGATAGCGCCTTCACCTTGCAATACTTGAATCATGACTGGACCAGAAATCATGAAATTCACCAAATCCTTGAAGAAAGGACGCTCTTTGTGAACGGCATAGAACTGCTCTGCTTCAGATTGAGAAAGATGTGCCATTTTGGACGCGACAATCTTCAAACCAGCTGATTCAAAACGGTCATAGATTTTGCCGATGACGTTTTTAGCGACAGCATCAGGTTTGATAATAGATAGGGTGCGTTCGATTGCCATTCAGGACTCCAATAGTGATTTCAAAGGTATTTGCTGGGTAAGGTGAAGATTGCTAATGTGCTAATAAATAGGCACCCCACTCCAACGACCCCCGAATTATACATTGTCTGACCGTATTTACCCCTATATCTATAGGGCTAAGGTCTTGAATTTACTGGGTATAACCCCTCGATTTGTAGTCTTTTTATGCCAGGTCTTGAAATTAAGGTGTTTTGTCTATACTTAATGACAACAGCCCTTCATGGGCTCATGTAATTACTACGAAAGAAGGAGTCTATATGAGTGACCTTAACTCTTACGGCTTTGGCCAGGCTGGCTCAATTAGTACCGTTCAAGTACGCAACCGCGTACTGCGCAATACCTATGCTCTCTTAGCGCTTTCCATGGTGCCTACCGTCATTGGCGCTTGGCTAGGTGTTGCTATGGGTCTTGACCTGTTTGCTGGCAGCCCATTCTTGGGTTTCATCGTCTTTATGGCGGTTGCTTTTGGTTTCTTCTGGGCAATTGATAAGAATAAAGACACTGGTGTCGGTGTTCTGCTCTTATTGGGCTTCACCTTCTTCATGGGCATCATGCTCTCTCGCCTCGTTGGTTTTACGCTCAACAGCTACAGCAATGGCGCAGCACTCATCATGTTGTCATTCGGTGGCACAGCGGCAATCTTCGCAACCATGGCAACAATCGCTACGGTGAGCAAGAGTGACTTTGCTGGCATGGGCAAATGGTTGATGGTGGGTGTTTTACTCTTGATCGTTGCCTCTTTGGCAAATATCTGGTTGCAATTACCAGCCCTGATGTTGACTGTGATGGTCTTGGCTATCGCCATCTTCTCTGCTTTCATCTTGGTTGATGTGCAGCGTGTTGTAAATGGTGGTGAAACCAACTACATCATGGCCACCCTTGCAATCTACTTAGATGTCTACAACGTATTCACCAACCTCTTAGCTCTCTTGGGCATCTTTGGTGGTGATCGCGACTAAAGTTGTTTTTGTAACTTGTAACGCACATTAAATTTAGTGTGCAATTCTCTAGGCGCCTACGGGCGCCTTTTCTTTTTTCTTTTTTTGTCTTTTATAGTTTGCTAGTTACCTAATACCCTAGCTCTGTCTCCTAGATACCTGTAGCAATTAATTTGCTACAAACATCGATACCGCATATGACAGCGCAATCAAGATCAACAAGATTGCAAAACTATCTGAGGCTCTCATGATGTACTCCTAGTATTTGCCTGAACAATTAACGGCAACACTCCACCGCACACTTTTAATCTACTCTTCAAACAAATTGGAGTTGGGGCTGCATGCACCAAGCATCATGGCTAAGCACCATCAAGGCATTTATTAAGCTCTAAATTGGTGCAAATGATTAACTAGACTGGCAAACGGTCAAATACGGCCATGGATTCCACATGAGAGGTGTGCGGAAACATATTAACGATGCCAGCGCCTTTTAGGGTATAGCCAGCTTGGTGACAAAGAATATCTGCATCTCTAGCCAAGGTCTTGGGATTACAAGAGACATAGACAATGCGCTGTGGCAATAGCTCACTATTGATCGTATGTAATTGTGAGATCGCTTTGCAAATTTCCATGGCGCCTTCACGCGGTGGATCCATCAACCAGCGATCCGCTCTGCCCCACTCAGCAATAGTCTCTGCGGTAACTTCAAATAAATCACTTTGCATAAAACTCGCTTTATGAGCCAAGCCGTTGTGCTCTGCATTGGCTTTTGCGCGGGTAGTAAGCGTAGCTAAACCCTCGATACCCAATACTGCTTTTGCTTTACGCGCTAAGGGCAAAGTGAAATTACCAATGCCACAAAATAAGTCGAGCACACGATCACTCTCTTTAACTTCTAGCAAACGAATTGCCTTACTAACCAAAGCACGGTTCATCATGTGATTAACCTGCGTAAAGTCTGCAGGCTTAAATGGCATCTCGATTTCAAATTCAGGCAGTCGATAGCAAAGCTTGCCGATTTCTGGATAAAACGGCGCAACCGTTTCAATACCCTTAGGTTGCAACCAAATCCACACATGGTGCTGATCTGCAAATTTGCGGAGTAAGTCTTCATCTGCAGCAGTGAGCGGTTTGAGATTTCGAAAGACGAGTGCGGTAACTGGGGCAGCCTTTTTAGGGTCATCTGAATTTGGATCTTCAGGCTCGCCCACTGCAATCTCAATTTGCGGCATGTGATCGACAATTGATAAACCCATTACTAATTTGCGCATCTGCGGCAACAAATCAGAGAGATGCTTAGGCAAGATCTCACAAGCGAGCATATCGGCTACATAGCCACTTTTGCCCTCATGAAATCCTATTAAGACTGTGCCTTTTTTAATCGAGCGATTGACTGCGCTCAAACGCGCGCGATGCCGATATTCCCAAGTAGGTCCGCCCATCGGTCGGAAAATTTCTTCTGGAGATACCTTGGCGATATGACGCAAATCATCTTCTAAAACGCGTTGCTTCATTGCAACCTGCGCCCGAATATCCAAATGCTGCATAGTGCAACCACCACAGACACCAAAGGCAACGCATTTAGGCTCTGCTCGAAAGACTGCAGGTTTAAGAATCTCGCGCACCTTGGCTTTTGCAAACCGTGCTTTGTCACTCGTGATGGTGTAGGTCACTAACTCGGTAGGCAGTGCACCTTTGATAAAAATGACTTTGCTACTAGATTCAGGATCAAGTTCCTCAGCCTCAGGATTTGCAGCGAGGCGCGCAATCCCTTGTGCATCTAAATCGAGGGACGTAACGGTAATGGGTTCAGTCACCTCAATATTGACTGGCTTATCCCCTCTACGCATCCGGTGCGAAACCTTGTAGATACTCCTGCCACTGGCCGCCATTGGACTCTTTGGCTTCTTTTTCTAAATAGCTTTTAACAAATGCAATCTCTTCTTGATACTCTTGCAAAGTAAATCCACCGCGCAGCAACTGAAAGCGGCAGTACATTAAATACGTGTTCACCACATCGGTTTCGCAATAGCGACGAATATCGTTGATCTTGCCTTCTTGATAAGCAGGCCATACTTGACTGCCATCCATGCCCATCTTGCCAGGAAAGCCGCACAGCTTTGCTAAACCATCCAAGGGTGCATTCGCTCTGCCGTTATATTTGGCCAAAAGATCCATCATGTCTAGATGGCGCATGTGATATCGGCCAATATAGTTGTTCCACTTAAAGTCGCGGCTATCGACTTCTTTGCTCTCACCCATCTCCCAGTAGCGAGATGCTTGAATGTGATTGGCTAGCGCACGGTAGTGCAGAACGGGTAAATCAAAGCCACTGCCATTCCATGAAACCAATTGTGGGGTGTACTTTTCAACCAAGTCAAAGAAAGCCTGAACAATCACTTTCTCATCATCATCTGGGTTTCCTAGGGTGCCTACTTTAATTTGAGGGGCACCCTCTTTAGTGGTTCTGCGAATCACACAAGAGATAGCAACTACTCTTTGCAAAAACAATGGCAAAAACTCACTACCGGTTTTTTCAGCACGCTCAGCCATTGCTTTGGCAGCAACCTCAGCATCACTCATCGAGTCGGGGTAGCCCTCAACCCGACGCAGACCCGCTACATCTGGAATAGTTTCAATATCGAAGACAAGAACAGTGGCCATAAACAAAAAACGCCGCGCTGGTCTTACTGTATATACGGCGTTGGGTTTACTGGCTTACCGTTTACACGCAACTCAAAGTGCAGTTTTGGTGAATTGGTATCGGTATCACCCATCTCAGCAATCTTCTGACCCTTACGCACACTATCACCTTCTTTAACTAAGAGTTTGCTGTTATGGGCATAGGCAGTTAAATAAGTATTGTCATGTTTCACAATGACTAAATTGCCATAGCCACGCAAGCTATTGCCTGCATAAACCACTTTGCCATCGGCAGCGGCTAAAACTGGTTCACCAACCTTACCAGCAATATCAATACCTTTATTGGTTTCGTTAAATTCAGTAGTCACCTTGCCTTTAGCTGGCCATGACAAACGAATCCCAGGCTCTGCCACCACTTCAGCCTTGGCTGCCTCCGCAGGCGCAGGGGTATCGGCTTTATCAGCAGATGGTTTTTTGTCGGTTGGCTTAGCTGCAGCAGTTTTAGTATTTACAGGTGGCTTAACCAAAACTAAATCACCCACTTCAATAATGTTTGGGTTGAAGTTAGGGTTTTCGGCTTTATTCCATTGCGCGACATCACGCGGTGCTTGACCATGATCTAAAGCAATTCGCGCTAAGGTATCACCACGCTTCACACGGTAATAGCCAGGAGGTGCAGGCTCAGATGATGCGCCTGCGGTGCGATCGGTTACGCTCGCTGGTTTAGTGCGCGGGGTTGAACACCCAGTCACAAACAGCACTGCAGCCGACAGCATTGTCAAAAATAATGTTTTAAATAACCAGGTCATGGAATCGGAATTCTTTCTCAATCTCATACTACCCCTGATTGTAAGGGGACAAAAAAGACCCCGTCCAAAACGGTTCTTTGATAGCGCTGTGAGCTCATTCTTTCAACCATCACCAACTGCTGCTCTTTTTCATTTTTAGCTACCGGGGCAACCAAACGACCACCAATCGCCAATTGATCCAATAAAGCATCCGGTATCCCTAAGCCAGCAGCGGCCAAGATAATCCCATCAAATGGTGCGGCTTGTGGCAAACCTAAAATGCCATCGCCATAAATTAAGCGCAAATTATTAATCCGAAATGGTCGCAACTTGGCTCGTGCTAAATCATGCAGCGGTCGTATGCGCTCAATGGAATAGACTTCATCGGCCAGCAAACTCAATACCGCTGCTTGGTAACCGCAGCCTGTACCAATCTCGAGCACCTTACCTAATGGATGACGCGGCTTGTGCAACAACTCAATCATGCGTGCAACTACAGATGGCTTAGAAATCGTTTGCTCATGCCCAATTGGCAAAGCAGTATCTTCATAAGCCTGCACATGCAGACCCGGATCCATAAAAGCATGACGGGGCACTGTTGCAATCGCCTCTAATGTTTTTCCATGCTTAACACCGCCAGCATGTACTTTGGCGGCTAAGGCTTGACGGTAGGCTGCAAAGCGCTCAACTGGCTGTTTCAACCGCGACCCCAACCTTGTGCGCGCATAGCTGCCAAACGAGCGTGATGCGTTAAGTCAAGTTGCATTGGCGTAATTGAAATACAACCATCATCGATCGCATGAAAGTCTGTGCCTTCAGAATTATCTTTTACATGCCCTGCTGCGCCTATCCAGTAAATTTTCTCACCACGCGGGCTATCTTGCACTACCACGGGTTGTGAATGATGGCGATTACCTAAACGCGTGACACGCCAACGATGTAGCTCATCGTATGGACGATTGGGAATATTCACATTGAGCAGCGCAGCCATGCCATCAGTGTGATTCTGATTGAGGTTTGATGAGAGCATTTGCTTAACAATGTCGTGCGCCGCTTTAGCAGCATCATCAATACGATTCCAGCCGCGATCAATTTGCGAAAACGCGATACCAGGAACGCCGAACATCACCCCTTCAATGGCCGCAGCAACGGTTCCAGAATACAGAACGTCTTCACCCATGTTCTCACCTTGATTAATTCCAGAAATGACTAAATCTGGCTTTTCATCTAAGAAACCCGTCATGGCGACGTGCACACAATCAGTAGGCGTGCCATTAATGAAGAAGAAACCATCACGCTCACCGCCTGCAACCCGATGAATCGAGAGCGGCCTAGACAGCGTTAACGAATTTGATGCGCCACTGTGATTTTGCTCTGGCGCAATCACCGTAATGCGACCCAATGGACGAACGGCATTAACGAGCGCCAATAAGCCTGGGGCTAAATAGCCATCATCATTTGATACCAAAATGTGGGGTTGCTGCTGACTCATGATGTTTGCTTATTCAAAGTTATCCAATCTGCTTACTCAATTAAATAGTTTTCGCATTATTAAGCGATCTTGCTCTGAACCAGCCATAAATCACCGGCAATACTAAAAGTGTCAGAATGGTTGTCGTTACCATTCCACCCACAATCACCAAAGCCAATGGGCGCTGAGCTTCTGATCCAATCGAATGCGATAAGGCAGCTGGCAATAATCCCAAACCAGACAGTGCGGCAGTCATCAATACTGGGCGTACCCGTAGTGATGCACCTTCGACCATCACGTCTTTCATTTGGCCATGCTCCGTTGCGGCAGTTTTATTAATAAAGGAAATCAAAATAACGCCATCTTGAATCGCAATACCAAACAAGGATAAGAATCCAAAGAATGCCGAGATACTCAAGGTCTCCCCCGCTAGGTGCAGAGCGATCACCCCGCCAATCGCAGCAAACGGCACATTAATCATGACAATGAAAGCGTCACGGAAATTGCCAAAGGCACTCACAAGCAATAAGAAAATGCCCATCAATGCCAAAGGAACGATCACCATCAGTTTTTTCTGGGCCTGCTTCATCTGGTTGAACTGACCATCCCAGCTAATCGAGTAGTTTGGAGGCAAGGTAATATTTTTTTCTACCAAATACTGTGCATCTTCTACTGCACTACCCAAGTCACGATTGCGAACGCTAAATTTAATAGCAATATAGCGCTTACCTGCTTCACGATAAATGAAGAATGGGCCGTCGGTTAACTGCACATTTGCGACCATCGATAGCGGCACTTTTGCACCATCTGGTGAGTCAACTAACAGACTACGAATATCTGCCACGTCATTGCGACTACCTTCATTTAAGCGAACCGCAATCCCAAAGGTCTTTTCATCTTCGAGCAAGTTTGTGACTGCTGCTCCACCAATCGCATTGGCTACGACCGTCTGTATATCGTTCACATTAATGTTGTAACGAGAAGCGCGCTCTCGATCAATCTGAATATTTAAAGTGGGCTGACCGAGTTCTTTCAAAATGCCTTCATCGGCAACCCCACGCACTTTCTTCAACTGATCAATCACTTCATGCGCTTTTTGATCCAAGACCTCTAAATCAGTGCCATAGATCTTGACAGAGTTCTCACCCTTCACTCCTGAGAGAGCCTCGTTCACGTTATCTTGAATGTACTGAGAAAAGCTATAAGTAATACCGGGAATCTGATTCAGCTCAGCTTCTAGGTGAGCAATCAGATCTTTCTTACTAGTTCCAGAAGGCATGCGATCAGGGCTCTTGAGATAAAGACCATACTCTTGATTAAATACCCCAGTGGAATCGGTACCATCATCCGGACGACCAATCTGCGCAGCAACCTTATCAATCTCGGGTTGCTTCATAAAGGTTTCGCGCAATTGATTAGCGATTTTTACTGAGTAATCTAAATCCACTGTGTTTGGCAAAGTCACTCGCAACCAAATATTGTTCTCTTCTAAGGTTGGCAAAAATGCCGTACCTAAACGAGTCATGCTGAGCAAGGTAATACCTAGAACAAATACTGCTACCGAAAACACCGTTAGTGGGCGATCCATCCACCTTCTCAATAAAGGCTTATAGCTATCTAATATCTTGGTAATGAATGAAGGCGGCTTGTGATGCAAGTTCTCACCAAACACCAAAGAAATCATCGCCGGCAAGAAAGTTAGGCTGAGCACCATCGCCGCAATCAAAGCAAAGCCCATAGTGAAAGCCATTGGTTTAAAGATGATGCCCTCAACACCGCCCATAAAGAACAATGGTGAGTACGCCACAATAATGATGCCAGTGGAATAAATCATGGCGCGCTGCACTTCGCTCGTGGCCAAAATAATGCTTTGATTAAGACGCTTGCCACCTTCTTCTAAGTGACGCATGACGTTCTCAGTCAGAATCACCGCAGAATCCACGATCACACCAAAGTCAATCGCGCCCAAAGAAATCAAATTAGCTGGCACGCTCCATAAATGCATCTGAATAAACGAAACGCACAAGGCCAATGGAATGACTGCAGCTACTACTGCGGCTGCACGAATATTGCCTAAGAAAAAGAATAAAACTGCTAGCACTAATGAGATACCAAAGAACAAGGTGTGCTTCACAGTGCCAATCGTAATATCTAAGAGCACCTGACGGTCATAGAAAGGTTTAACTTCAATACCAGGCGGTAGAACATGTTTATTAATACTCTCTACCGTACTGCGCACACGCGCTAAGACCTCGGTCGCATTCTCACCCCGACGCAGGTACACAATGCCTTCGACTGAGTCTGGATTCTCATTGAACTGGAACATACCCAAGCGTGGCGCATTACCAATTTGCACAGTCGCGACATCACCAATGCGAATCGGCACCCCTTTGTTATTGGTAATAACCACTTGCTTAATATCATCAATGGTCTTTAAGAGGCCAACTCCGCGCACCACAAATTGCTGCTCGCCACTAGGCAACAATCCGCCACCGGTATTGCTATTGGCATTGGCAAGCGCAGCAATCAGTTCATTAATCGTGACACCTTTTGCATGCAAGCTCTCTGGGCTCACAATCACTTGGTATTGACGTACCTTGCCACCAAAAGATGAGACGTCTGCTACACCAGGAGTTTGCTTGAGCTCTTTATAGATCTCATAGTTTTGCAAGGTCTTTAGAGTGGTTGAGTTCGCGTAATCTGAACGCACCTCATAACGCATGATCTCGCCTGTAGCATCCGAGTCTGGGCTAATACTAGAAGTGACGCCTTGCGGAAAGCTGACATTCGATAAATTGGCAATGAAAATCTGACGCGCTTTAAATGGATCGGCGGTGTCGTTGAACTTGAGCGTGACAACTGACAAGCCAAATAGAGATACTGAGCGAAATGCTTGCAATCCAGGAATACCTGCCAAGGCATTTTCAACGGGAATTGTGACTTGCTGCTCTACTTCGGTGGTACTTCTGCCAGGCCATTGAGAAATCGCTTGAATCGTTAATGGTGCAACGCCTGGGTATGGCTGAATCGGCAGCTTGCTCAGGCTAAACATACCCAAACCTAAAAGCACGACCGAAGCGAATATGACAAGCACGCGCTTCTCAACTACTCCTCGAATAAAGGAGGTAAAAGCGCTCACTTAGTCCTCCTGCTTCGCAAAGCGGTCATTTAACAAGACAGCACCCTCTGCCAAGATCTGCCAACCTTGCTCTACACCTTCAGTAATCGCAAAGCTTTTACTGTTTAGATCGTAGCCTTTAACTGGCACTCGGCGAAACGTATCTGCACTCACTTTAATAATTGCATAGCGGTTCTCGCGCACACGCACGATAGCAGTTTGTGGCACCACCACTGCATCAGCTTGACCGGTAGTTAGCAAACCAGAGACATACATATCGGGTCGCAGCAGATCATCGGTATTTTCAACATCGGCACGAATGAGTAATGCCCGTGTTTGTGGGTCAATGGTTGGGGCAATATAGTTTGCATAAGCCACAAACTCTTTATCTGGGTAAGCCTCTAGACGCAAGATCATCTTCTGCCCTTGCTTTACCATCCGAAAATCTTGTTCAAAGACATTACCCAAGAACCATAGTTGATTTGGATCGGCCAAGGTTGCAATCACATCACCTGAAGCTACTACTGAACCAGGCTCAACATTGCGTTTAACTACGACGCCTTTGAGCGGTGAGCGCATGATGAGATTGGCTGTGGTCTTACTAGAATTTTCGATGCTACGAATATCCCCTTCGCTAGCACCGAGATTACGCATGCGATTGGCTGCAGCCTGTTGCGTAATGCGTGCATCACCCAGCAGATCACTCATCGTACTATTGCCCTGCAACACCCTCGCTGTTCTTGATGAGAGCAAATACTCTTGCTGAGCAGATAGATACTCAGGGCTATAGAGCTCCACAATGGGCGAGCCGTTATCAACCAAGGCACCATCAAAGGCATAAATACGCTCTACCCTACCAGGCGCTCTCGCTGAAAGTACTTTTGATTTTTCTGCATTAAATGCCAAGCGTCCTGGCACTTTAATGTTGACTGGCACTTGCACTTTTTCTGCGGTCTGGAAAACATAAATCTCGGGGTTGAGTTTTACGCCAGGTAATTTCAATTCCAGTACGCCAGTCTTCTCAACTTTCAGTGCTTTGTCTGAAGCTTCAATCTTGACAGCGCGGTTTACGTCAGTCAGGCGTCCCACCACAATACCAAAAGACAAAATAGCAAAAACGTATGCTGCCATCCGAACCCGATGGCGATTTTGTGGAGTCAAATTCCAATAGAGGCCAGACAAACTTGCAGCAGCCACTTTTGCATGGTGCATCCCAAAATGGGCGACCTGATGCAAGATCGGTTTTGCCTTTTCAGACAACTGTTTTAGAAGCGACAATATTTTGTCTTTCAAAGCGACTCCTTAAAAAGGTTCTTTTCCAGCAGTAACCATCAACGTGGCTTGTGCTTGTAGGAGGTTTGCTTCAGCCAATGCCAATTGCACCTCCAAGTTACGCAACTGTGTTTGGGCTGTCAACAAATCATTAAAGCCCTGCCCATTATTTGAATACTGAATCAAGCCCACCTTATACGCCGCGTCAGCTTGAGGCACCTGGCGCTCTTTTAAAAAGGTGGTGGCGGTTTTGGCTTGTTGATAAGCGGCATAGGCTGAGTTCACCGCCAGAATAATTTGCTGGCGATTGGATATATCACTCGCTTCAGCAGAAGCTTGATTGCGCATTGCCTGCTCAACGCCGTACTTTTCTTTGGTAAAGAAATACAGCGGAATGATGAGATCTAATTCAAACTGATAAAACAGCGCGCCATTATTAGCCGAGAATGGTCCCCTAGGCGTGTACGAAGAACCAATCACCTGAAAATCGGGCAGATAGGCTTTCTTGGCTAAGGTCACCCCTTTGCGAGCGGCATCAAGCTGCAAAGCAGAACTTTTCAAACTGGGGTGACTTGATTCGGCGTAGTCCTCAAGCTCTACCAATGTGGGCACTGGCGCCATCGCGCGGCGATTATCCCCTTTAAGAATGAGCCTCTCTCTGGAGTGACGTCCAATCAAGGTATTAATGTTTTTAATACCCACTTCAAGTTGGCGCTCTAAATTAAATTGATCGGCTTGCGCGGCGCTCTGGGCTACTTGTGCGTTGAGATACTCTACGTAAGCTGCAGCGTTATTGGCATATCTTGCTTTAGCCACGTTCTTAATCATCTCCAGACGCATCACTGTTTCTTTAAGAACCTGTAACTGCTTTTGAGTTGCTAAGGTGTTGTAGTACAGCGTTGAGAGTTGCGCACCGAGTTGCAAGTAAGTCGATTCAGACTGAGCCAACAAAGATTCGGCATTGGTATCTGCAATATCGGCAGCCAGACTCTTTTTGCCTGGAAACTGCAGTGGCTGCGCTACCGAGATTGAGTTATTGCTACTAATGCCATTTGGATTTTGTGGCGTCGGCGCATTGGCACCGCCCAAAGCAAATGGTGAGTTAACTGGCATACCAGACCAGACTAATCCGACTTGTGGGTTTGCTGGCGCAGCAATTTGTGGCACGGTGGCTTTTGCTGATAAGTAAGACTCACGCAAAGCAGCTAACTGTGGGTTGTTCAGTTTGAGCTCATTCCAAAGTTGACGCAAATCCATCTCTACCGGGCCTGATGGCGCGCTCTTAACGTAGGTCTTTGGAGTATTGGCTTTTGTTACTGGCACGAATAGTTCAGATGCCTTCGTTTTATCTTGAGCGATCAGTTGTGCATTGAGCTGCGAACCAATAGATGGTGGCATCGATAAATCCGTTGAGACTTCATTACTGGTGACCACTGTCACGCTAGCACCTGCCTTCTCAGTTGAAGGCGATGTTCCCAATGCATTTGCAGCAGAACTTGTTGGCAGCGTCACTGTGCCCGCTTGTACTGGACTCGATACTTCGCCTTCACTTTGCGTCACCAAATTACTCGTAGCTTGGGCAAACGCGCTGGTACACAAAACAGATGGGGAGGCTAGTGCAATTGCACTGATCAGCAAGGCAGCACCGTGAGGTGAAATTAAACGAATTGTGCGTATGCCGAAACTCAACAAAAGCGGCTGCCTCTTAATTCAATAATGCTGTTTTTTTAACCCCTAATGCGGTTTTGCTTCCATGAAGCACCCGTTTTAGGGGGTTTTATCGATTATAGGGTAGAAAACACAAATGTCGAATTATTGACATTTCCTATCCCATTGATTCTAAAGACAATAATCAATTAGCAAGGCTGGCCAATGGCCCCTAGCCCTTAAAACTCGGCATGAATACGGAATGAAGCAATATTGACCGGTCCGCGAGCCGAGTTGTAGGCGGGGTTATTGATGTGCTGAAAGTTCACACCCAACAGCACGTTCTTTACCAACAAAGCGTTGTAGTAAATCTCCCCTACGCGCTCTGGTCGATAGTTAATTGTCTGGTTTGGACCGTTATAGGGATTAGATGTATCTCCAATGAAATACGACACGCCGCCCGCTTGCAAGTAGTTACGACGAAAGCTCGACAGTCCGTTTTGCATCATCGAAATTCCGATCGTGTCGTATGCACGATTCCAGCGCATCCCATTCAAACTCATACCAACGGATAAAGAATTATCGGCTTCCGTAAAAGACATGGTTTCCGTATGCCCATCTGATGTAAAGGCACGACCATAGATTCCTAAGTCTTTCGTTAGGGCTTGTTCGCCATTAATACCAATACCCGTTTTATATTGATAGTTGTTGCGAACATTACTAAGCGCTTGAGTACCTTGCGCATTATTGGCAATCACATAATTGGTTGCATCAGCAAAGCGCGCCAAAATCATTTTATTGCGATAGGCTAGTACCGAGACTTTACCTGGCAGATCACCAATCTGATGCTGGCGCTCTACTTCAAATTGATCGCCATAAGCGTTAAAGATTTGCCAGTTCAGATCACGTCCGTTTGGGGTCTTTGGGGTAATCATGCGTGAGGCGCGCATCACCCAGTTATCTAAGTACCATTCACCTGCCAGGCCTGTACTGTAGCCACGCGCATCGGCCGCGTAGTCATAGGCTAGGTAAGTCATATTGCCCCAGTTCATAAACTGAATACGGGGGTCTTTAGCGTAGCGACTATCGTCAAAAATATCTAAAGTAGAAAATTGGCCAGCAGTTACCACTACCCGATTGCTACTGACAGTTTGGGTAATTTGGTTGGCATCATTTTCTAAAACGACTTTGTCACCCTCTTGATTAAAGGTCTGACGCAAGAATGCTCTAGCGGAATAAAACTTGGCCTGCGCACCATTAGCTTTAGTGGCTTCACCGTTTGTAAATCCACCTAAACCCACTAGACCAGAAAATGGCACCCCTGAAATCACTTCTGGGTTGAAATAAATATCCGTGTTTGGCGCTAAGCGTGCACCTAGAAACAAAGTACCTGACCAGGTGTAGCTCATCGCCTTTTGTGCAGAAAGGCTATTCACACCAGAGTAACTCGAAGTGAAATTGTTATAGCGCTGATTAATGTAAGTGGTTTGACCGTGTACGTTTACTGGCAAACCAAAAATCTCGCCTTCAGTTGGCAACCAAGAAAGATCACCGGCAAAACTGGCAATCTGGTCAGCACCTGACCCTGCCCTTTGCGCATGCGCAAAAGCAATCATCAAACTTAGCAGGAGAATGAGCAAAAGTTTGCGGGTCATTCACAGTTTCAGATTGGGTTGCCTAGTCATCAAGACATTAAGGGGCAACAGATTGAAGGAAATTTCAAGCAACTCACCATTGAGAACTTAGGAAGTGAAGCCCAAAGGTTGCGCAGCCCAAATTATCCTCAAAAAGAGTGAATTTACCTAGTGTTTATGTCGTGCCCGTGACATCGAGACGACAATCAATAAAAGCGCAGTCTAAGTAATTGCTAGTTACGTTACTCAGTTAGCCCGCTTAGTTGGCCCGGTTAGTTAGCCTGCTTAGTTAGAGCGCTTAGCAGACCAGCGATAGATCGCCTCAAGGGTTTGGCCATTATTAATTGGCTTAGCGGTAGACAACACCATACTGCCCTCAACATCACGCCAATCAATATTCTTGTCGACTAACTGGGCTAATTTACTTGCATCATCCAAGACTTTGGAGCTCTCCGCCCGAGCGTTGATATCTTTGCCATTCTTATCTAAAAATACCTCGCGATCAGAAGCAATGAGATTTTGCGTATCAGTCGCGCCACTTTTCTTTTGCTCACTGGCATGCTCTAAATTTATCGAAATGATGCTAGCTGAGAGCGCACTGGTAAAAGCCTTTTTATCAGCAAAATTTTTGATCTGAACCTTGGCCGCTTTTTCACTACGCTTTTGCGCATCACTCACTGCACTAGCATCAGTACCCCAAATTGGCATATACACAATCGACTCAACACTAGTCACTTTGCCATCGAGCGTATACGTTACTCGAATACCATCACGATCAAAATTAGAGACTGCAATTCGCTGCGCACTCACACCTAAATTTGCAGTGGGATTAGAGCTACATGCGAGCAAAATGGATTGGGTAGCAAACAGTAAAGCGATGGTCGTTTTTTTCATGGGGTCTCTAAATTCAATATCAATGGGTAACTGCAATCATATTTGGGTAAACCTAAGCTAGGCTTAACGACGATCCATCAAGGCGCGAGCCAAAGTGCCCGCATCAACATACTCAAGCTCACCACCCACCGGAATACCGCGGGCAATACGTGTGACTTTAATTCCTTTAGTTTTGAGTACTTCACCAATGTAGTGAGCCGTAGCCTCACCTTCACTCGTAAAGTTAGTTGCTAGCACGACTTCGCGAATCGGCACGCCTGTATCGGGGTTTTCAATACGAGCTAGCAAACGATCAAAATGAATTTCATTAGGACCCATACCATCTAGTGGTGAGATGCGACCCATGAGCACAAAGTAATTACCTTTAAAGCTCAAAGTTTGCTCAATCATGACTTGATCGGCTGGCGTTTCGACAATACACAGCAGTGATGGGTCACGACGACCATCCGAACAAGTCGTGCAAATCTGCGTTTCAGAAAAAGTATTGCAACGAGCGCAATGCCCTACAGTTTCTACTGCTTCACCGAGAGACTGCGCCAAGAGTGCAGCGCCATTGCGATCATGCTGCAATAAATAGAAAGCCATGCGCTGTGCAGACTTAGGACCCACTCCAGGCAATACTCGCAATGCCTCAATCAAACGACCAAGGGCATCGGTTGGAGCTTCGTGACGCGCCATGAATTTAGGTTATTGAGCTACTTACTAAGTAACTGAATTAGAAAGGCAGCTTAAAGCCAGGAGGCATTGGCATACCAGCAGTTGCGCCTGACATGAGTTGCGCACTAGCGGCCTCTACTTGCTTAAATGCTTCGGTGTATGCAGTCACGATTAGGTCTTCTAGCATCTCGCGATCATCCATGGCGCCTGGATCAATCTGTACGCGCTTGAGCTCGTACTTACCAGAGACAGTCACCTTAACTAAACCACCAGCAGCTTGACCAGTAACCTCTAACGCAGCTAACTCCGCTTGCGCGGTTTTCATTTTCTCTTGCATCTGCTGAGCTTGTTTCATCAAGCCAGCCAGTCCACCTTTCATCATGACTTCTTTTCCTTAGTGCTATGAATATGTTGAATATCTATTGAGTTAAAGAGCTTGCACTACAGTGGTCTCATAGTGGCTTTACTGAGCCACCAACTACTTTGGCGCCAAACTCTTTTTCTAATTGCTGAATAAATGGATCAGCAGCAATCAGTTGTTCTGCATTTAATCTTTTCTCTTGGTGTATCTGCGCATCTACCTTGGCTACAGTCTTACCCTCTACTTCACCTTTTTCAATGATGACTTTGACAGTCTTGCCAAAGTGGGCAGTGAGTGCATCAGCTAAGCGAGCAATCGATGAATCTGAAGCAAGCTGGGGCATCGGCGTGACAATGACTGCCTTGATGCCATTGGGCGAATCATTCCAATCTTGTAACTCTGTCTGAAATGCCAACTGTTGCACTAAACCGCGTACAGGTAATTGACGCATTAAGCCATGCCAATCAGGACGATCTACTGGACCAGTATTTGCCGGTGCAGTTGGTGCTGGAGTGGAAGCCTTAGGCACTGGTGCTGCAGGAGTCGAAGGAGCAACGCGATTTGCTGGCACCGCTGACTTTGGTGCTGCTGACGTTGCCGCTGGTCGCGCAGTGTTTACTGGCGGCGCTGATGGTGCTGGGCTACCCGAACTGCTACCTGGACGAAACGCCAACATGCGCAGCAAAGTCATGGCAAAGCCGGTTTGTTCATCCGGTGCGAGCGATAAGTCTGGGCGGCTGGTAATCGTGATTTGATAAAAGAGCTGCGCTTCTTCTTTAGTGAGTTGGCCTGCCAAGCGACGAATCTCTGGCGCTTCTGGCCAATCATCTAATACAGACTCTGGCACTACTTGTGCTGCTGCAATCTTTTGTAACAAACTTGATAAATCTTGCAAGGCCAATGAGAAAGACATACTGCGCTCACCCATTTCATTGGCAACCGCTAGAAGACTTGCACCGTCTTTAGCTATTAAGCAATCCAGAATGCGAATCAAATATGCATCATCGAGAGTACCAAGCATGCCTCGCACAGATTCTTCGGTAACTTTACCGGCAGCATAGGCAATTGCTTGATCGGTTAGTGAGAGCGCATCGCGCATGGAGCCTTGCGCCGCTTTTGCAAGAACACGCAAGGCATTCACTTCGTAATCGACTTTTTCTGCGGCCAGTACTTTTTCTAAATGCTCAACAATCAGCGGTACTGGCATTTGTTTAAGATTGAACTGCAAGCAACGAGACAAAATCGTGACTGGTATTTTTTGCGGATCAGTTGTCGCAAGAATAAATTTAACGTGCTCTGGCGGCTCTTCTAGAGTCTTGAGCATGGCATTAAAGGCATGATTGGTGAGCATGTGCACCTCGTCAATCATGTAAACCTTATAGCGACCACTACTTGGTGCGTAGGCTGCTTTTTCTAATAGAGATGCGATGTCATCTACACCACGATTACTAGCGGCGTCCATCTCAATATAGTCAACAAAGCGACCAGCATCAATTTCCATACAAGCTGGGCATTTACCGCAAGGCTCTGAAGTCATCTTTCCGGAACCATCGGTACCAGTGCAATTGAGCGCTTTTGCCATGATTCGAGAAATCGTGGTCTTACCGACTCCACGAGTACCGGTAAACAACCAAGCATGGTGCAAACGACCTTGATCGAGTGCGTGGGTTAAAGCTTTAACCACATGGTCTTGACCAATGAGTTCAGTAAATGTTTTGGGGCGCCACGAACGGGCTAATGCCAGTGCTGTCATGTTCTACATTCTAACAAGCTAAAATGGGAACTGGATGGGCCTCCCCGCATGGTGGGTTGGATAACCTGGTCAGGTCGGGAACGAAGCAGCCAAACCCAATTTCTGCCAGTGCCGGGGGTTTGGCTCATCCACCCTTCCCCTGCACAATCTACAACTCCTCTGCCCCACAACTGCACAGCCAGCTTATTTTTTTGGCAGTAATAAGAGACGCATCAATGCATCGCGTGCTTCTGGCACTTTGAGCTGATCGGCTAGATTCAGTAACTCTGTTGCCTTGGCAATATTGCGCTTAAATTCCATGACTAAGCCATAGTTATAAATAGCTACGCCATTTTTACGCTTGACCTCTAAATCGAGCTCATAAAAGAGTCGATCTAATTGACGCTCTTGTAATTGATTGCTCCAAGCCATCTCACAGCATTTGCGAAAGGTGCGCTCATACCCTGCACTCTCAATCGTAAAAAAGAGATCAAATGCCTGGGGGTATAGACCCAGGTTTTGACAACGCAAACCTTCTGCAAAGTCGGGGTTATTAAAGTAAGACAAATCAGACATGGCGGGAATTCACTGCAATCAAAAAATTAATGGGTTCAAGCCAAATACTACCCTGAATCTGGGGCAATGCACACCAACCCTTATTGCTGATTTACTTCCAGAAACACTCCATTTTCCGATCGATTCCGGTAGCATAGTCGTGATACACCCAGCGATTGCAAATACCCTGATCAACCAAAACAAATAGAGCCAGCGCTAATACGGCAAATACGATCAACCATTTGAGGGTTCGATTGGGCGTTTGATTGGGCGTTCGATTTGATGGCTTTGACATGATTTACCTAGCGCGTCTTTTCGTTGCAAATTGACGCATACGTAATTCTTCTTGCGCGGCTGCTAAAAAGAGTTCCTCTTCTTTTGCTTTTTTGGCTTTTTCATCTAACACTGCTTTACCTGTTTTGACTTGCCCTTCTCCCAATAAATCATCCAAGGTCTTTTTGACCTTAGGTGGTTTAGTTGAGCGCAAAGTTTGAAGGCTTTCAGGCATACGACTATTTTATTTTTAAATTGCCGTTAGAAGCTAGGGGTATGACTATCTAGAGTATCTTTAAAAAGCTCAAAATTCCCCAAATGAACCAAATAATGAGTAAGACCATGACGGTTCTTACGTCTAATTGAATCTTAAAGAGACGCAATGTTTTATGAGTGCACTCAACAGATACTTGCATAAGAAACCCTCCTCTATATAGAAAGGTTCAGCGTAGTCACTTCAGCGAGAAATAAATAGAGATAAAAGATGAAAAAGCTGTAGGAAAGTATTACCTCTTCCTACAGCCATTGGTTGATATTGTTTATTTTTATTGATCTACTTCACATCAATTTTTACTTTTGTGAGTCTGTATTGCGACCTTGCACTGCCTTCTTGCGTAAGAACGCCGGTTTGACTGCTTCAGCATCCGCGCAGAACATCATCACATCATCTAATTCAGCAATGCGATTCTTTAGCTTATCTGAGGAATACATCAGCTCTTTTTCCATTGCTTCGTGATCACGTCTCTCTAGCAACTTACGTAAGTAGCTAACTGTTTCTGCTAGCCATGGGTTCTCACGCGCACGCTCTTCAAGCTTAGCCATCAAGCGTTCTACTGCAGACCAATTACGATCCCTTACAAACAAGCGGGCTTCTCTCTGAATATCTGCGGCCTCTACTTCATTAAAGCGCCTTGCTACTAACTCATCTTCTTGCGCCATCTGGTAATCCACTAGAGATACCACTCGCATTTGAGGCAAACTGACAGTGAACTCATGCTCAATGCCGTCTTGGTCTCTTACAAAAATGACACAACGTAGTGGAGAGCCGTTATCTTGCAAATGAATGACTTCAGACATCGATAGCGATATCGCCATCCATACTTCTGAGCCTTGAGCAATCGCAGGTAAACAATACTGTCCTACAGTATTTTGAACATAGTCATTGCGAACTTTGATCTGTCCCATACGAGGCAATAGTGGTGAGTCGAGTTGCACCCGTACATCTTGCCAAACCAGGTTTGTTAAGAAGCCAAGTTCAGCATCAAATGATTCAGCAAGGTCTTCTGCGCGTTGGCCATACCAGCTATTACCTTGACCAGCAGTAGCAATACCTGTCATGAGCTCTTCATTGAAATCAAAACCAATGCCTACTGTGGTTGTGGTGACTCCAGCGCTAGCCAAATCTCTAACCTGTTGGTAGATCGATTCTCTTTCTAGCAAACCTCGATTGGCTTGGCCGTCAGATAATAAGATCACTCGGCTCACCATCCCGCGCCCTGCTCTTGGGGCAAGAGTTTCAGCACCTTTAAGCCAACCACCATGCAAATTGGTCATATTGCGTGGTTGTATCTCGTCCAAGCGGAGAGGCAATAGTGTTTTGGCCATTCGAACTGACATAGTCTCAAGCAAGACTTCTACCTGATCGTCATAAATCACGACAGAGACCCAATCGCCATCCTTAAGGCGAGATAACAAATCTAGAGCACATCGTTTTGCTTCATCTAGCTTGCCGCCATTCATGGAGCCTGAGCGATCAATCACTAGAGAGACTGCAATTTGAGCTCTGCGTGCCAATGCATCTGCCTCCTGCAGTGGGGCACGTAGGCGTAGCAAGACAGCCAAGCTTTCGCCTGAATTACTAGCCAATACTTGTTTACGGGTATTTAAAACGACTTCTAGGGCTTTTCCGTTAATCATGACTTCCTCCTGTATTTGCCTAAATTTGCAGAAATGACAAATACAGGCGGTTATGTACTGAAGGTCAGATTACGGAAGGTGAGGCTCATAGGATGAGCTTAATAGCCAAGAAAGCTAAAAATAGCGTGCAACTCAACTCAAAATCAATGTCGCACTGCACTATTAAAAATGAATGCCATTTACAGCTCGCAGGCGTATATTGATTAAATGGAGAGTGTAAATGAAACGGATTGTTGACGTCTACCGTAAGCATCAACCAGAGCGTGTGCTCTGGACTTACATTGTCAACTTAGGTGGCGATGGCACCCACCCTAGTCTTGAAGACTTTAAACAAGAAGCGCTCACTCTTGCTGCCATTGATGGCAGAGGCTCACTTGAAGAGTTAGATGCATTTGTTCATCTGGAAATCTTGAAATAATCATGGCCAATAGCGCACTTCACGCCATCGCAATTGAAGAGCTCAGACAATCTGATCCTAGCTTTCATGGGCAGTACTGCAAACTCATAGAAGGTATTACTCAACTCATTCGGGAAATTGCCAAAGATCGCCCTGATGAACTTGATTACACCAGTTTTACTGAATCTTATGATCGGGCTAGCGCTGAACCAGTGCTACAAGTGGTGATCGGGGCTAATAAGAACGAAACCTTTGTCCATGTCTATATTCGCAAAGATAAATCTTTTGTAATCGGCAAATCTGGCGAGGGAAAGCCCGTCAAGACTGCCGATCAAGCACTTGAACTCATGAGGCAACTTCTCATCGTCAAGTGAACCCTATCTAAAGCCCAATTAAGGATGCTCAAGACTTGTGGCTAGATTGGTCTACTCACACCATCCTGACATAAGCAAGCTTCCAGAGAAAAATCCAAATGGTTTTTTGCTGCCACTGATCGAGCCATCGATACTCAAATAGTCAATGTAGACGCCATTGCTTGCAGAAGATTTTTGCTGCCAGAGTAGCTTATATGAATTTTTATCAACTCCCGAGACGATGACTCTTGGCTTATTTAATGAATCCATCACATCGCCAATAATCTCACCGGTCTTTTTAATCACTGTAAATCTCTGACCAATGCGCGGGCTGCTCTGCATTAGATCTAGAGAGCCATCTTGTTTAATGTAAAGATCACTGACTACCTCGCACTGGTAGATATTAGTCTTGGCAATAGCCCCCAAGGGGGCTATTGCCAAGACTAATGAGATCAAAGCAAAAAGACGCCTCATTTAAGCTTTTAAACCCAATGCAACTGAGTGAGTTAGTGAATTACTTACTATGTAGTTGATTGCTTCATAATTTAGTTAGTTAAATACTTGCTTGCTTACTTAATCAAGCCACAAGCGATCCGAGGACCAGAGTTTCCCGCTGGCTGTGATTTGTAGTCGTCTGGGTCGCGATGTACTACAACCGAACGACCCACAATGCCATTGGCACCACTATTGACAGCAAATCCATGTAACTTTGCTGAGTAAACCGCATTCCCATTTGCATCCGATTTGATGTTCGGCATATCACCAGCATGATTCATACCGCTGTTAGGCATGCCATGCATCTTAGTGTCGGGATTAAAGTGTCCGCCAGCACTCGTTGCATCTGGCGCAGAACAATCCCCTTTTTCATGCACATGAAAGCCTTGCTCTGCATTAGGCTTTAAACCTGAAAACTTTCCACTTACCAGAACGTCATGGCCTTGCCAAACAAAGGTAACCTCACCTTTAGCCTGCGATCCAGACCTAGAATCCAATGTCGCACTTGCCTTTTGACCAGTACCCTGCTCCATCGATTGACAGGCTACTAATAAGAGTGAGCCGACTGCAGAAAGTGAAATGATTAATCGTTTTTTATTAAGGTTCATATTGGGCTCCTTTGCAGATGAGGCCATGAAGTTGAGGGGTGATTGCACGTCAAGTTTGACACAATCAAAGAGTCTTTGCATAAGCCTTAATGAGATAGCAAATGTCTGCAAAATTTGTGCATTTTGAATACACTGAAGCTCTTAGCAAGGCTCAAAACATGAAATATCTCAATCTAATTACCCCTTTACTGGTAGGCCTTTTATGCACCCTGCTTACCCTCCCTGCGAAGGCAAGCCTAAAAAGTGAGCTTCATGATGGCCAGCATGTTTTGCTCATGCGCCATGCAGATGCCCCTGGTTTCGGGGATCCTGCAGGCTACCAACTTCATGACTGCTCAAGCCAAAGAAATCTGGGTGATAAAGGAAAAAAACAGGCGGCATTAATCGGTGAATGGCTCAGCAATCAAGGCATACAGTCTGCAAAAGTGATTAGCAGCCCTTGGTGTAGATGCTTAGATACTGCAAGGCTCTTAAATAAGGGTCCTGTTATCAAGTCAGATGCACTAGGCTCTTTTTTTGATGACATGAATCTTGCAAAGCGGCGAACCCAAGAATTAGAAAAATTGATTAGCAGTCAACTTCGTGACAACCCTAATAAACCGCTGATTTTAGTAACGCATCATGTCAATATTGAAGCCTTCACAGGCAAAGTCGTCAATGTGGGTGACATGGTCTTAGTTAAGGTTGATCAGAATGGCAAATTTATTTCGCAACAGATTTTTCCAAGTCCAAGTTACTAAGCGGCAAGCTCAAGCAAACACACGTTTATATACTCGACAATTTTTTACGCCTTATGAAACACTTTTTGTACGTGTTTGTAGACCTTCTTCACGGCCATCTTTGATGGCGGCCTTTTTATCTCGCAAATAGTCGGGCCATTAGAAAAATTCAGAGGCTTTTTCTTTGGCGCGTAAATAGATAGTTGCTAGCCCCATCGTTTTATATAATCTGCTTTAAGACATATTTAAAAGCATTAAATAAATTTTCAATAAAGCTCGGCAATGAATATTTCTCTATTTTTTCCTTTTTCAACCCACTTTTCTACTAATAGAGATATTCGCCTAAAGTCACTATTTTTATTACTTACTGCATTCTTATGCCTATCTGCCAACGCAAAAGAATCAAATAATGCAAACCCACAAAGATACTTAAGCTATCAGCAAGCCCTTAATGCTGGAAAGATTCGGATGGCGGTTCCTTATGACCCCACCATCTACCTTAACTCTAAAAATAAATCTACAGGCCTATCAGTCCCAATTGCACAATACTTTGGTAAATGGCTATCAAATAAGTACCAAAGACCTATAAGTGTTGAACTAGTTCCCATGCCAGAAGGCAAGTTGATTGACCCATTAGATTCAGGCGAGGCAGATATCGCCATGGGTTATTTAGGGGGCTATTCTAGAAAACTAAAGTCAGATAAGTACATTTCGCTTCAACACGCAGAGCATCAAAAGCAAGTACTGGTTTCCTCCTCGCATGCACGGCCGATTAACTCAGCCGAGGACCTATCAGGAAAAGTGGTCTGTCTTGGTAGGCAAACTCGCAGTGCAGCACTTAAGCAGCTTAACGCAGAACTCGCTCATAAAGGCCTACCCCCGGTCATTATCTATCAGGATCGTTTGGCGCTTGATGACGAAGAGATGCTGCAAATGGTAAATGATGGATTGATTGAATATGTGCTTGCCGTTAAATGGCGCACAGAACTTTGGAAGCCGTACATTCCTGACGCAAGAATTAGTCCAAACATCGAATTTGATATTAAGGGCAATATTGGTTGGGCAATACGCAGCGCAGATAAAACATTGCAAAGTGATATTCTGGATTTTTCAAGAAGCGCTTTTAATGATGAGGCACTGATACAGTTTGGCAAAAATGACTTTAGCTCAAGAAAAAATGCGCTAAAAGACCCTAAAGCAAAAGAGGCGTGGAGTCGCTTTATTGCCATGCGGCCAATCTTTGAAAAGTATGGTCAACAATACGGCTTGAACCCCCTTTTTTTGGCATCATTCGGCTTTCAAGAAACAATGCTAAATCAAAGCCTAATCAGTCCTACCGGAGCTATTGGCGTCATGCAATTAATGACAGCTACTGGAGAGGCAATGAATGTTGGTGATATACATAATTTAGATCCAAACATTCATGCTGGGGCAAAATATCTTAGCCAACTTGCCACGCAGTACTATAAAAAAGAAGATTTCAATAAAAATAATTTAGCATTGTTTGCCATTGCATCCTACAACATGGGTCCTGCAAACATTAACAAAGCAAGGAAAGAAGCTCAAATACGCGGCTTTGATCCTAATCAGTGGTTTTTAAATGTAGAAATAGTTGCCGCAGAGTTATTCGGAATCGAGCCTTTAGACTATGTACGAAATGTCTATAAATATTACTTAACCTATCAGCTAAGCCTCAATCCTAAAGTAGATATTTCTGAAGACCAACTTGATCACCTCGATAAATAGCCATCGCCATTGCATGAGTTAGATATATTGATTTATTTATGCCTCATTTAACTTAAGCAAAAACTCATGCACTACTAGCTGCACTGCTAGCATCTCTAGATAAGCCATAAAAATAATTACCAGCAAACCAACACAATCAAATCCTTCGCGGGTGACCTGTTTTTGGAGAAATCAAATTACATTAAAAATGCATTAACGGTATCTGCAAAACGTTTGTACTGTTGAAATAGGAATGCATGACCGCCATCAAAATATGCCAGCCAAGAAAATGGAATTTGATTTGCAATGATTTGTGAATTCTTTGGCATATCCACAACGTCGTACATACCGTCCGCGAGGAGCACTGGCACCTTGATATTTTTTAGCTCTTTGTAATTATCTAGATTGCTCTTCCACAGAGTAGTTCGCGCCCTATCCTGACGAATAGTTGTTTCTTTAGAAACCGCAAAGTCATTTGGAACAGTGCCTGCTGCAACAGCCGTCTTTAAACGACCTAAAACTTCCTGAGCAGCTTTTTTACCGGCATCGTTATTTGTAAAAACGAGCGTAACTTTATCCATCTCGGGGACATTTGGATCGTTTAATTTAGCCTCAACATCTTTTGATGCTGGAATCTGATAAATACCCCCGGGGTTGGCAGCGCAAAGAATTGCCTTACTCACTAGCTCGGGATGACGAATTAATAGCTGTTGTCCAATGCGAGCGCCCATTGACCATCCAAGGATATTTACTTTTTTATACCCCAGTGCTTTTGCCAGACCAGCGGCATCATCAGCCATTTGAGGAATCGTTGTGTTGTTTTGTTTGGTATCCGAGGAAAGACCAACGCCACGATTATCAAATAGGATTAATGTGTTGTTCTTTGAAAGGGCTTCGAGTAAGGCTGGATCCCACAATGACATGCTAGAAATAAATCCATTAATCATCATTAATGGCTCACCCTGGCCACGAGTGTAATACGCTAACTTGATATCATTAACCAGAGCATATTTAACATCAGGTTTAAATTGGGCTTGAGCGGGGCTACTAAGACTGAGTAAGGATACGAGTACAGCAAAGGTTAATCCTATAAGACCTCGAACACCAAAAAAGCAATAATTCATTTTCTTCCTCAGGTAATTTAAGCTTATCTTAAAACATCCTTGATAGTTTTGCAGTATATAAAATCGTCTTATCCTAAATGAAAATACTGACCTAAGGTTGTGTAGAAGCCTTCTGAAATTCATGGTGAATCAAATAGAGACTAAGATGTAAACTCCAATTAGATCCAGAATGCCTTCATCATCTGAGCATCAGCGATACCTCTATCGTTGCCGTATTTTAGAAACGGCGCTATCCATTTGGGGTCAACTAGATTTTCAACTTTAGAAATGCCAGGTGGCAAGCCCACCACAATGTGTTTTGTTTTGGTGCCACCCGCCTCTAGATCTTTGACTTCTTGATTCACGGTATTGGGCATCGTTGAGGTGCGCAGGCCTTGTCGTTGCTCATTAATCGTGCCATCACCCAAGGAAATCACGATGGCTCGCTTCACACCAGCAATGACATCACTGTGCGTGCTGGTTTGACATATTCCCCCATCCATACAGAGTCGATCTTTTAAAAAGGTTGGGCCCAATTGACCAGGAAGCGAGGAGCTAGCGGCGCATGCAACATTAATGGGGAGATTATTTGCCTTTGAGACAACGATTCGCTCTCCTGTATAGCAATCGTTTGCCGTTATAAATACACCCTGCGCCCATTCACTAGAGGTCAGCAACTTTTTAGTGACTTCGTAATACTTGGAAACTCCATCCAAATTTAAAGATGCCATCGCTGCTCGACCTATCCCTTGAATAGTTTGGGGGAAAGCATCTTTAGCAGTTACATCTAAATGAATCGCTCTTTTTTGTGATGGGTTAAGTTCAACAGCAGGCATCATCTTGCCAAGCAAGGTCGGAAAGTCTGCAAAAAAATCAATCTCGTCAGCTAGGCGCCATAAATGACCTGCTTTTAGCATTGCCGCCATGACCGCGCCCGCTGAAGTGCCAACCATGACATCAGCACTACTTAAATCAATGCCCTGCTTTTTTAATGCTGTGAAATACCCTGCATACCAAGCAATCAAAGGCATGCCGCCACCACCAAGGGCTAAGCCCCGCTCTTTACCTTGGGCATCAGGATTTTTGTAGGGAATTGGATACGCCAAATGATCATTCCAATCTGCTGTTGAAGCTAAGTCTTTACGTGCTTCTAAAGCCTTTACTTGCGCAATGATTTCTTTTGAAGGGGCAGATGAGGCCTTCGCTTCCAAATCAGCCAAGCCAGCAAATCCAACTACACCAGCAGATGTAGTTTTTAAAAAGTTGCGACGAGAAGATTGAGTCATGCAAGCTCCATTGATAATGAACTCATTAATTTTTCTTAAATTAATCTCGTTATCTAACTACCTAATGTGGCCGCAATTGCGCAATTATTTTCAGCAGGCTTACCAGCCAAACGATCTTTGATCCACTGAATATAAAAAGGCTTAGATGAACCTGGTGTTGTGAAGTGCGATTGCTCTCCAGGTAACTGCACCCGATTCACATTACCACCTAATTTACACATCTGCTCTTGATATAACTTACCCATCACTGGCGGGTTGGTAGTGTCTTTTGTGCCCCAATAAATCACGACAGGTGCCACAGGGGGAACTGGGTTCACGCTGGCCTTGATCATCGCCTTTGTCCACTCCAAAGAATTATCTGGCTGATCTTTTAATAAAGATTTGTAGTTAGCACCGTAATTGAAATTTAAGGTATCAGCGCCAGCATGCATGCACTTATTGCTAAATACTTCATTTAATACCTTGACACCATCATCGGTAAATAAATCGCTCATCTTTAGCTGCGGATTAGCTGCTTGAGTACCCCACATACCCATTGCCATGTGGGTGAAATTAAAGACATTATCGGTAAACATGCCCAAGGTATTTGTTAAAGATTTTTGAGCGATGGCTTCATTTGCCGTTGCTCCAGGCATCACGATAGCAACATCTTGTGGCGCTAGAGCGACCCCACCGATTAACTGTAAATTATCTGCAGCTGTGCCCTGCCTAGCCAGATACTGTGGCAAGCTCGTTGCCGCGATGACAGCGCCACCACCCTGAGACCATCCATATACGATAGTTTTTTTACCGGCATTTAGCTCTTTCAGAGAGGCAGCTGCTCTTGCTGCATTAATCATATCCATGCCATTGGTTGCTGCAACAACATATTGATGACGACCACCGCCACCTAAGCCTTGGTAATCTGTTGCGGTAACCACATAACCTTCATTAATAAACTCTTGCAAACTCGGAATGCCGTAATCAGTCCAAGAATTTCCACCAACTAGGTAATACTCATTGAGTGGCTCTGCTGGATTTAATACTTGTGAAGGGCCGCAATTTTGAGCTGTCCCGGTTGTGCCATGCCCCCATGACATGATTGGTCTGCCCTCTTTTGGCCCTGGACCAGTCGGTGCTACTATCAAACCCGTTGCAATGGTTTTCTTATCATTAACATCCGAGGAAATATAGGCAATCCGCCATGCTTGAGCTCCTTGAATAGAAGTCTTAACTTGCTCTTTTTTGATGACTTGACCCAATTTTCCATTGGGAGTCATTTTGATCACAGACTCATAAAAAGGTGCTACTGGTGGATCTGCGAGGACAGATACAGAGGCGCTACCCAAACAAATACTAAAAGCTAAAGCTGTAGTGACTTTTTTCATATTCTTCCTAACTAACTGGATGCTTCATTACACAATACTGATAGATTAATTTAACTTAAAGACTGAGGGGTTGAGGGTTAGGGTTGAGGGTTCAGAGTTGGGTGCTCAGTATTCAAAGTTATGAACTATGAATTACTGGCGAACATACAACTGCTTCCCATTCTTGATTGTTTCAAGTACCTGAATATCCTTAATAGTCATTGGATCAACTTTCAAAGGGTTGCGATCTAGCACCACTAGATCAGCAAGCTTGCCAGGGGTAATGCTGCCCTTGTATGCTTCCTCCCGATACATATAGGCTGGCACGACAGTAAAGCCGCGCAAAGCTGAATAGGGATCAGTTCGTTGATCTGCACCTAAGGTTTGGCCGTCATAAATTTGACGATTGACTGCTGTCCACATCGTAAATAAGGCGCTCGGCCCCGAAGATGGGTTGTCATTATGAATGCCAACTTGAAGCCCTTTTGCTTTGGCCCAAGCTAACGGCACCATATTATTAGCCCGCTCATCCCCTAAGATCTTTTTATAGACATCGCCATACATCCAAATATGGTTAGGCATAAATTGGGCAATGATTTTATTGCTCTTATATTGATCTAATTGATCATTGCGTACAAAAAACGAATGCGAAATAGTAGTCCTGCGATCATCGCTAATGCCGGTTTCGCGAATAGCCTTTGCAATTGCAGAAAGCGTTATATCAATACCGGCATCGCCATTAGAGTAAGCAAAATACTGAATATTTTTCTCGTAGGCCAATTTTGCATAACGATCTACCAAGTCTTGTGGCGCTGCATCGATGCCGCGCCAGTCCTTTGGTAATCCAGTGGTGTCGGCATAAGGCTTACTGAAATACGCCAAGCGCAATTGTGGCGCGCCATCTGTAGGAACCATCATTCCGGCAACTTTAAATCCCCCTTTGACATCGGTGTAGACACCAAATGGATACTGAGGATTGGCGGCCAATAGCTTATCGACTACATCGTAAGTCGGCAAAGCAATCAGATCGATGTTCACTTTCTTATTAACAGATGCTTGACGCATGTTCTGGATATCTTGAGCGGTAGTTTGATAACTTTGCGCAGTAGTAAACCCATTGGAGAGATAAATCTTCTCGGCATTACGATAAGTTTGAAGCGTTAAGTCGGCAGAAAATTTACCAAATACCTTTGCGGTTGCTTCAAAATTGGGATCGCCTATCAATACTCCCGTTAATTTGCCAGTTTTTGGATCTACTGGAAGCATCCCCTGCGACACTTTAGTGGCTTTGGTAAACCCAAGTTTTTTCAGTCCTGCAGTATTAACAATGCCTGTGATGGTAGAAATATTATTGACAAACACTGGCTGGTTCGGAAATGCTTTATCTAGCTGCTCAATGGTCAGTGGGCCATCGGTAAGAAAAGCATCGGCATACTCTGAGCCAACAACCCAACCGTTTAATGGCTTTGCCTCAGCCTTAAGCCGAGCGATTAACTCTTGAGTGGTATGGGGAGGCTTACTTGAAAAATAGCCAAGATTAACGCTCAAGGTATTTTGAGCAATTAAAGTAAAGTGGCCCCACGCGTCTATGAAGCTGGGCAATAAGGTCTTCCCTTTTAAATCTTGGAGCGATGGATTATTGCCAGCTTGATTCATGGCATCTTGCATATTGCCAGTAAAAGCAATCTTGCCATCTTTCACCACAACAGCCTCGACGTATTTCGGCTCAGACCCTTCCATCGTCAGAATATCGCCATTGAAATACACCGTTGCATTGTTTGCAATGGCTTGAGCGGAGATTAATAAAAGGAATGGTACAAGGTATTGATAAAGCGTTTTCATTTATAGGCCCATAGGGTTAGTGAAAGATATTTTTACAGACATGAAAGCAATAAGCTAAACCCCCCATGATCCCTATGAGGGTTTGAGCAATCAACTATTTCTTAATATCAACTCAAAATGGTCTTGGCTGCTTGGTTTCAGAAACTGGGATATATCTCCCACCCAAAACAGTACCAATTACCGGGACATCCTTAATTTTCTCTTTTGGCACAGTCACGGGATCTGCTGCTAGCACAGTAAAGTCGGCATACTTACCTGGCTCAATCGAGCCTACCTTGCTATCTAACCCAATCACATAAGCAGCATCAATCGTGATCATCTTCATAGCCTGCTCTGCCGAAACCGCCTCGGCAGGGGCCCATTTTTTATTGCCGGTATACAAACCCTGACGATTTACTACTGACCAAACTTGAGTCAGCGGAGCTGGCGGCGTTACCGGGGTATCTGAATGCAAGGCAACGGTAACTCCCTCACGCATCAAAGCACCTACTCTCGTTGCATATGACTCTCGATCGGCACCCAGTCCATCAACTGATAGGCCTGCTCGCACATAAAAATAGGAAGGGTTTACGCTGGCTACAGCGCCCAAGGCTTTTAATTTACGAATCCCCGCTGTGGTTGGCATCCCAAGATGCTCTACAGTGAAGCGGTGATCAAAGCGAGGCTTTTCATCTTGAAGCATTTGTAAAGCGTTTAAGACTTGAACATTACTCTCATTACCGTTGGAATGAACGTGAATCTGGAAACCTGCATCCCACCACGGCTTCATCTCTTTCGCAAATGCTTCAGAGCTTGCATAAAAGATAGAGCCTTGATGACCATCGGTATATCCGGGATTGCCCATTTTCATGGTGTTTGCCAAAAAGGCATCATCATTAATCCATTTAATACCTTTAAAATAAAGTCGATCAGTGTTTAGCTTTTCCAATTCTTTCACTTTTGCAATCGATTGATCGCCATACTTAGCAGAGACAGATGGATAGTATGCGATCCCTTCAACGCGCAGGGAAGTTACATCAGAGCTTGTAAATTTTTGTAGTAATTCCACCTCAAGATCAAGATCAAAAGCACCAAGAGTCAATTCAGAAGTAGTAGTAATGCCGGCTTGCTGTGCTAAATCATTGGAGAAGATTAAAGCTTTAGCAATTTTCTCTTTGCTAAACAAATCCTTACCAGTGGCTTGAACAGCATAGGCAAGAGCTACTACGCCCATAAATTGTCCATTCAAAGATCCATTCGAATTCACGCCCACACCAAAAACTTTTTTTGCGGTTTCTACATTAATGTATTTCTTGAGAGCAACTGAGTTCATAAACATATTGTGCTCAGAAGCATCCCACACAAAGATAGGTCTTGTACTAGAAATTTGATCCAAGAGTTCGGCATTCGGAGTCTGCTTCAAACCTACAAGATCCCACCCCCAAGCCAATAGTGGCTCATTTGGATCAGCAATTCCGACTGAATATTCTTTCAGTTTTGCCATTGCATCTTGCAAAGTCTTCACCCCCGGAAAAGGTTTACCCCAAGGGCTTGGAAGTGGGAAGTAAGTCAATGGATAGCTAGTAGACGTTAGGCCGCCTAGCAAAGGGTGCTCATGTGGATCTACAAATCCTGGATAAATGACTTTATCTGCAAATTGACGATTAATTTGCGTTGGATATTTATCAGTCCATGGCTTTAAGTCATCTAAAGAGCCCACTGAGAGAATCTTGCCATCAGAAACAGCCACTGCAGTAGCAGTGGGATTAGAGGGATCCATCGTGACCACTTTTTTAGCCACAAAGACTGTGATGTTCTTTGGTGTAGCAACTGTTGGTGGATCAAGAAATTCAGTAGCGTTGACATTACCCAGTAGCGCAAGTGCTACTGAAGCAAATAGCGCACGCTTGCCAAAATTGAGAACAGATTTCTTATTCATTTCATCTCCATGTACTAAATTAGTTAAATAGATTTTTATTGATGGGTTTTAAATAGTTGTTGCGATATTGAAAACATGATTGACGTACTCCATGCAAAGGAAAAAATTCCTGAGACTGCCATAATGACGGAGAGCAATTGCCATTGAAGTGGCAGTGGGTCAATAACAAAGCCAACGGTTGTATAGGTACTTCCCGCATACACCATGGCAGCATGAAAATGATGAATTACATCAAAGTAATACAGTGCCACACCCCATAGGTAAATCTGAATCATGTGGGAGATAAGCAATACCAGTACGCAGGCTACAAACAACAAATAAATGAATGCAATTTGACCTTTATGAACTGCTACTAGTAACTCCCGTTTACTTCTGTAGGTGATGAATAACAAAAATAATGCGTGTATCAACACGCAAGCGATCAAAATAAGGCAGCCTAAAGCAAATGCCTCTAGATTAAACATGTAATGGGTGGCTTTAATTTCCATCGGCCAGCATGACGAGAGCTAGGGGACTTCTTGGACTTTCCAATACAATCCCCCAGCGTTTTTATATAAATTGAATTATTTCAACACTACTAAGGTAACCGTAGCGCGACCACCCCATCCTGAAGGGCCGCCAGGCGTATTGCTAACGTAATAGATTGGGCCCGCCCCAAAGGAAATAGGTACGCCATCAAAGACTTCCAACTTCGAAACGCCAACATACAGCGGATTGGTAGTGCGATGCGTATCGTAGTTGTATTGCGCTTCCATGTTGGCTGTGTAAGTCCAAGCATCTTTGGTGGTGTATGCAACAAATGGTTGACCATAAAGGTTGTTCTGCGTGCCAAAAGCTGGATTACCACCCACATTCCAAGACTGGTAACCCAATAGACCATAAGTCCATGGTCCTTGACGATTCAGTACCACTGCAGTTACGCCAGCGCCAGTTTGCTGTGAGCCAAACCTACCACTATTTCCTGAAGGCGATTGAGCATAAGGGCCAATACCCCAGATCCATGATGAATTCGTATTGGGGGCATAGAAGGACTCGAGTGTCACACTTGCAATACCGTACCCCGAGAAGGATTTGCCTGGCGCATATTCAATACTAGTCTCACGCGCACCAGCAACAATCGGACGCACGATAAAGATATCGCCACCACCCAAGTCAAATGGGGCAACCGGTTGAAATAATAGCGTTTGTTCTGAGCCACCCTGATTTAAACCTACCCCACGACTAAATTCATATTGAAATGGTACAGAAATCATATTCGCAATCGGATTTGCTAATTTCTTTGCAATGTCTTCCTTATCCACTTCTTTTTTTGCAGGCTTTAAAGCGCCCGAATTCTCTACAGCAACAGTACCGGCACGCGCTGGAACGTCTTGAGCATATGTAATGCTAGATAAGGTTGCAAAAGCTAAGGCGACACTGATGTATTTCAAAATCATAATTGGCAATCGGTGATAAGTAAAAAAATTAGAACTTCAATGTCACGGAGAGCTGTGGGCCCTGCATTGTGGTCTTTTGTAGCACAGCGCTTGATTTCATATCGTAGTAAAGTGCACGATAAGTCAAAGATGCATCAATTAATTGATTAAAAGTTTTACCAATGCCGGCAGCTACCTGCCATGTCAGATTAGTAGTACCGCCCCCGCTACCAATATCAGCATAAGCTGGAAGATACCAACTAGAGTCTGCAATACGATAGCGCCCTTTGGCACCAATGATGGGGTCTACTGTGGAAGTTTTGCTAGAAATCGTTTTAGAGATGTTAGTGCCGTCCAAGTTGCCGTTCAATGTAGCAGTAATATCAATCGCTCGAACGCCCAGCAATCCATCAAGGTAAGCATCTATGTTGTTAACTAATGTATATGTTGCCGCGCCTGTCAAAACAGTCTGCTGCAAAGTGACCTTATCAGCAATAGTGGCTTGCCCCCCGTAAACCGGAACTGAGCCAGAGTGTTGCAAGGTTGCAGAAACCAGGTCACCCATGATCCCCCAGTGTCCGTAATGAGCCTCAGCCGCAATCATTCCGCCAGACTTCAGAGCGCTCAGAACATTACTCGTATTCATATCGGCTGACCTGGCCAGGCTATTGTTAAAGTTCAATGTTCCCTTGATGCCAGGACCCCAAACGTATGGAGTTACTTCATAACGCCAACTATCGGCAATCTTAGGAATGGGAGAAGCTTCGCTAGTAGTTTGCGCCTGAACCAAACCGGCAAAAATTCCTAAGCTAAGAAAAAAGATAGTTTTTGATGACGTTTTCATAGTATTTGTAAATAAGGTCATAGGGTCGCATCAGTTTATCAAAGACCCATATGGTTAACTCAAATAAGGAAAAACCGCCCGAAGGCGGTTTTATTACGTTGTTTTCAGTCTTATAGACTAATAGATGTCGTTTGTTGAATCCCGCTTAGTCTGCGTAAACACCTGCAGCCTTGATGATGGGTGACCATAAATCAATTTGCGCCTTGAGATGTTTTTTCAACCCCTCTGGGCTAGCATTGGCTTGAGATGGGATTTCAACGCCGAGTTCAGCCATGTGCTGTTTATAAAGCGGATCTTGAATAGCGCCTTGCAATGCCTTAGATAATTTATCCATCTCTGCTTTAGGCGTACCTTTAGGTGCGTAGACACCATGCCATACTTTTACTTCAAAATTCTTTAAGCCCTGCTCATTCAGAGTCGGAATCTTGTCAAACGCTTTTATGCGTTGCATGGTGGTTGTGCCATAAGGCTTAATAGACCCAGTAGCAAGTTGACCAGAAATATTGGTTGTTTGATCACACATTAATTGCACCTGACCGCCAATCAAATCCGTTAAAGCTGGGGCTGTACCTTTGTATGGCACGGTAGTGAGATCTAATTGAATACGGCTCATAAATAACAAACCACACAAGTGACTAGCTGAACCAACGCCTGCATTGGCATAAGAAATTTTGCTTACATTGGCTTTCATATAAGGGAGCAGCTCTTGGAAGTTTTTAGGAGGCAAATCTTTGTTACCCACTAGTACCATTGGTACGTCTGCCACCTGACCCACGTACTCATAATCATTGAGGGGATCAAAACCTAGATTCTTATAGAGTGCTGGAGCAGTAGACATACCAATGTGGTGAATCAACAAGGTATAGCCATCATTTTTAGAATTGATGACTTTTTTAGCACCAATCGTTCCACCGGCACCAGGGCTGTTATCAACAATCACTTGACCTTTTAATTGCTTGCCCATGGCTAGCGCTAATTCGCGAGCTACTTTATCAGTTGGGCCGCCTGCTGCAAATGGCACAACCAAAGTGATTGGACGATCACCAGGGAAATCAGCAGCTTGAGCACCGGTAACGGTGATACCCAATGAGCAAAGTGAGACGGCCGCAACTCGCAACCAAGATCTACTTTTTAAAAATCGTTTAACCATGAACATTCTTTTCTCCTATTGAGGTTACTTCTCAGTTGCTTCTCAGTTGCTGCTTATTTACTTCTAATATGACTCTATGTAGATACTACTACTCAAATCATTCGTATAAAGCAGATTTATATTGATGTTAATTCATCTATTTACTGAATAAAAGCCTTTCAAATACATGCGTCAAATCATCCTACAGACCGCTTAAGTTGATGATTTAGCAATAAAAAATGCTTTTGGCACCGGGGTACACCAGACAACGCCATCACCCATCTGCCCTGTTTGGCAAACCGAAACAATTTTGTCCATTAAGGCAGGGGCAATTTCAGCATTGCAAACAATCTCAATACGAACCTTAGCCGAGTAATCGGTTAGCTCATCTTTAATGGTGGCTTTTCCAGATTTAGAAGGCGCACTACAACCCTCTACTTTGGAAACAGTCATTCCAGGAAAGCCTGGTGAATCTAGCAGCGCGGCTCTCAGTGCAGCTAATTTATTGGGGCGAATAACCGCCTTCACTTCCATCATGCTTCCACCTCCCTCTCCTCAAACCACCTATACAAGACTGGTAGCACCAATAAAGTCAGCGCTGTTGATGTAATCAAGCCCGCAATCACCACTGCAGCCAAAGGACGAGTCACCTCCGATCCAGGGCCACCAGAAAATAACATTGGCACTAATGCCAGCATCGCAACCGATGCAGTCATCATCACAGGCCTAAAGCGATGTCCACAGCCATGCAGTAACGCTTCTTCCATGCTGTAGCCATCTTCACGCAATTGCTTAATAAACGAAATCAGCACGACTCCATTTAAGACTGCAATACCCCACAGATTGATAAACCCAACTGCCGCCGGGACCGACAAATACTCGCCCGCAAAGAATAGGCCAAATACGCCACCAATTGAAGCGAATGGCAGCACCAAAATAATGAGTGCAGCTAACCGTAGCGACTTAAACAACATAAAGAGCAGGAAGAAGATGGCCAAAATCGTTAGCGGAATAATGATCATCAAGCGCGCCATCGCTCTTTGCATGTTTTCAAACTGACCACCCCATTGCAAGTTATAGCCTTGTGGCAACTCCACATTTTTTGCAATAAGCTCTTGCGCCTCTTTGACAAAGCCACCAAGATCTCGGCCTTCAACGTTTACGCCAACTACTAGGCGACGCCTTCCAGACTCACGCGATATTTGTGCTGGGCCTTCTACTAAGGTAATCTCAGCAAGATCTCGTAGCAGAACCTGCGCGCCATCTGCTGAATGCAAAATGATATTTTCGATAGCATCAATATTGTTTCTATAGGTGCTGGGGTAGCGCAGCACCAATGGAAAGCGCCGCTCGCCCTCATAAATTGTGCTGGCCTGTTTGCCACCAATTGCCGTCTCAATCACCTCATTCACATCAGAGACGTTTATGCCATACCTTGCAATCGCATCTCGATCAATTTTGATATTGAGATAATTTTGACCTGATGCTTGCTCTATGCGCAAATCGTTACTACCTTTCATCTTGGTGAGAATTTGTCCGATTTGTGAACCCAGCTTTTGCAAGGTAGCCAGATCTTCACCAAAAATCTTCACTGCCACTTGTGAGCGCACTCCCGAGACCATCTCATCAACCCGCGCAGCAATCGGTTGAGAAATTGCTAACTCAATACCTGGCAGTGTTTTTAACTTGTCACGAATTTGCTGGGCAATCTCTTCTTGCGTGTGATCTCGATCGCCTAAAGGCTTGAGCGTCACAATTGGATCGGATTCATTGGGCTGACCAGGATCGGCAGGAGATTCTCCCTTACCCAAGCGCGATACCGCCATCTCTACGCCTGGAATAGTCATAATGCGTTTGATCGCTTCAAACTCGAGCTTGATCGACTCATCTAATGAAATATTCGGAGCGCGCACAATCACCGGCGTAATCGAGCCCTCTTGCATGACTGGAATAAATGATTTTCCTAGGAACATAAATCCAACTAAGCTCAGACCCAAAGCGATTAAAGAGCGCTTAACGACCAATTTAGGATTGCTCAAGCTCCAGTTCAGCCAACGGTCATATGGCGTGCGCAGTTTTTTCACAATCTTGGTATCTTCTTCGCTACCACCCTTCAAGATGTATGAGCAAAGTACGGGAGATAAGGTAAATGACAAAATTAGGGAGATCGCTAGCGCAATGGCAATCGTAATCGCCATAGGGGCAAACATTTTGCCTTCCATACCCTCTAAAGATAGCAAGGGCATAAACACCAAAATAATGATGCCCACACCAAAGAGTACTGGCTTACCAACTTCAGCTGCAGCTTCCAAAATAATCCGGTTTTTTGATTCGCCTGACTTTAAGCGCTCACCCAATTTGGCAAAAGTGTTTTCGACAACTACGACTGAGCCATCGACCATAATGCCAATCGCAATGGCCAAGCCCCCCAATGACATCAGGTTTGCTGAAATGCCATAGCGATTCATGACCAAGAATGTCAGCAGTGGTGTTAGCAAGAGCGTTGCCACCACAATTAAAGAGGATCGCACGTCCCCTAAAAATAAGAAGAGCAAAATAATCACCAAGATCACGCCCTCGATCAAGACCTTGGCAACGTTAAACATCGCTGCATTAACGAGATCCGTTCTGTCGTAGAAGGGCACAATCTGTAAGCCATCAGGCAATAACTTGCCTTCGTTGATCTCAGCAACTTTCAGTTTGATGCGATTGACTACTTCGCGGGCATTGCCTCCACGAATCATCTGCACAATACCGGCAACACTTTCGGTATAACCATTTTTGATAGCAGCGCCCTGACGAATCTCACTACCAATGGTGACCTCGGCCACGTTCTTTACGTAGACCGGAATACCCTTTACTTCTTTCAAAATAATTTTGCCGATATCTTCAGGCTTAGTAATTAAACCTAGACCTCGAATTAAATAGCGCTCAGCATAACTAGGCATCTGCCCACCGCCAGAGTTGGCATTATTTCTGGCTAAAGCCTGATACACATCATGCAAACTAATTTGATAGTGTCTTAAGCGCTCTGGATTGACTAAGACTTGGTACTCTCTGGCATAGCCACCTTGAGTATTAATTTCTGCAACCCCCGGAATCGAGCGCAACATGGGTCTAACAATCCAGTCTTGCACGGCGCGACGCTCAGAGAGTTCATCCACTGTTAACTCACGATGGCGATCAGATGGATGATCTAAGGTGTATTGATAGACCTCGCCCAATCCAGTAGAAGGTGGCGCCAATACAGGGGTAATACCCACCGGCATTTTGGAGGCTACTTCAATTAAGCGCTCAGTCACTAATTGGCGGGCAAAATAAATATCGGTTTTTTCGGTAAAGACGAGCGTGATCACAGCAATACCATTGCGATTTAATGAGCGCATCTCCGTTAAACCGGGCAATCCCGTCATACCCAGCTCAATCGGAATTGTGACAAAACGTTCGATCTCTTCCGGTGATTTACCTGGCGCCTCAGCAGCTACCTGCACCTGCACGTTGGTCACATCCGGAAATGCGTCAACTGATAAACGCTTGGTTGCTAACAATCCTGCCACTAGCAGCACGATGGCAATAATCACTACCAATAGGCGTTGCTGTAGCGAGAGGCGAACGATTTTTTCGATCATGTTTTATCCACCACTAAGCTGACGCTTACGTTCGGTATTGAGATGGTATGCGCCAGAAATCGCAATTTCTTGACCATCTTTTAATCCCGAAATCACAGGGCGATATCCCCTGCCTTCAGGGCCAAGCTTGACTGGCACCATGCGATAGAGATCATCATCGATTCTGACAAAGACATGGTCATGGTTATCTTCTCGCACTACCGCGCCTACTGGCACCACCATTTTTTCAACAGGCTGACTTTCAATCAACATGGTTGCCAACATGCCTGGTTTAATTTGCCCTTCTTTATTGGGCAACTCCATCCGCACAACCACGGTACGGGTTTGTGGATTGACGATTGAATCCACATGCGCAACCGTGCCCTCTATCTCTTGATTGCGCAAAGCTGGAATAAATAAGGAAGCTTTTTGACCCTTACGAATTAAATAGGAATTACTTTCTGGAACTTCAGAAATTGCCCAAAGCGTGCTCAGGTCAGCCACGGTAAATAAGGCATCGGCTGGTTGCACCACTTGGCCTTTATTAATCTTGCGCTCAACGATTTCTCCAGGGATGGTTGCGATCACATTGTTGATTGATTCAATCACACCTGATTTAGCCAGGCGATCAATACTGGCTTGATCCATGCCTTGTACGCGTAGTTGATCATTCGCAGCGCGAAACTCTGCCCGAGCACTACTAGATTCTGCTTCACGCTTTTGCAACTCAGCTAAAGCAATCACATCTTCTTTATATAGAATCTTGGCGCGGTTTGCAGCTTGATCAGCTAATTGACTAGCACTTTTGGCTTTTAAGTAAGCAAGCTGTGATTGGGTGAGCTCAGTAGAAGTAATTTTGGCTAGTACATCACCTTGTTTTACTATTTGGCCAGGCACTGCCAGGATTTCAGAAACCCTGCCCGTCACATTTGCACCAATCCGTGAGAGAAAGAGCTCATTAAAGTCAATTCTTCCGGAAGCGCGTAGCTCTTCAACGAACGGAGCAATTTGCACCTTGCCATCGGAAATCATTTTGTGCAAATCTGGATTTACGACTACTACGTTTGGATCTTGCACTGATTTAATTGCAGGGCTGCGATCAAATACATTGAAGTAATTGAGCGTAATCAGGAATAAAAATACCCATGGCAAATAAAACAACCCCTTTTTCAGCCAAGCTGGTCCAGCATCATAGCGCTGAGTGACTACAGGCACGCGAGTGCCCAACCAATCATGAGCTAATTGGTAATACTGGTTTTGTGTCTGGGTCACTTGGCTCAACCATTCTGTTGAGTAGCGCTTTGCCTGCTCAAGCAGAACCGCTTTCCAATGACTGATGAATTTAATCAGTTGTGCAATTTTTTCTTTCATTGCTTTGTACCTTCAATTTTGGCAACCCAATCTGGGTTTGCACGTAATCGTTGAATCTCGGTTGTCACAGAAGCTAAATCAAATCTAGCTCTAATTAAGTCGTTTCTTGCCGCACGAAAGGTTCGTTGAGCATCGAGATACTCAAGCATGCCCCTCTCACCATAGCGATAAGATACTTCGGCAATCTTTTGTGCACTGGCAGCCAACTGCACCACCTCTTGTTCCAAAATTTTCACTTGGTAGCTGGCCATTTGATAAAGCTTGTAAGCAGTTTCTAACTGTTGATCCAAGCTTTGACTCTGGGCATTTAATTGATTTCTGGCTTTTGAAGCATTGGCTTCGGCCTCTGCTATCTGGCCGCCCTTGAAATCCCAAATCGGGATGGAGATTTGCAGACCATAGAGTCGATCCGTAAAGTTAGGGTCGTTGTACTGCGAGGCTTTAAATGCCAGCTTTGGTAAGCGTGCATTTTTCTCAAAACTGAGTTTTGATTCACTCGCTTCAACATCTGCTTTTGCTTTTTGTAATTCAGGGCTCTGAGCTTGCAACTCAGATAGCAAGATATTTAATGGGGGCAATGTCTCTACTATGGGTTGCTCAGCAAGCACCACAAAATTGGCTGGCAAAGCATGTCCTACAGCCTGGCGCAAAGCACTTCTTGCTTGCTCGACTCTTAATTTGCTCGACTCAGCAGCGATTTGCGCATTGAGGAACTCTGTTTGCGAGCGAATCAACTCAAAGCGAGCAGTCTCACCAACGTCATAGCGCACCTGCATACGATCACGGATCTGCTTGGTCAGACTTAAATCTTCTTCGGTTGCCTTAGATTCTGCTTCGCGACGCATTAACTCATAAAAGCGTTGCTGTACTTTTGAAATCGTTTCAATCTCAAATGCGATTCGGGTTGCTTCAGCAGATCTTAGCGATGCCTCTGCTGCATTGACTCGTGGAAATCGGGTGTAGGGCATATCAAGTGGCTGCACCACAGACCAAGAAGAAACGTTGCCCACTGTGAGTGGCCCAGTCACGGATCGTTGCTGACCAGTGCCCACTTCAAACTCAGGATTGGGAATCGCTCTTGCTGTAGAGAGTTGTCCTTTTACCGCTTTGGACTGATCACGCGCAGCCAAAACTTGAGGGCTTGACTCCAACGCCAGCAAGATGAGCTCATTGAGTGAATACGACTTTTGATTTTGGGCAACAGCATGATTGAGCAAAATACTGCTGACAAAGATGGCCGCAAACCATCGAGACACTACCTGGATCCCCCGCTTTTTGACATTGCTGATTTTTATGTTACCCATGGTAGACATGGTGATATTCAAACGCGGAGCTAAACCTCGCAAACCTCCCCAATTTAGGGCAGCAAGGCACCATATCAGGCTAGATTGCCAAAAACGGAGTATGTTGTGTAAATAGGCCATTTCTATATCAGCAGTAAATGGTCTTGCCTTAAAAAACTTACCCATACACCGGACTTTACAGTCGGATTGTCGATGTATGGGACCCATTGCTGGGCAGGCTACTCCCCGTTTATTAATTTTCTTATTTATCTATTAGATCACAATCATCTTTTATAGGTTGAACTGAAGAAGTTTTAAACATACACATGTCTCGATAAGCGACCATATTTTTGCGCCTTGTTAAAGACTTTTTGTACGTGTTTGTAGACTTTCTTCACAGCCATTTCTAGGGCAGTCTTTTTGTCCCGCGCCGTAACGCTGAACTCGACCTTTTGATGATCAAAGGTTTGCAACTCAATCGAGCAATTTTGATTGCATAAGTTCTTGGAGCTAGGTACTGCCTTATAGCTGACCTTGATTTTTCTCACTAGCCAAAATAGCCGCTTTAACGAGCACTTGACGCGATTCTCAGTAAAGGTCTTGAGTTCTGGCTCTGCCACTTCTTTTGATTCCAAAATCACATCCATGTTGATCTCCTTTTTGAACTTCATGTGGTCAATATAGAGATCTCTATATTCTTAATAAAGCAGATATTTAATGAATTTAATTCTGTTTTTTAATGATAATTGTTTAAAAAAATGCCCTCGCGAGGAGGGCTAATGGGAGTACCGCTGAACTGTTATGACTATTAATTAAGCAGTTGGTGAATCAATTAGTTAATCAATGACTGCTGCAACCAAGGCGGTTGCAGCGCCAGCACCAATGACTGGGATACCCCAACGCTCTAGCGCTGGGATCGACTTACCAGTAATCACCTCGACTGGGATGTCGCTGATCTCAAGCAATTTTGCAGTAGTTGAGTTTTCAAATAGTCGGCTTAGCGTGTTCTTCTTCGCAGAGCCGATGACGATACGACTGCAGCCTAAACGCTGGGCCTCATCTCGCAGTGCCTCACCCTTATCGCCAGTCACGTAAGTGAATGAGAAACTCACGCCTGCATTTTCAAGATAGTCGGCCGCAGATTTGGCAGCTTGCTTCGCTCTCTCTGCTTGCCATTCCTGAATATCGCCTTTACTAAAGAACTTACCAATGTGGCGATAAATTTTGGGCTGCACATTACAAATATGAATCTCTGTGTGCGTATCTTTGCCGTAAATCTTGACTGCATGCTTTAGTGCTAATAGTGCATTGCTAGAACCATCAACTGGAATAAGAACCTTATTCATGGCATTTCCTCCTAAGGATTGAGACTGCTGAGACTGCTGTAGAGGCAATATTTCTGAAGCATCCGGAACAACGACAGCTGGCGCAATCACCTCTTCAAGCGCTAGTCTGCTCTTGATAAATCCAATACCTAAGACACCCAAGATTACTAATGCGTGAACTGCATATTCCACCACTGGGTTACTCAATACCTGCCACTCCTGCACGATTGGCTCAGAGGTCATCATCTTGGCAGCGGTCCATGCGAGCACACCAGCACCCACATAGGTAATCGATGGAAAGCGCTCAACTAATTTCAAGATTTGCGTCGATCCCCAAATCACCACTGGAATGCTAATGAGCAAACCAAGAACCACTAATAAGTAACTTCCATGTGATGCACCTGCAACTGCCAATACGTTATCCAATCCCATCACCGCATCAGCAATGACGATGGTTTTCATAGCGCCCCAAAAACTGGTTGAGGCATTGTCATGACCGCCGTCTTCATCTTTTGCAGGGTTCAGTAGTTTGTAAGCAATCCAAACTAGCAGCAGACCACCGATCAGCATCAAGCCTGGGATATTCAGTAAATACACCACTGCTAATGTCATGGCGCTACGAACCGCAATAGCGCCAACCGCGCCCCAAACAATCGCTTTTTTCTGAAGGTGGGCTGGCAAATTTCTGGCGGCCATTGCAATCACAATGGCATTGTCTCCAGCCAAGACCAAATCAATCACAATAATTGCCATTAAGGCTGAGAAAAACTCGGGGCTAAATAGTTCCAATTGACTGACCTCTCTATGTGTACGGCATAAATGCCATGGTTTCCGATGGGGTCAATTTATGAGGATTTGTCTTTAGGAAAAAGCAGATATATATTGACAATAATTTCGTAAAAATCTGAATATGAGCAATTCCTATAACTACCGCCATTTGTATTACTTTTGGGTAGCCGCCAAGGAAGGCAGCATGTCTAAGGCTGCAGAGCGCCTGGATATGGCTATCCAAACCATCAGTGCGCAAATCCACGAACTCGAAAAATCGCTCGGTTATATGTTGTTCAAGCCGGCAGGCCGGGGCATTACCCTCACTGAATCTGGCTACGCTGCACTCAAAATTGCAGATCAAATTTTCTCCATTGGCGAGAAGCTGCCTGAAGCCGTTCGTGATGCGGCCCTATCACCCAAAACCAAAATTACGATTGGAGTGTCTGACGGTTTACCAAAACTCATCACCAGAAAATTGCTTGAACCTGTTCTCAAGCATCAAGATGTTCAGTTAATTGCTCATGAAGGTGAGTTTGAAGATCTATTAGCCGATCTAGCACTTCATCGCTTAGATATCGTTTTGGCCGATCGACCTGCACCGAATAATAAAAATCTGAATGTCTATAGTGAAGAGCTCACCAAAACATCGATTGCTTGGTATTGCCCAAAGTCATTAGTAAAGGGTTCAAAAAAACGCTTTCCTGAACTTCTTAGTGAATTACCCATTCTTTTACCCACATCACACTCCACCGTACGATTACTCATTGATCAATGGTTTAACAAACAAGGCATCACGCCTAATGTCGTTGGTGAATTTGAAGATAGCGCTCTCCTAAAAACCTTTGCTGCCAGTGGTCTTGGCGCATTCCCTGCGGCCAAGCAGATTGAAAAAGAACTTAAAGATACCTACGGCATGGAGTTACTGGGTAATTGCGAAGACATATACGAATATTTTTATGCCATTCGGTCTGAGAAAAAAATTGAGCATCCTCTTGTTGAGGCAATCATTCGGCAATAAATTTTGATTTAGATAAATATCAACCCATCTCTCAAATGGGTTGATGCTACTCTACTACAGTACATTTCAAAGAAATTGAAATACCATCTTTTTTAGGCTTAATCGTTAATGCCCCTGTGCGCCGATCTAAAGATGCCTGACTAGTGCCCCGATCCCAAGTAAACGTATTTTTAGTCACCTTACCAATACACGTTTCCAAATTAAATCCATCCAATACAGAAATCGGTAAATTGTGATTCACTTCAGACCATAAGATTTTGATACTTTGAGGCTTTACATATTCATTTGAACAAGTGTAGGAAATATCTCTCACTGCGCCTTGTTTAGCCTTATTCGCACTTTGAGGTTGATTGCTTTGAGTGTTTGCAGTTGAGCTAGCACTAGCATCTGCTAACACATTGGCCAATATAAGGATGCCGAATAAAAATAGATGCTTGCTCTTCATATTGTAAATATTAGCAATATTAATATGCGTTATATCAAAGCTGATCGTCAGGACAACAAAAGATTGTTCATTAATAGTGCTTAACAATCATATCAAAGGCGCCAATCCAAATTGGTTAGTCAGCGCCCTATTCCAATACAGCTCAAATTCTTGAGGCAGGCCTGATTGACTATTCACCCCTTGCAATAAAGCGCCTGCAGGCACGATCGGCAGTTTAGAGAAAAATGGAATAGCTTTGCCAGTAGCATCCCTGCACATCAGGTAGTCCGATGTCACTTCCCTTGGGTGCTTGAGCCCTGCCGCCCCAATCAATTCAGCTAGCGAGTGCATGGTGTTTTTATGAAATGCATGAACACGCTCTGCCTTATCAGGGACCACCAGCGCTCTTTGACGAAGCGGATCTTGGGTGGCAACACCCGTTGGGCATTTATCGGTATGACAAGATCTTGACTGAATACATCCCAAGGCAAACATAAAGCCCCGCGCTGAATTGCACCAATCCGCACCTAGGGCAATAGCCCGAATAATGTCATAAGCAGAGATAATTTTTCCGGAGGCCCCTAGCGCGATCTCTTTTCTTTTACCAATCCCAACCAAAGTGTTATGCACTAAGCGTAAACCTTCGCGCAAGGGCATGCCCACGTGATCCGTAAACTCGACTGGCGCGGCGCCAGTACCGCCTTCGCTGCCATCAACCACTATAAAGTCTGGACAGATACCAGTCTCAAGCATTGCTTTTGCAATCCCAAAAAATTCCCATGGTTGACCGATACATAACTTAAAGCCAACGGGCTTGCCACCACTCAATTTTCTTAAACGCGCAATAAATTGCATTAACTCTAGCGGCGAAGAAAATGCCGAGTGGCTAGCTGGTGATACACAATCTTCTCCAGCGGGAACGCCACGCGTTAGAGCAATTTCTGCGGTGACTTTAGGGCCGGGCAAAACGCCACCATGCCCAGGCTTAGCGCCTTGAGATAACTTAATCTCCACCATCTTGATTTGAGGATCAACAACTTGCTCAGTAAATTTAGTTTCTGAAAAAGTTCCATCTGGATTACGGCAACCAAAATAACCTGAACCAATCTCCCAAATGATGTCTCCCCCAAATTCTCTGTGATAGGAGGAGATCGAGCCCTCGCCAGTGTCATGCGCAAATCCACCGAGCTTTGCGCCTTTGTTGAGCGCTCGAATAGCATTGGAAGATAGCGCACCAAAACTCATTGCCGATATATTAAAAATTGATAATGAGTAGGGTTGCAAGCAACTAGGGCCACCTATTTGAATGCGAAAGGTTGTTGGATCGGGATGCTGCGGACAATTGGAATGCCCAAGCCACTCCCCATCTTGACCATACATGAGTTTGGTTGAACCAAACCCTCTTTTATCATTGACTTGTTTAGAGCGGCTGTAGACCATCGCCCGCTGATTTCTGGAGAACGGAATTTTTTCTTCATCATCTTCCAAGAAGTATTGACGAATCTCGGGGCGAATGTATTCCAACATAAAACGCAGATGCCCAGTTAATGGGTAATTGCGCAAAATCGAATGACGACCCTGAATCACATCAGAAAGACCAACTAAAAATAGCATTCCAAAAAGAATCGCTAGCGGAATGCTGTAGGGCAAAAAGAGGGTTGCCAATACCAATGTAAAGAGCCACGCAAAATACCTTGAGTAATGCATTTGATACCCTCCTAATCTATTAAAGAGACTAGCTGATTGAGTTCGATATGCCTAACTGTAATCGATTTAATTTGGTTTGGGTAAGTCTACAAGAATCCAAGCGCGTATCTAGAATTGGCCTACTTAATAGCACTTTGACTATGCCCAAAAGATGACTTTTTGACCCCATGAAAGTAAAATTGAACTATTCAAATTAAGGGGTGAATATTCCATGGCCATGACACCATTCGAGCAAGAAAGACACATTGAGTGTGTCCAAAGATCAAAGATTTTGAGCTCTGCTAGTGAGTTGTACTTCAAGGCTGCTGAAGCCATTGAGGCTGGGGCGCCTGAGGATGAGCGCTATCGCTATATCAAATCAGCAAAAGAACTTATCGAAGAAGCTTTCCCTGAAGTATTTGAGGTACGTCACCCCGCTCCAAAATATGTCATCAAGGAAGAGCGTGACTACAAGGTTCTCAAAATTGTGGGCTTAGCTGCGGTTATTTTGGGGATCTGCTATTCGTTTGTTGCCTTTGGGCCAACTGGTGATTTAAGTAAAACCTGGACTGCAGACGATGTTGCTAAATCCACTGCCTACCCAAAACCAAGGAATTAACTATTTAGTAATCAATCGTCTTTTTGCATCATTGTTGGCGATGCTCAACACATAGCTAATAGTGCTTGAGCATCGCGTGCAGCCACTAAGCCTTCATCTGTTGGCACAACCCATACCTCAATCGGACTATCCTCTGTACTAATTTTGGATATCTCATCCTTAGTCGCGTAGTAATTGAGATCTTGATCTAGCTTGATGCCCAACCAAGACAGTTTTTCACAAACGGCTTGTCGTAGTTGATGATCGTGCTCCCCTATTCCGCCGCTAAAGCCGATCACATCCAGACCTTCAAGGCAGGCAATCATTGCGCCTGACTCGCGCACTACTCGATGAGTAAAGATTTCAATTGCCTTCATTGCAGATGGATCATGACTTGCTCTGAGCTTGCGCATGTCTGCTGAAATTCCAGATACCCCCAGTAAGCCACTCTTCTTGTAGAGTAATTTTTCTAGTTGCTCAGATGTATAACCCTTATCCAAGAGATACAAGAGAACGCCAGCATCCAAAGAACCAGCTCTTGTTCCCATCATGAGTCCATCTAAAGCAGAAAATCCCATTGTTGTGGCGATACTCCGACCACCAAGAGCGGCGCAAAGACTCGCACCATTGCCTAAGTGCGCCATGAGCACTCTACCCTGAGCGCGCTTGCTGGAATCTAAGAGCGCGCCAATGATGTATTGATAAGAAAGGCCATGAAAGCCATACCTCCTCACGCCTTCAGAAGTAATTTCCGTTGGCAGGGCGAAAGCAGATTCAATCTCAGAAACTGTCTTATGAAAAGCAGTATCAAAGCAAAGCACCTGCGGAATATCAGGAAACGCTGTGGCAAATGCGCGCACCCCTTCAATATTATGCGGTTGATGCAAAGGCGCCAATGCATTGAGTTTTGATAACTCATTGAGTATCGATGGTGTGGAGATCACGCTATTTGTAAATAGTGAGCCGCCATGCACTATACGATGCGCGATTGCTTGAATCTTTGGAATATTTGGAAGAGTGAGAACCAACTCTTTGAGTTGATTTAAGGCGCAAGCAAAAGGATCGCCTGATGCGCACTCTAGCGGAATGGATTTGAACTTCCCTTCAAAGCCATACTTAAGTGTTGGCGCACCATTTGGCTCTAAGCCCTCATAACTACCTACCAAGACCGAGGGCTGAACAACACCTTGATCAACGGGATAAATCGAAAACTTTAAAGTTGAAGATCCCGCGTTGACAGAAAGAATTGCCATAATAAATGTACAGTTTGGTATTTAAGTAATGCTAGCAGCTAGCTCTTTTGGCGATGCGCATGGGCGACGAGCAGGCCCAATATGGCAGATGCCACTCTCGTGCGAGCACTATCGGCTCTACTAGTCAACGCCACAGGAATTTTGGAACCCAATACCAAGCCAGCTCCACTTGCCCCAGCAAAATACTCCAGTTGTTTAGCAAGCATATTGCCGGACTCTAAATCAGGTACATTCAAAATATCAGCCTCACCTGCAACTGGTGAATCAATGCCTTTAATTTGCGCCGCATGAGTCGAGATAGCGTTATCAAATGCTAATGGTCCATCTAGAATCCCGCCTTTAATTTGTCCGCGCTGAGCCATCTTGCAAAGTGCTGCCGCCTCAATCGTTGATGGAATATCGGGATTTACTGTTTCCACTGCTGACAAAATCGCCACCTTGGGATTGGTAACCCCCATGATCACGCTAAAGTCGATTGCATTTTGAATGATGTCGACTTTTTCCATCAGTGTTGGATGAATATTTAATGCAGCATCAGTTACCAACAAAGGCTTGCTATACATCGGGATGTCAAAACGAAATACGTGCGACATTCTTCTGCCCGTTCTTAATTGAGGGCGAGCCAAGATTGCATGCAAGAGTTCATCTGTATGCAAACTACCCTTCATCATCATTTCTACTTTGCGCTCTACTGCCAAATCAGCCGCCTTATCTGCAGCAGCATGACTATGCGGAACATCAATCAGCTCATATGGCGAAATATCAATAGCAGCAGCACTTGCAGTCGATAAAATTTTCTTAGCTGGTCCAATCAAAATCGGTTTGATTAAACCTGCAATCGCAGAATCAACTGCGCCCGCTAAAGACTCTTTATCGCATGGATGGACTACCGCACAAAACACAGGTTCTAAGTTTTGTGTTTTTTCTAATAGCGCATGGAACCGGGCTTCAGGGTCAAAGATCTGAATATGGGGCGTACTCAATCTAGGTCTAGATATTTTTTGCGTTGGCGCAATGATGCGAGCCGTGCCATGCAGTACTTTTTCACCGTTTTGGTTTTGCACGACACAATCAAGTTCAACCCGCTTTTTCTCATCATCTTTAGAGAGCACTGTTGCCACAACCGCTAAGGTGTCACCAATCCGAACGGGTTTTGAAAAATGCAAATCCTGTTGCAGATAAATGGTTCCAGGGCCCGGAAACTTGGTGCCTAGTAGCGCAGAAATTAAAGCCCCGCCCCACATGCCATGAGCAATGACGCCATGAAACATCGTGTCATTAGCATACTCAGGATCTAAGTGAGCTGGATTTGTATCGCCAGAGACCGCAGCAAATGCCTGAATATCCTCAAGTGTGAGAGTACGCAATAAGCGAGCACTTTGACCAATACTAAGCTCGTCGTACGTGATGTTCTCTATTAAATCGTTGTCGTCTAACTGCGCGTTCATCTCATTTTCCTTAAGCAACGGCGTGGCAACCGCCATCCACATAAATCGTTTGACCCGTCATTCCGGATGCAGCATCTGAGCACAAGAATGTACTCAAGCTAGCAATCTCCTCTAAGCGCACCGGTCTTCCCAATGGTGATTTTTGCGCTGCTTCGCGCATCAGTTCATCAAAGTGATCAATGCCCGAAGCAGCTCGAGTCAATATCGGCCCCGGAGAAACCGCATGCACCCGAATTCCATTGCCGCCCAACTCAACTGCCATATATCGAACCAACGATTCCAACGCAGCCTTCACAGGACCCATCAAACCATAGTGAGGCACTGCTTCATCAGCGCCTAAATACGTCATGGTTAGCAAAGTGCCTCCTTTGGGCATATGAGGTGCACATAACTTAGCTAAGGTAGCAAAGGAGTGACATGACACCTCCATCGCTCTGGCAAATCCCATGCTGGAACTATCCACCACTCGTCCATGCAAATCTTCTAGTGGCGCCCACGCAATCGAATGAATTACAAAATCCAATTGACCGAATTTCTTTACCGCAGTATTGACTAGCGCCTCCAAAGCGCCCGGATCTTCCACATTGCAGATCTCAAGATCGATTTGCTCTGCCCTAGTGAGTGGCTCTACATATCCTCTTGCTTTCTCATTAAGGCAAGTCACCATCACATCAGCACCCAGCTGCTTTGCCATGAGCGCACATCCCCAAGCGATACTTTGATCGTTGGCCACCCCAAGAATGAGTCCTTTTTTGCCACTTAAATTCAATAATTGATTCATTCTTTAATCCACATTTCTGAGTAAAACCTGACTACCAAGGGTATATGTCTCTACTAACCAACGGGTCAAACCCATCGTCAAGAGCACCATGGAGCATTATAAGTCGCAAATAAGGCCAAAAAATGACGTATTTACAAGGCCTTACCTATAATGGAGGGCTGTAGAAACTGCCAATACACCATCGGGAAAGATCCCGGACAAATGGATTGGCTAAGCACTGAAATCATATGAGCCAAATTGATAAGCCTTACCTTGATAACGAGCTGCATAAAGTTGTACATGAACTCAATCAGGAGATTGATCGCTTAGCATTTGCACTAAAGCTCGACCTATCCAATCACACTTTTTTGCACCAGTTTTTAATCCAAGAGATTGATCGAGAGCACGATCATTTTCATAAGCGTGAGACCCTGAAGGGCTTAATCGTTTTGCGTGGAAAAATTAGTATCGAGCTTACTGAGTCTGGCCAGCAAGATCTGCCTAGCCCAATTCATGAGTCGATTTATCAGCTACTAAAAGTTGAGCAATCTAATTAGATTTTTGTTTGATTAAGAGCCAAATTTGGCGCTCTAACTCCGTTGCATTGCCGCTTTCTTGGAGCATCAACTCGACATGCTCAGATTGCTTACTCAGAGAGAATACTTTGAGGTGGCTAATTTGCTGGCGATATTTTTCAAATACGATTTCTGGAGCAATACCTTCTGGCAAGGCACCCGTATTACTCATGATCTCACTCTTAACCTTATCGGTAATGCGATCCACATCTTCCATCGATAAGTGCAAGCGCTCTGCCTCAGCCTCTAAAGCAAGTCGATCACTAGGAGAGAGCCTTCCCTTAGCAATCGCATCTCTGAATTCATTCTCAAATGCTTCGCGATCGATGCGTAACTGATCGGTAAAAGCCGATGCCATTAAACCCGCTGGGATTGCAAAAATACCAATTCCAATCAGACTGATTACCACAGTCATTGCTTTACCCATTGGGGTGATTGGCGTTAAGTCACCATACCCCACACTTGCTAGAGTAATTACAGCCCAGTACATTGCATCAGGAATGGTGTCAAATTTATCGGGCTGCGCGGCATGCTCGAATTCAAAACCAAGGCTTGCCGTCAGAATCACTAACAAGACCATCATAAATGCTGCCGCAAATAAAACACGGCGCTCACGATAGATAGCCTTGTACATAGTATTGAGCGTACCGGTATAGCGCGTCAACTTAAGTAATCGTGACAGCCTAAAGACTCGCAAGAAGCGCAGGTCGAAGGTTTCGTGGAATATCAGGCCCACAAAGAATGGCGCCACTGCTACCAAATCAATCAAGGCGCCAATCGTAAACATATATTTAAGTCTTCCCAAGATAGGCTCTTGGTACTTAGGTTCTTCACAGCAAGAATACACGCGCCCAATATATTCCACCGAGAATACGGCTACAGTGAACAACTCGATGGCATAAAACTCTTTTTGAAAAGGTCCATGAATCCATGGAACTGTCTCCAAAATGATTGAGACAACTGACAGTAATACTGAAATTACAATCACATGGTCAATGATGTGATGCAGCTCTCCAGATGTTGGGGTTGGATTTAAAAGCGAGTAAACCTTCTGACGAAAGGTTCTGCCTTTATTTTTGACAACGAAAGTATGAACAGCGTGAAATACATATGCTGGAAAATTCAATTTTTTGAATACGCTTTTTTTTATCATATCGTCATTAACTTAAATTGAATTTTCGAATTGATTAAGTTAGCGAGTTAGACGCACTTATACAGCAGTCGAAGATTTTGAATCTTGCCAAATTGATACTGAGCAGCCTCCATCTCGGCATCATAATTTTCTTTATGGGTGTGCACAAAAATATGCAGTACGCGTTTCGCTTGATCATGACCCTGCAGTGCGGCCAAAGATAAAAAGTAGAAAGCCTTTTTGAGATCTAGCGGCACAAATTCACCTTTGCCATAGAGCGATCCTAGGGTGTATGCGCACTGACGACTGCCCTCTTCAGCACCAATCGTAAGATATTTAATGCCAAGATCAACATTTCTAGGAACACCCTGATCCATACCGAGACCCAAGGCGTAAATATTACCTAAATTACAAAACGCATCCTTTACTTCTTCCTTAATGGCTTTTTGGTAATACTCAACAGCAATTTTGTAGCTTTGTGGCACCTTGCCAAGGCCTCGTTCGTGCATCAAGCCAACATTGAATAAAGCATAACCATTACCTAAGCTGGTATGGCCATTTTGTAGCTCGTAAAACTTTTCCATCTGCTCGGCATTAAGATTGCCGTCAAAGGTCATCTTAGTCAGCAAAAAGAGCGCATCATCATTTTGATCATTAACTGCAGCATCAAACAAAATATCAAAGGCAACCTCATACTTGCCTCTTTGCATATTCAATTGTGCTAAATCTAGTGCGCCGTATCCCATAACCTATTCCTAGACTCTTGCAAGCCATTATTGGTAAAGAGTTGATTGTAATATGGGAGTGTTACCACACACATCTAGTGCATTAGGGGGTTTGCACCTTAAGGGGGGCTAGCGATTAATACCCTAACTCCATGAAACATCCTGGTACCAATAGTTAATTCGGCGATTTAGTCTGGCACTTTGAATGGCCGTTCTGGTGCTCAAGAATTCATTTAAATTGAGCTTGGTTGGTTCATGCAGCTCACAGCCCACCCGGATTCGGGAGCTCTCCAAGGGGCTTGGCCTGATGTTTTTAATGATGAGATCAAATTTGGCAGTTCTTGCGGTTAATCGTTCTAATGAGCAATTTGTCCAAATAGTACCCACTTCCATCTCGGTTGCCCCAAGGCGTAGATCTAACTGCATCCCCTTGTCCGAGATATCAACAATATCCCCAATCATCTCCTTACCAACGGTAAAGAAAATCAGCGCTTTAAAAGCGCGGTCAGGCGGCGCTTTTGCTCGGAAGTCTTCCCGTCTTTGAATGAGTGTTACCCCCTTAGGTACGTCGCAAGCCAATGCGCCTGATTCAGCAGATCTTAAGCCCTCAATTGGGAATTGCAGCTTGCCACTCTCAAGACCGGCAACGAAATAGTATGACTCTTGAAGATACGAACCCACACCATTCTTGGGCGGCTCCTCTACTTTGAATTTGATACCCAATTTGGGATCTAAACTCTGAACACTAACCGGAAATTTTTCAGAGGTTTTTACATTAAAGATTGCTGATACTGGCCCTGGGGATAACATCCTCTCCAAGTTTTTAAAAATAAAGCGTGGGTCTAATGCGAATTTAGGATCGATTTTTCCAAGCTCTGGGGGATAGGTTTCATAGGCCATACGGTTTATTTTACTGGGAGTATGATCATTTAAATGTAAGGAGCCAAATCAACTGTGAAAAAGTTTGAGATTATCTCGATTGAACCTAGCGATTTAGCCCAGTATTGGGTGATCAGCTACAAAATCGGTAATGGTGAGATTGAGAAAGAGGCGATTGAAGCAATTGACTCTAACGAGGCTTTTGTCAAATTTCGCAATCAAATGATTAAACAACATAAGGCTTTAGCCAAAAATAAGCGCTAAGAATCATGCAATCTAAAGGACGTCTTTGATAAGGAACGACAACAATGACACCAGAAGAACTTGAGAGACATGCTGACCTGATTCGCAAAGCCAAAATACTGAGTGCAGCTAGCGAACAATACTTCAAAGCTGCCCGCGCAATTGAAATCGGTGAATCTGAAGAAATACCTTACCGCTTTATTAAATCAGCCAAAGAAGCCATTGAAGATGCCTTTCCTGAAGTGTTTCAAGTGCGTCAGCCGGCTGCTAAATATGTCATTAAAGAAGAACACGATCACAAGATCACAAAAACCATCGCCATTGTGGCTTTGATTCTGGGCGTCTTGTATTCATTTGTGAAGTTTGGTCCAACCGGCGATCTAAGCAAGACTTGGACGGCTGATGACATTCCTAAGGCGACAGCCTACCCAAAATAATTTAGATTTCTGAAGCAACCTGTGCTTCCGCAAATTTCATCTCTAAAGCGAGTCGCTTAAACCCAGGTTTATCTGGGTAAGTTTTAGATAGGTAATAAATGAGCTCACGATCTGTTTTGCCGTACTGATGCTCTTTGAGTAAAGTCCTTAGTGCCCAAATGAGCTGTAGGGTATTGCGTTCATCTCTTAATAGGTTTGCTTTTTCTTCTGCATTCTCATCTAAAGAATCTAGATCAACCCCTTGCGCAAATGCTGCCAGTCTTGGTGGCATATCCCATTTACGAATGTGGCGCGCCCAAAACAAAAACCGCTTGAAATCCACTCGCATATTTTGCGCAGAAAAGTTTTGTATCCAAGCATGCTCAGTCAGCAAATCCAGCTTGACCTTAAATTCATCGTACTGACCTTCAAAATTGGAGCGATCAAAGTGCAGCTCACCCGCCGCATCGCGCACCGGAAACTTCACTTGCTTGGGGTTAATTCCATGGATCAAAGCGGCAGCTTGCCAGGTATATATGTAGGGCTTTGAGAACCAAAAATCCCAGTCAATATCAGCCATAAATGATCCTTGTTAATAATCTATTGCTCATAGCTTACTATGGCTTGAAAAAGCATGGAATTTCCTTAGGCATCTGTTAAATTATTCCTACGCGTTCATTCATTTCACTTTAGCTTTACTTAAAGACCATGATCAAAAAATCACCACTATCGCCATTCCCGCTACTCCTGTTACTTTTGATTGGGGCCTTCACTTCCTTTAACGCCTGGGCTGATTTATCCATTGCTGATTTTGAGAACAAAAGTAAAGTGCAAACCACAAATACTTATTTACTGGGCCTTAGCTCTGGCTTCAATACTGCAAACAAGGTGCTGGTTGCCAATAAACAGGTGCCTTTGTACTGCTTTCCACCCTATTTAAAGCTGAGCATCTCCGACTATCGAGAGATCGTTGCTACTGGCATTAAAGAGATTGCTGATAACCCAGTTAAGCCGAACGTTGATGACATTTTGCTCAAGAAACTGAGCAAACTCTATCCTTGCGGGTATAACTAGAAGGCGGTCAACCTAAAGTAAGCAACCTAAATCTGGTCTGCTTTTTTGACTGGCTTGGCGCTGTTAGCCTCAGCGTCTTCTTTAGCGTATTGTTCCGCTTTTGCTGAAAAATACCGCAGAACTTCCGCATCCAAGGTGCTGACCTCGGAATGCGAGCGAGTGTTCGCTGGGCTAGATCCCATCAATAGATAAAAACCAGCGATGGCAGTAAATACAGCCAAAGCGGTGGGGGCAATATAACTCTTGAGGTTCATGCTCTTACCTAATCGCTGTCAGGCTAGATTCAATAATATGAATCACACTAGGAAGGGTGTCACTGGGATAGGCGCGTCTACCGACTTGCGCCTGCCATAAAAGGCGATCCTTAACGAGGTCCTCAATATGCAACTCCACAAAAGACTCTGAAGACTGCTGCGCAGCCTGTTCTGATTTGTGTTGCGATTGATTAAGTGCCTCTTTTTGCCCCATATAACCTCCATCCAGATAAGCAATGCTGATTGCTACATCGTAGGCGGAATCAATGTCTTCTCAAAGGGAAAAACCCTTGTTTTAGGGGATTTCTTACCAGTTGAAATCTCGCTCTAACCATCTGATTTATTTAGATATATTGGTCAATTTTTTTGCTTAAAAACTAGGCAAAGAAGCAGTTAGCAATTAATCCCAAAGATTACAAAGGGGTGCACAGTAAAACTAAGACTTACTTGAGAATAGATCTTTAAGTTATTGATCAGAATATAAATTTTGCCCATTTAGGTGACTTGATATAAGTAAAAGTAGCAAAAGGCGATCAGGCTCATATCCAATTGATCTAAATAATTTGAATAAAAAGGGGCTAGAAAATGCCCCTTTACGGTGTTCTTGCTGCCCTGGTGCTACGCTCTGGCTCCCCGCTTTTGGGCTTTTTACTACTTCAGTAGCAAACGACTTAAGGCACCACGGGCTTCGGCAACGCCTAAATCCATCGCCAATTGCAGTAATTCAGTTGCCTTATGAACGTCCCCAAAGTGGCTTTTTACAACCCCGTAGTTGTAAATCGCTTGTGGGTTTTTATTCTTTAACTCGCGTTCAAGCTCATGAAATAACACTTCTAATTGAGACTCATTGAGTTGGCCATCTAAAGCCATTTTGCAAGGCGCTAAAAAGGTGCACTCAAAATTACCTATCTCAAGCGACATAAAAGTCTCAAAAGCTTGGGGGTATAGCCCCAACTTCAGATACTCTTCGGCTTGATAAAAATCAGAGTTTTGCATTGACATAAGGGGGCTAGCTTAGACCGTGATTTGTTCCCACGTACCGCTCAATTTCGCATGAAAGGGCTCGTGGTATCGATAAAACTCGATGTCTTTAAATTGATTGTCTTCTTCCAGTATTCGGTTAGATAACTCAGCAATGCTCGATGGCTGCCAACTAAAGTCTGGTTGCTCTACCCAAGCACGAATCCCCTCTTCACGCTTAATGAAGTGATCCATAGATCCAATCATTTTGGTAATTTCGCCACCGTAAGTGACGATAGCGCGCAAGTAACCAGGAGAATTAGCAAAAGCCAACTGAATCACAATGTACGGCAAAGCAAATGCGAGGGTCTTGTGCTTGCGCACGTTGCGAAAGTAGACTTGCTGCGTGATGTCCCATTGCTTATCAGAGCTATTAAGAGAGTAATCAAACACCCAATTACGGCTATAAAAGAAGATGCATTGCCTACCGACGATTTCATCGGTAATGGTCCGAATATGAGTCTGCTCCCGCAATAGGCGCAATTGCTCATACGGCTGCAACTTAGCGCTTGAAGAAGTATCCAATTCAGACGGGGATGTCATTAACTTACTCTTGTTTCTTAAACTGTTCAATGACTACATCAACCTTATCGCCTAGATCTCGACTAATGCGATAGACGTAATTTTGATCATAGATAAAGAAGTATTTTTTGAGGAAAGGATCCGCAAATACAATTCGCTTAAAGTTACCCTCACTTAAACCATTGATTAAAGCCAGTGTCTTTTGTGCCTCAGGCTTTAAAGTGGCGCCTGAATCTTGCGCCCCTGAAATTCGGGCGAGCAAGTCGGCTTTAGTAGTGGCTCCCTCGTAAAAAGCTAAACAGCATTGCACGATACCTTTGGGTCGAACGCCCGCCCATGAAAACTCTTCATCACCAAACTTCATCGTGCTAGCAGTAACTAATAATTTTTGCTTGCCACCACCCTCTGGAATCCACAGACCAATCCATCTCTCATTGATTGGTACAGTCGCTGATGGCTTACCAGCCTCTTTTACTTCAGGCGCACTATTTGTATCTTGAGTTGTTATAGTGCCAGAGACAACTTGATCGGAGTTAGCGCTTGCAGTAGCGGAAGCAGTAGCATTAACTGAAGCCGGATCAATGACAGCAACAGGTTGAACGACTTTGCGTACAGCTTGGGAGTTGGCATAAAAGAGCCCGCCTAACACAATGACAAATAACAGAACTCCAGCGATCGCAGTAACCTTGATGCGCTTAGCCTCACTCCATGCTGAACTCTGGATAGATGATGTTCCCGTTTGTGAATATAAAGATTGAGAATTGGCAAACGGATTTCTAAGATTATCTGCAAAGCCATTTGGATTGACTGGCTGAGGACTTGGCTCTTCTAGAGTCGATGGGACGATTTCCGAGGAAGCAAAGCTTGCAACTGGCTCAAGCATTTGAGCTGGGCACTCAATGGCATGTACAAATGCCAAAGCATCGTCAACATTAGAAAATATTTTGTCGCCTACTATTAATTGATCCAGCACTAGATTCTTCTCAATGCTGTATTTTTCAACTAAGTACAAAACATAAGAGTCGTTAATTAATTCTTTGGCGCCAGAAAATGATCTTGGCGGATTTGCCGTATTCGCCTTTGTTGGCACAAAGAAAATGCCTGCAGTGACAAAAATAATCCCGAATAACCATTGCAACTGTTGTGAACTTTGCACTTGGCTTGCAACAAACTGAGAAAGTACGCCAAAGTCCAAGGACGCACTTCCGGAGTGCGCGGAAACCAGCAACAAAATACTCCCGCAGATAATGGCGGTAATTTTTAATGCTACTTGAAGACCCCGAGATTGGGTGGCAGTATCTTGCATCGGTTTCCTTGTGGGATAAAAAACTCTGACAAACCAAGCCAGAGGATCGGCAGCTACATCTCAATAACTATATTTGAGATGCACCAATTTTAACCACAAGCAACCAATTTATTCGGTTCTAGAAGGCTTTGCGGCCTGATTTTCCTCTGCCTGCTCGGCTGTAGGCTTTTCTGAATCTGCAGACGCCGTTTTCGCTTCTTCAGCACCCTTTTCTTCACCCCCTTCAGCATGAGGAGGAGCAACTACTGCGGCATGAACGTTTGTTTTGGCAAAAGTATCCGTTGCCCCAAAGTTATCCACCCACTTAAATTTTTCTAGAAACTCTGCATGCGGCAAAAAACGAAGATTGGAGTCTGAAAGATTCTTGTACTCGATATAAGCAATTCCCATCGCATTTGGAGGAAATATCTGCCTAACAGCTACGCGAGTGCCATTTTCGTCTTCAAAAATATCGTGTCTTTGGGGATCGCTCATCCTAGCCCTAACTCAGTTTTAGATTGAAGAAGGTCTAGTATCGCCCTTCTATCTCACAGTCAAATCATTTTCGATGGCCTGAACTGAAATGTCAATTAAGGCTTAAAGAGCTTAATATGGGACTTAATATAGAAAATGAGAGGGCCAATCACAGCCATGTTTTTCGAACTATTTTCACTTTGCATTGAAGCTTGCACCACCATTTTGGTAGCAGCATGCCTTTTGCGTTTTTATTTGCATTATTTAAAAATCAATTTCTCACCCACCTCGGGCAATCCCTTTAGCCATATTTTGTACCCGCTCACTAACTGGCTGATTCGCCCCTTGAGCAAAATCATTCCTTTTGGCGCCCGCATTGATATCAATTCTTTGTTTGCTAGCTACTTGCTTGTTTTAGTCAAAGTGCTCTTGCTTCAGGCTTTATCAAACCCAGGGCATCTCAATGTGCAAATACTAGTGATCGCGCTATTTGATCTATTTGACTTAGCGCTATCAGGTTTAATTGGCCTGCTATTGGTTTATGTCATTTTCAGTTGGGTACAAACATACTCTCCCACACAAGAATTGTTTGTCCAAATGGTTGAACCTCTTTTGAAACCCTTAAGAAAAATCAGTCCTAGAATTTCAGGGCTTGATTTGTCAGCGTTGGTATTGATGCTGATTATTCAGATGAGCAAAGTCATCTTGGGGCACTTGCAAACGGCTTTACTAGCCTTGCCAAGCAGTCTTTAATCCTGCTCAGTAGACTTTCGCAAAAAGCTCGGAATGAAGCGCTCTCCAATTGAGCGACTGAGTGGCGCTTCCTGAGGGGCCTCAGGGCTTACTGTTTGGTTTGCTACTGGCTTTACTTCAGCCATTGCGGCGCCACCATAAAAACCAAGATTGTGAGCACGTTTACGGTAGTCGTCTAATACGCTGACTTTTTTTGCAATCTCGCGATTCACCGACTGACCGTTAATCGATAAGGTCTTTTTGGTCTCACGACGCTCTGCAATTTTGTTGGCAATATATTTACCAAAGGCACAAAAATTATCAGCTACCGCCTTATCAGGGCAAACACAGAAGAAATCCTCGTACACGTAACTATCGACTTGGGGCGTACGATGTATCGGTGGGGCGATATGGCAATTTGCCAAAAAATCTAAATTGGTAAACGCACCAACTGCTGCATAGCCTGGATCGACCCTACTTGGAACCACAATCAAACTTTGTTTGCTTGCTGCCAAACGAGCCATTCTCTTTTGCACGTACTCCAAAATGAAAATTTCAGTGCTAGCCATTTCAAACTTGGCGCTAGAGCTTGGAATCAGGACAATATCAAAATCAGACATAAAGTCTTCTGACATTGCAGGAGTCCAAGTAAAGTCGCAGATGCTGATATCCACGCCAGATGAATACTTGCGAACCCCAGCGCGAGCGCTAAGCAATGCCATACCAGCGCTTTGATAATTAATCTCTACTTGACTGACCCGAATGCCAACATCTGGCGCTTTTTTAGTCCAACGTGATGAAGATGCTTGCTTATCAAAATCAACGAGCGAAACTTGTAAACCTTCTTGCAAAGCAAAATAGGCAGCTAGATTTGCTGAGATGGTGCTTTTGCCAACGCCACCCTTTTGATTGGTGACTAGTATCTTGATCGGTTCGCTAGATGTCATATTTTTCTAGTATGAAAATTAACGATCTGAATGATCATCGAGCAAAATATCCTGCTCGGTAATCTTTGATAACAGCCCACTTAAACGAGCGCCTTGCTCAATGCCGATTTGGGCATAAATAATGTCGCCATGCACGTCAGCGCCACTATGCAATTCCACTCTTTCGGTGGCGCGAACATTACCTTCAACGCGCCCCGCCACCAATACTCGCCCTGCAGATATATTGCCTTGAACTAGGCCGGTCTTACCAAGCGCCACACACACATCTGCGCCTTGCTTGGTTACAACATCGCCAATAATGGTGCCATCAATACGCAGACTCTTAGTTGCAACAATGCGGCCAGAAATCTCTAAATCTGATCCAATGATTGAACCAAATGTTTCCCTTGAGGGATCTAATACTCGAATCGCATGACTTTGTCTGATGGCCATGAGATTTGGATGTTAGTTTTTAATAAATTTTCCAGCCACTCTACCACCGCGCTGAATATGAATGTATTTATAACTAATGTTGCCATCTACGTGAGCCAGTGGCCCAACATTGAGGTCATCGCAATTGACGTCACCCTTGAGCTGACCTTTAATTACCAACTGCTCTGAATTAAGCTCACCATCAACCTGACCACTGGAATCAATCAATACAGACTTAGCAGTAATTTTGCCGCGCACCGTACCGGCGATATTAAGAACACCATCTGAAGTAATTGTGCCTTCAAATGTAAAGCCTTCACTAATGATGGATGGCTTAGTCAATACGCTTGATCGAGCTGACGAGTCGAGTCTTGTTACTTGCTCAGAAACGCTTGCGCTGGATGCAAGCTCTTCAGATGCAATATGCTCTTCAGCAGCTTCTTGATTGCTGGTTGACTCGTTTTCTGTAGCAGGAGTATTTTTTGAAAAGATAGACATCGTGATGTATTAGGTAATGAAATTAATAGGTTGAAATGAATGAAAAATATTAAGAATGCGGATTGAGGTTATGCAAATCACCATGCAGGTGACCGCCCTTCTCAATTTCAATTTCAGAGTAATTAATAGAACCAGTCACTTTGCCTGTAGATCGAATGATTAAGCTACGTGATGAGGAAACATACTCGTTCACTTCGCCACGAATATCGATTGACTCACCAGTGAGTTTGCCGCGCACAGTACCAGTGGCTTCAATTAAAACTTGTTTAGCGGTGAGCTCACCTTCAACAGTTCCAGAAATTGACGCGATATCAGGTACCTCAAAGTTACCCTTGAGAACTACGCCCTCACCTACAAATAGGCAACCTTGTTGATTTACTTCAGCCATACTTAGCACTCCTTAGCGCGCAATGTCATTAATAAAGATTTAGGCAATTCTATCAGTTGATCTTCGTTTTTGGGCTTTAAAATGCACAAATTACCAATAAAACCCTGTATTCGTTATGCGCCTAAAAATACTGCCATTTTTCAAAAATCTGACCCTGATAGGCATAACGGCATTTTTGCTCAATCCGGTTACCCCCAGCCATGCCAAATGGGTGTTTTTATCTAACGACAATGTCGGAAATACCTACTACTACGACGATAGCAAGACAGTAAATGACCCAGGGAATGAGCAGGTCAGCACATGGCAGCTCATCAGCTATACCGAAACCCTGACCGCGCCCAATGGCGAGCCTACCCAGTCAGTAATTCAGGACGTCTCGTATTACTGCAGGGTGGGCTATGAGAGCTATAAGCAGTTCTATATTGGTTATTACTCTGGTCCACAAGGGTCTGGCGTGAGCGTTGATCAAGTCGATACCTCAAACTCGAACTGGGAAAGGGTCATACCCGACACCATGAGCTATGTGCTCTACAAGTTTTTCTGCAAACCACCCAATATTCCAAGCTAATGGGGTGAAATCCCCTACTGCTTGACCTCTGCAGGGGCATCCGTTTTGCTGGCTTCAGCAGGTTTAGTGAAATAACTCATCGGAAACGTGGATTCCGAGCCATATGGGCCTTTGAGCCATATTTGGTCGTTGTAGCGCACGTAACAACTGCGAGTAACGGTGCCCACCGCGTTGACCGAATAAGAAAAGTACCAATTGGGCTCCACCCTGCCCGTTTCTGATGTGCAAGGCTCGGAAGTAATGTACAAAACCTCGCTAAAAGAGGGCATTTGGCCAATGATGGCGGCTTTTACAGGCAAAACGACTGCCATCAAGAGGGGGGCAAATAGCCAAAAAGAGGATTTATACATACCCAAAAGGGTCTTTAATTTGTTCACAGGGCTATATTAAGGCTAAAATCACATGCGCAGTCAGATTCAAGCTAGCAATTATAGGTCCTTTAAGAGACCAAAACTTAGTAAATAATTTATATAGATCAGGCACTTATACTCACTAAATGCAATTATTTTGGGTATCAGGCTCTACAGGGGCCATTAAGCAAATCAATATCACCAAAGAGCGCCTCACTCGCGTTGCGGTGATTACGGGTGCTTCATTCCTGCTCTTGGGAATATTGATCTTTTCTACTGGTATTCATATTGCCCTTGAGGTTAGCCCAGACTTTGCGAGAGAAGTTAGCGGCGTCGTGACCGTTAAAGAGCGCATGGCACTAGATAACAAGTACGCAAAACAATTGAAGTCTATTCAAGATCAGCTTGCTAGAGCTTCGATGCAATTTAATGAGCTCAAGTCTATTAAAGACCGTTACCTCGCTATCTCAACTCCCTACACCATCAAAAACAAATTCAATGAGGCTAGTAGCGTTGGCGGGCCTCTCAAGCCACTGAGCTTTAAAGTGGATCCCACCAAAACCTTAGTTGAGAATTTCGAGGACTTTGTTTCTAAGTCCACTGAAATGGCGCAGATTTTTGAGAAATCTGAACCTGAGTGGGAAAAACAATATCAATGGTTGCGCACCCTACCAATTGGGCCACCCATTGATGCGCGCCTAGGGATGACAAGTAACTTCGGTGTTCGGGTTGATCCATTTACCAAACAGCTTGCTCAGCACTCTGGTATCGACTTTGTCACGCCTTCAGGCACCCCGATTGTGGCAACCGGCGATGGCACTGTTATCAAGGCTGGCTCCGATCCTGCCTATGGCAACTTTATTGAGATTGCTCACGGCGATGGCTTCGTTTCCAAATACGCCCACAACAGCAAGATATTTGTAAAGCCTGGTCAAACCATTACTCGCGGTCAACTCATTGCGAACTCTGGCTCTACTGGTCGTTCCACTGGCCCGCATTTGCATTACGAAATTCATCAAAACAATAGCTACTTAAACCCAGCAAAAATTCTGGTTTACGCACCACCCTCTGCTTACTGGTAAAGATTCAGCAAGGATTACGCTTAAGTCCTTTGCCTAATTAAGTTTTTGCTTGTGTGCGTTTTCTAATAAGAGATTGATCAACTCAGCTTGTAATGGCGTTGCATTATTTGGATCAGAGAAGTATTTCACCAATTCATCAGCATTACTTACACTCATTATTTGCTGCAACTTAGAGATGGCAATCTTGAGTTCTTCAGCAGCCACCGTTGGATGCTTCGATAAAAAGCTGAGGTTAATTTCATGAAATTTTCCATGAGCGCCATTATTACTCGCATGCTCCACACCCATTTGCACCCTCGCTTTTTCAAGCAAGCGATCTAACTCGCTTTTGGATAGATGCAATCGCTTCGCTTCAGCCTCAATCAGCTCTTGCTCTTCTGCAGAAATCACACCATCTTCTAGCATGTGATAGAGCTCGTTCATCATCTTTTCGCGCTCAATACGCAACTGATCACTCAACGCAGATGACAGAATCGCCGCAGGAATTGCAAAGATACCAATACCCAAGAGAGCGAGTACGATAGTCATCGCACGACCCGCAGGCGTTACTGGCGAGATATCTCCATAGCCAACACTGGCTAGCGTTACAACTGCCCAGTAAATAGATTGCGGAATGTTCTCAAACTTATCAGGCTGCGCTTCGTGTTCAAACAAATAACCCAAACATGCCGCTAGCATCACTAACAAAATCATGATGAATGCTGAAGCCTTCATCACTGGCCACTCGCGCTTGATCACCACAAAGAGGGATTGCGTAGCCCCTGAGTAGCGGGCAAGCTTGAGTAATCGCATCAATCTAAAGACTCGCAAGAATCGCAAATCAAATAAGTGGTGCAGTAGGCTCTCTAAATAAAAGGGCAAGATCGCTAACAAATCAATAATGCTTGTTGGGCTGGTCGCATTTTTAAGGCGCCCCGTAAACCAAGCTTTATATCGCGGATCTTCAGGACAACTATATAGTCGCATCAAGTATTCGGTTGAAAATACTGCGACAGCCATGATGTCTAGAATCACAAACTCAGAATGCAAATAGTAGTTAACGCTATGCACTGATTCCAAAATCACGCACAACACAGAAATGATCACCCAAATCACAATCGTGAGATCAAATACGTGATGGAGCTCACCGCTTGTTGGGGTTTCGTTTACTAAGGCGTAAATTTTGTAGCGAAATGATTTGTCTTTGTTCTGTTCCAGAAAATCCCTCACCGCTGGCGCAACCGCTCTGAATAACTTGAATAAACGAAGAAGTCGTAATGCCCGTAGAACGCGCAGGTCAGCCTCAAAGAATGCGCCAAGGTAAAACGGCAGTATCGAGATCAAGTCGATTAAAGCAAACGGGCTTTTAAAGAATGCAAAGCGCGGAACTTTTGCCGATTTAAAAGCAGGATCCTCAGGGGCAACATATAGACGCAATGCATACTCTACCGTGAAGACACCTAGAGAAAAGACATCAAAAAGGTGAAAAAGGTGTTGGCGAGATTCGTAAATGACTGGAATATGCTCAAGCACCAGACCTGCCATATTGAGCACAATCATGTAAGTAATGAAATGCTCAAACTGATGGTGATAATTATTTTTTAAATGGGCGTTAAAGAGTAAGTCATATACCTTCTTGCGCAAACGCAAATTCAAACTGGAAAACAAGGGGATCTTGAT